>CACKBP010000004.1 GCA_902598315.1 uncultured Pelagibacteraceae bacterium
TGTTCCTTCAGATGATAAATTTTTAATTGGGTTGGTCTTAATTTGATCTGTATTTTTTAATTGATTTTTAGCTTTATTATTTGTCGAGGATGTATCAAAAGTTTTTTCTTCCATTTTTTTTCCAGATAGGTTTTCTGGATCATGTATTTGAATGCTACGGCCTTCATCAACATTTTTTTGATCTGCCAAACCATTTAAGTGAATTAATTGTATTACAAACATTTTAAGTGTTAAGTTTTCATTACCGACAAATTTAAGATCATCGATTGTTTTAATTGTGAGCTGCCAAAACAATCCAATATCTTGCATATCGACATTTGCAGAATCTTGATCTATTAGTTGTGCTTCTGCCTCGGATATTGACATATCTTTTTCTATTGAGCCTAAACTTTTTTTTCGACTATAGAGATATAAAACTTCTAGAATATCATTTAAAAAATTCTTAGCATCTATTCCATCATTTATAAGTTCATTAAGTAACTGTAATGCCTCCTTTTCTTTTCCATTTAAAATTTCTTTAAGCAAAGAAATCACTTTGCTTTTATCAGCAAGACCTAACATTTCTCTAATATCTTGTTCTTCTATTGTTTTACCTTTATTCACTGACTGAGAGATAAGAGCTCGATCTAATAAAGAAATTGAATCTCGGACAGAACCTTCTGAGGCTCTAGCGATCAATTTAATAGCCTTCTCTGAAATATTACCTTTTTCCTTTGTTGATATATTTTTTAAGTGCTCACTTATTAACTCAACACTAACTCTCTTTAAATCAAATCTCTGACATCTAGATAAAATGGTTACAGGAATTTTCCTTACTTCTGTTGTTGCCAATATAAATTTTAAACTTGATGGTGGTTCTTCTAATGTTTTTAACAAGCCATTAAATGCTTGTTTAGATAACATATGAACTTCATCGATTATAAAGATTTTATATCGCGCACTTGTTGGACTATATTTTGAGTTCTCAATCAATTCCCTAATATCGTCGATACCTGTTTTTGAGGCTGCATCCATTTCTAAAATATCTATGTGGTTAGAACTGATAATCTCTTTACATGTAGAGCAAAAATTATCACTAGTACATTTTATTTTTGTATCTTTTAGATTATCGCAATTTAACGCCTTAGCAATCAGTCTAGCAGTTGTTGTTTTTCCAACACCTCTTATTCCTGTCAAAAGATAAGCGTTAGGAGTTTTATTAATTTTAATTGCATTAGTAATAGTTTGAGTCATAACCTCTTGTCCAATAAGGTCCTTAAACTCTTGAGGTCTATATTTTAATGCTAGAATTTTATTTTCCATTTTAAGAGGCAGGCAACAACCTGAATAATTTTCACTACGGCTGCTTCTTTTCAGACCTGACCGGATTTATGAAACATCCACCTGATGCCAACCCCATTATGAGTATATCAAGATCAATTTAATTACTACAAGAGGAGAATCATATTTTGTGGACTATTTTCGCCTAAAAGATGAAGCTTCATAAACTCCCAGAATATCTAAAGTTTCTGTGTGAAAGCTAAGTTCCTCTAAGGCTTTTTTAACTCCTGGTTGCTCCAAATGACCTTCGAGATCTAAATAAAAGTTTGCTTGATCAAAAGTATTTTTTACTGAAAAACTTTCAAGTTTTGTCAAATTTACTTGATTGGTTGCAAATCCACCCAAGCACTTATACAGCGCTGAAGGCTCACTTTTTACCCTAAAAATACAACTGGTAATAAATTTTTTATTATCATTAAATTCAGGTTGTTCGATACCTTTGCCCATTACAAGAAAACGCGTTACATTTCCTTTTTCATCTTCTATATTTTTTTCTAAAATTTTTAATTTATAGATTTTAGCAGACAATTCTGATGCAATGGCTGCAATTGTACCATCATTGCCTTCAGCTAAATCTTTAGCTGATCCAGCTGTGTCAGCAGAAATTATAGGCTTAAACTTCCTTCTATTTATTAAATTTTGACATTGGCCTATCGCTTGAGCGTGACTTCTAATAAATTTAATATTTTCAATTTTTGCATTAGGTTTACATAATAAATTATGTTCAACAGTTTGGAAATGTTCCCCATGAATTTGAAGTTTGTATTTTGGAAGCAAATAATGAATGTCAGCTACTCTTCCTGCCAAAGAGTTTTCAATAGGTATAACAATTTTATAAGTGTGATCAGTGTATGCTTTTTTAAATGTTTCCTCAAAAGTAGCACAAGTTTTAATCTCTGCTCCTTTAAAAAGGTTTTCAGCAGCGATATGTGAATATGCTCCTAATTCTCCCTGAATTGCTATTTTCTGCACCTTAGGCATTTTTTTCCATAATTTTCTTTATAGCGGCTAGGTCTTTCTTAGTATCAACGCTTAAAGGAATGGTGTTAATATAACCAACATGAATTGACATATTGCTTTCCATAGCTCTAAGTTGCTCTAGCTTTCTCTCTAATTCAAGTTTAGATCTTTTTAAGCTTACATACCTTATCAAAGCTTTATTAGTAAAGGCATAAATTCCTATATGATGGTAGGGAATATACTTTGTGTTTGTTTTAACTCTAATAAAATCCTGGGCTTCACTAAACATTCCTACCCTCATTTTTTCTTTAACTAAAACTTTTACAATATTTGGATCTTCGATCTCAGAGCCAGACTTAAATTCACTTGCTAAAGTTCCAATATCACAATTACCTTTTTCCATATACACTATTAAATCTTTAATTGCTTTAGGATTAATATTAGGCATATCCCCCTGAAGATTAACTATTATTTTCATATCGTAATTTAAATAATCTTTAAACGCTTCATGGACCCTATCTGTTCCTGTTTCATGTTTTTGGGATGTTTTTATTACTTTACCGCCATAATTTTTTACTACATCCAATATTTTCTGGTCTGGCGATGCTACAAATACTTCCCCCGCATTAGATTTTTTTGCTGCATCATAAACATGAAGAATCATGGGTTTATTATTTATAATTTTTAAGGGTTTGTTTGGCAGTCTTTGAGCATTTAATCTCGATGGTATTATAATTGCAGTTTTATTCATATTAATTATGCGTCCCAACGACGCAAAAAAATTTTGTAATTTTAAGTTTTTTTTATAAAACTCATGTTATATGTCTTATGAGTACTTACCAAAAATATGGACAGTTTTGAATTAAATAAAATAATAGCAGCAGTTTTACTTACTGCATTAATAATCATTGGTATTGGAAAATTCGCGGACATTCTATTTTATGTAGAAAAGCCAAAAGTGTCTGCTTACAAAGTTGAGGGCTTAGAAGTTGCATCAACTACAAGCACTACAGATACCAAAGAAAAAGTTTTAGAAGTTGTTGATATAAAACAATTGCTAGCAATGGGTGACTTAGCTCATGGGGAAAAAGTTTTTAAAAAGTGTAGCGCTTGTCATATGATTGCTGCAGGCGGAAAAAACATGATAGGTCCAAATTTGTGGAATGTAATTGGTAGAACTGCTGGGTCGGTAAATGATTATAAATATTCTAAAGCAATGGTAGCTTATGGCAAAGAATGGTCCTTCGAAGAGATGAATAGTTATTTAATCAAACCACAGGCTTATATTAAAGGAACTAAAATGGCTTTTGCGGGACTTAGAAAAGAAAAAGATAGAGCATCAGTTATTTTATATATGAATTCCAAAGGGGATAATCCGAAACCTTTACCTTAATCAAGACACCATTTTATTATACTTTTTTGAGCGTGAACTCTGTTTAAGGCTTGTCTCCAAACAACTGATTGTTTTCCATCTATTACCTCGTTCGTCACCTCTTCCCCTCTCCCAACGGGTAGACAATGCATAAAAATAGCGTCTGAATTAGCCTTGCTCATTAATTTTTTATTTACTTGATAAGGTTTTAAAGTTTTCTTTTTAGAATTTTTATTTACTTTGTCATTCATTGAAATCCATTTATCGGTCATGACGCAGTCTGCGCCTGTAGCAGCTTCTAGAGGTTTGGAAGTAATTGTTAATTTTACTTTCTCCTTTCTTGCTAGTTTTAACATACTCTTATTTGGAGAATATTTTTTTGGACAACCAATA
This sequence comes from uncultured Pelagibacteraceae bacterium, assembly GCA_902598315.1. Lineage (GTDB taxonomy): Bacteria > Pseudomonadota > Alphaproteobacteria > Pelagibacterales > Pelagibacteraceae > Pelagilacustribacter. Next base: position 4,046 of record CACKBP010000004.1, read on the forward strand.
TTAAGTTTAAAATTAAATTTCCCAGCAGCCTCTATTAAAGAATTTGACATATTATTATTACCATCTCCAATCCAAGAAACAGTTTTACCCTTAATAGAGCCATTACTTTCTTCGTAAGTAAGAATATCAGACATAATTTGACATGGATGGCTCAAATCTGAAAGGCCATTAATTATTGGAATGTCTAAATGCTTTCCGAACTCCTCTAAATTTTTATGAGATGAAGTTCTCAACATAATGATATCGACATACTCCGATAAAACTTTTGCCGTATCTTTTAAAGACTCCTCTCCTTTGCCGTAATGTATGCCATCTGGATTTAAAATAATTGATGATCCTCCTAATTGTTTAACTGCTATATCAAATGACATTCTTGTTCTTGTTGAGGGTTTCTCGAAAATCATAGCCATCGACTTACCTTCAAAGGGCTTATCTTCATCGGGCGCAGATTTATTTAATCCAGATCTATTTTGTTTTCTCTTTTTTGCTTCTTCAATAATCGCTCTAAGCTCTACTGATGAGCAGTCAGAGATATTTATAAAGTTTTTCATTTAAAATTTTTTGCAAACTTTCTCTATTATTTTTAAACCTAAGTTTATCTCGCTCTTTGTTACATTCAAAGGAGGCAAAAGTCTGACAACATTTTCAGCAGCTCTTACTGTCAATAAATTATTATCTAAAAGTTTTTGAATAAATTTAGCTTGATTTACTTGAAGACAGAGTCCAATGAGTAGTCCTTTACCTCTAACTTCTTTAATAATCTTAGGATACTTATTTTTGATTTTATTAAGTTGATTTACAAAATATTTTCCATTTTTGCTTACATTATTTAAGAAACCTTTTTTAAACATGATGTCCATGACTGCATTTCCGGCGCTCATTGCTAATGGGTTTCCTCCAAATGTTGATCCGTGAGTCCCTGGCTTCATGCCTGATGCTACTTTTTTATTAACTAAAACTGCACCTATTGGAAAGCCACCGCCAATCCCTTTTGCTATTGGAACGATATCAGGTTTGATTTTTGCGTATTCAAAAGCAAAAAATTTGCCACTTCTTCCAATTCCACATTGTACTTCATCAAGAATTAATAAAATTTTTTTCTTATTACATAGTTTTCTTAAGCCCTTTAGGCAAAAATCTGGAATAACTTTAATGCCCCCTTCTCCCATAATTGTCTCGACCATGATTGCTGCTGTTCTGCTGGTTATAGCTTTTTCTAAACCTTTGTGGTCACCAAAGTTAAAGTGATCAAAACCGTCTACTTTAGGTTTGAAGCCTTCAATTGCTTTTTTACTATTGCTGGCAAATATAGCTGCGATAGTTCTTCCATGGAAACTATTATTTATACAAAGAACTCTATTTTTTCTTGGTTGACCTTTTGAATAAAAATATCTTCTAGCAAATTTAATAGCGGCTTCTGTCGCTTCGGCACCTGAATTTTGAAAAGTTACGTAATCAGCAAATGTTTTTTGGGCTAATCTTTTTGCTAATCTCTCTTGCTCAGGAATAGTGAAAACGTTTGAAACATGCCATAATTTTTTAGATTGTTTATTAATAGACCTAATTAAGTGGTCATTAGCATGACCAAGGCAATTTACAGCGATACCTTGTACAAAATCTAAATATTTTTTTCCATTTGTTGTATATAAGAAACTTCCTTTTCCCTTGGAAAAAGAGATTTTCTTTCTATTATAAGTATTTAAAATTTTACTCATGATTTTATTTTATAGCCTTTTTTATACAATAAATAACAAACAAGCCAGCTAACAAAGCTCAAGACAGTTAAATATACTAAACCAATAGAAATTGAACCATCTGAAGTGCCAATAAAACTATACCTAAAACCATCAATCATATAAAAAAACGGATTAACTTTACTTACTGCTTGCAAAAAGTCAGGGAGTCTCTCTATTGAATAAAAAGTGCCTGATAAGAAAGATAATGGAACTATTACAAAATTAGTAACTGTTGCCATATGATCGAATTTTTCAGCCCATAATCCAGCAATTATTCCGATGTTTCCTAAAACAAAAGAAGAAAGCAAAGTAAAGGCTATAAGTGTTAAATAGTTTTTGATTTCAATATCTATAATTAATTTAAATACAATAATTGAAACTATTCCGATTAATAAACTTCTTGTTACAGCTGCAAGTGAAACTGAGATGGTAACTTCTCCAGCAGATAAGGGAGCAAATAATAAATCAACTATAGTTCCATCAATTTTCTTAATCATAAAAGATGATGAGGAATGTGAAAAAGATTGCTGAATTACCTGCATAGAAATCAACCCTGGCGCTAAAAAAGTTATAAAAGGCACTCCAAGTACATCGCCTCTATCTGCTCCAATAGCTAAAGATAAAACAAGTAAAAACAGTAAAGATGAAACTAGTGGGGAAAAAATAGTTTGTATCCACACAATTAAGAATCTTAGAACTTCTTTTTTATATAAAGTCCATGTTCCGTACCAATTAACCAATCCAAATCTTCTTTTTCCAATTTTATATTTTTTCGAAATTTCAACCATTGATAGTCTTATAACCTGTTATTAAAAAAACTGTGCAAAACTAAATCTACTCACAGCTTTGATGCGTTTTAATGTTTTAAACCCCAATATTATGCCCTAAGTTTTTAATAATTACTAAATATTGTAATTATATACTATGAGTTGGACAGAAGAAAAAGTCGCTAAATTAAAAGAACTCTGGTCTAAAGGGCATACTGCAAGTCAGATAGCCGAAGCATTAGGTGACACCACTAGAAACGCAGTAATTGGAAAAGCTCATAGGTTAAATTTAGAAGCTAGAGCCCCTTCCAAGCAATCGAATTCGCCTAGAACCAATGATAATAAGCAGATTAGAAGGGGTCCAGCGCCCACATCAAGAAAAGCTAAATTTCAATCAATATTATTAGATAAAAACTTCGAGCCAGAAAACCCTAAATCATTGGAAGAACTTACTGATGAAACGTGCAAGTGGCCTATAGGTCATCCAAATGAGGAGAAATTCTATTTTTGCGGTAGAAAGCCTGAAGGAGATTTTCCTTATTGCAAACTTCATGTTTTGTATGCCTTTCAACCTAAAAATCAAAAAGACGACGATCTTGGTGATGAGATACCAGAATTTATCGAGAAAAAAGTTAAAGCCTCGTCTGGTTAACAAAACTTTAACATTACAATCATATAATTGATTATGAAGTTTATTAAAAAATACCTTAAATGGTTAAGTACTTTTTTAGTTCTTACAGGTATTTTATTAACAAATTTGAATATGTATCCAGTAAATATAATGTTTCATGGAGCGGGAGTTGTTGGTTGGACAATTGCAGGTTTTATTTCTAAGGATAAAGCAATATTAACCAATTTTGGGTTACAGATTCCATTATTTATTATTGGTTTTTATCAAATTTTGGTTCCGTAAGTCCGGGACACTTCAATACATTTTTTATGAGGAAAATAAAAACAATATTATTTGTTTGTACTGGAAACTCTGCGAGAAGCATAATAGCGGAAAGTATTGTAAACAATAATTTCCGAAATCAATTCATCGCATTTAGCGCTGGAAGTAATCCTTCAGGGAAAATCAATCCCTACATTAAAGAGTATCTAGAAGGAAAAAAATTTAATTTAGCCACGTATTATTCGAAAAATTTTGATGAATTTTTAAAAAATGATATTGATATTGATTACGTGATTACAGTTTGTAATAACGCCAATAAAGAAGTTTGTCCTGTATGGCCCAAAAAAAAAACCATTACGCACTGGGACATCGCGGACCCTGTTGAAAAAATTAAAAAAACTAAAAATAAAGATAAAATAAATTTAATAGCTGAAGAAACTTATAATATAATTAATGAAAAAATTAAACATTGGGTAAAAAATGAAAAGTAAAAAGATATTTATTGGTGAATTTATAGGAAGTTGTTTTTTAGTCATGATTATTGTTGGTTCAGGTATTATGGCTCAAAATCTAACTGATGATATCGCTGTAATGTTAATAGCGAATACTTTAGCTACAGGTGCAGGATTATTTGTTCTGATTACTTCAATCGGTGATATCTCCGGCGCACATTTCAATCCTGTCGTTACTTTAGCAATGTATTTTACCAACAAGATTAAAAAAAATTTAATTATCACTTATATTTCTGCTCAAATCTTAGGTTGCATGTTAGGGGTAATGTTAGCAAATTTTATGTTTGATCTTCCTTTGTTGCAGCTTTCACAGAAGATTAGACCTGGAATAAATATTTTTACAGCTGAGATCATTGCAACTTTTGGATTAATTTTTGTAATATTTGGATCTTTAAAGAGCGGCAAACTTGCGGTCGCTTCATCAGTAGCTACTTTTATAACAGCGGGGTATTGGTTTACCTCTTCAACTTCTTTTGCAAATCCAGCGGTAGCAATCGCAAGAACTTTTACAGACACATTTACTGGAATTAATTACTTAAATACTCCTAGCTATATCATTGCTGAGATGCTTGGTGGAATATTGGCTGTCTATTTAATCAGAAAAATTATTTTGTAATTGGAGGCCAGCCCAAGGAAATATTGATACCTTGGGCTGATGGGCTAATTAATTAACAACACAGTTGGGAGACTGTTAATCAGTTAATAATATATAAATGCTAAAAAAATATTTAAATTAAGTTAAAGATTTATTAATTTTCAAGAATAAATGATATTGGAGTCGACATTCATCTCTCTTGCCAGGTTTTTAAGTCTTTTAGTTACTTGTTTTGAGACAATATCGCTATGATTGTTAGGTATTTTCAAAAAAATAGTCTTATTTCTTTTATAAATTTTAAATTCATCTAACAACAAAGAAGACATGCTAGTGAGTGACTCTGCTAATCTTAAAGCAGATCCCACTTGCTTTGAGGATAAAATTTCGTTGTTATTTAATAAGGATAAAAACTGATAATTCGGATTATATTTTAAGCCACAATGTCTCCAAAAACTTGCTGATGCAACTTTTACTCTATCTCTATGTTCTAGTTTTAGTAATGGAGTATTTAACACTTCCATAAAAACTAATTCTGCTTTTTGAAAAGCTCCTAGGCCCCAATCCATTTTACTTAAGATGCAAGCCAAGGTTAATAATCTTCGATTAAAATATTCGTTGTCTTCAAATAATGGTGAAATAAAATTAAAATATTTCTCAAAACTCTTTCCATAGTCCCCTTTTTTAAAAGATATACCGTCAGTTTTTAATTTGAAAATTTCATCCTCGCTCATTCCTTGGTTTATAATTGTATTCATATGTCCCTCTCTCAGTCCACTGATTGAGCAAATAACTTTTGAGGGGCTTGCTGCTTCAATTATTTCGTTTAGTATTATAGAGCTAAAAGGTAAATAGGGAGTTCTAGATTTAGTAATATATTCCATTGATTTCAAAGATGATTTATTAAATTTTGAAATTCTATTTAAGTATTTTACTGCTACATCTTTTGAGAGTTTATATTGATGCAAAATATGTAATGGGTGTTTTTCTTTAAAGAGATGATATTTAAATAATGATCTCCAAGTCCCTCCTACCAAATAAATATTTTTAAATTTCTTTTTAGAAAGCCATTTTTCATCTCTTAAAAGTTTTCTAACATATTTTCCCAAATTTCTTTTTTTTATAATAGGATTATTTTCAAGTCTTAATACTCCAAGAGGTAAAGAGGTTGTTTCAAAAATTTGATTTTTAGAAACTCTGGCAAGTTCTAAACTTCCACCTCCTAAATCTGCAACTAATCCATCTACTTCATCAAATCCTACCATTACACCATTTGCTGATGTTCTTGCTTCTTCCTCGCCAGATAATACTAGTGGTTTTTTATTAAATATTTTTTCAATTTCTCTTAAAAATTCACTTGCATCAGTGGCCTCTCTAAAAGCTGCTGTTGCAATAATTTCTAAATCTTGAACGTCTGAAATATCTAAAATTTCTTTAAATCTATTTAGAACTTTTAAAGAACCTTTAATTCCATCGGGATTTAGTTTTTTAGATTTATCTAAATTTTTTCCAAGTTTGCAAACTGCTTTTTCATTAAAGACTGGGATTGGAGAAATTTTAAAATTATCGTATATGAGCATTCTTACTGAATTTGATCCAAGATCTATTATGGCTTGCTTAGACTTTTTATTAGACTGAAATTTAAAAAGATTTTTTAATTCTGGTTTCATTTTACTAATCTTAAATTTTGAGGTTTAGCTCTTAAAATTGACTTACCACGACCTGATAAACTTGGGTTCTTCATGAAATAGGAATGTGCGGAAAAGCCTTTTTCTTGTTCTTTATGATAGTTTCCCAAACTATCTAAATACCATGTTTCTGATTTATCTTTAAAGTTAGCTAACATAATTTGATCTAAAATTTGCTCATGCACAGTATTGTTTTCTATCGGAATTATAATTTCAATTCTTCTATCTAAATTTCTAGGCATTAAATCTGCAGATGAAATATATACCTGATTCTCTCGAGAGGGCATAGAACTACCATTTGCAAAACAATAAATTCTTGAGTGTTCTAAAAATCTGCCAATAAGGCTTTTTACTTTTATATTTTCAGATTGACCTTTAATTCCAGGTCTTAAGCAACACACTCCTCTTACTGATAAATTTATTTTTACTCCTGCGTTTGAAGCTTCATAAAATTTCTTAATAATTCCAGGGTCTACAAGAGAATTCATTTTTGCCCATATTTCTGCAGGTTTTCCTTTACTTGCATTTACAATTTCATTTTCAATTTTTTCTTCAAAAAAATTCCTGCTATTTAATGGAGACATAAAAATTTTATTCAATTTTTTTGGTTTTGCATAACCAGTTACATAATTGAAAAATTTTTCGACATCTTTGGCCAAGTCTTGATTAGAGCTAAACAGTGATAAGTCAGTATAAATTTTTGCGTTAATTGGATGATAGTTTCCTGTACCTAAGTGAACATAGCTTCGCGTTTTAGCTCCTTCTTTTCTTAAAACTAAACTTGCCTTTGCATGCGTTTTATATTTTGCGAATCCGTAAACAATTTGAACGCCAGCTTTCTCTAGTTTCCTAGATAATTCAATATTAGCTTCCTCATCAAATCGAGCTTTTATTTCTATTACGGCTGTAACAACTTTTCCGTTTTCTGCTGCTCTACTTAGTGCTTTTACGATAGGAGAGTCAGGTGTGGTTCGATACAAAGTTTGTTTGATACCGATAACTTTGGGATCTTTTGCTGCAGCTTCTAAAAATTGAATTACTACATCAAAAGTTTCAAAAGGGTGGTGTACAACAAAATCTTTACTTCTTATAGCTGAAAAAAATTTATCATCAAATTCCTTCAATCTTTCAACTTCTCTAGGATTAAACTTTTTAAATCTCAGCTTTGGATCTTTCTTTTTACAAATTTCATCTATATCTTGTATTCCAACCAATCCTTCAACCTCATAAATATGATCTTCATCCATTTTAAATTTTTTTGAAATAAAATTTAAAAGTTTTTTGTTTGAATTAGTGATTACTTCGAGTTTAACTACGTTTCCCCTTCTTCTTTTCTTAATTGCTTTTTCAAAATATCTCACAAGATCAGCAGCTTCATCATCTATTTCAATTTCGCTGTCTCTAATTATTTTAAACTGCAAACTTGCCTCGATATTATGGTCTGGAAATATTTCATTAGCAAATTTACAAATTACGTCATCAATTGTGACAAATTCATTTATTGTTTCAGAATTGTTTAGAGATACAAATTTTGGAAGTGCTCTTGGTATAACTATAATTGCATTTAGTTCTCTTTTTTTTTTTATTCTAGTCATTCTTAGTAAAATTGCTTGGCCTTTATTTGGTATAAAAGGAAAGGGATGTGATGGGTCAATGGCAGTAGGTGTTATTATAGGATAAATTGTTTCCTGAAAATATTCTCTTAGATACATAAGATCCTTCTTATTTAGTTCTGACATTTTTCGAATGAAAATTTTTTCTTTCGATAGCTCTTTTTTCAACTCTAGGAATGCTTCGTTTTGCTTCTTTAATAGATCTTTAGTTTTTAATACGACCCTATTCAATTGATCCTCTGCAGTTAATCCATCTGCGCTTAATTCGTCAAAACCATCTTTAATTTGATTAAAAAGTCCAGCGACTCTTACCATAAAAAATTCATCTAAATTTGTACCTGCGATTGATAAAAATTTTACTCTTTCAAATAGAGGATTTGTTTTATCTTTTGATTCTTCTAAAACACGATCATTAAACTGAAGCCAAGATAATTCTCTGTTTATGAGTTGATTGCTAATATTAGCGTTTTCTGAAAATGATGCTTTCGACATATTTAAATGTTAAATTAAAAATATGTTTAAATTATATGCGATGAGACATGCTAAATCTAGTTGGGATTTTCCAGATTTAGATGATCATGACAGGCCATTGAATAAAAGAGGGGAAAATTCAGCAAAATTAATTTGTGAATTTTTTATTAAAAAGAAGTTAAAATTTGATTTAGTTTATTGCTCATCCTCAAAAAGGACAATACAAACATTAAATATATTGTCAGAAAAAATCAGTTTTAAGAAAATTATTAAAAAAAAAGCGCTTTATCATGCTAGTGAGGATGAAATTATTCATATCTTAAAACAAACAGTTGATAATTATAAAACTTTACTTTTAATCAATCATGAACCTTCAATTAGTGAACTCATAAATCGAATCTGTCTTAAAGAAAACTCCGAACAATTTGAAAATTTAAAAAGAAAATTTCCTACTGCAGCCGTTGCTGAAGTAAGTTTTAATTTCAATGATTGGGAAAAGTTATCAAAAGTTAAAGGAAAATTAATATCATTTATAAAGCCAAAAGATCTTCAAACATCTAAGGAATAGCCAGCAGATCTTACTGTTCTGATAAGATCTTTCTTGCCATCAATATTTATTGCTTTTCTTAGTCTTCTTATATGAACATCTATAGTTCTGGACTCAACATAAATATCATCTCCCCATACAGAATTTAGAAGTTGCTCACGCGAATATACTCTTTTTGGATTCTTTATTAAAAAATCAATTAGTTTAAATTCGGTTGGGCCGACTATAACTTGTTTATCTGCTCTATAAACTCTTCGTTGAACTCTATCTACTTTAAGATCCTCAAATACTACAACATCAGCGGCAACACTTGGTTTAGATCTCTTTAATAAAGCGTTAACTCTTGCAATAAGTTCTTTTTGGCTGAATGGCTTAGTTACGTAGTCATCAGCTCCTGTTTCAAATCCTTTAAGTTTGTCTTCTTCCTCACCTTTGGCTGTTAACATAATGATTGGGATATTTTTGTGAAGATTGCTTCTTTTCAAATTTTTACAGACTTCAACACCTGAAATATCTGGCAACATCCAATCTAATAAAATTAAATCAGGATTTTTTTCCTTTATATTTCTAATAGCGTCTTCTCCATTGACTGCATAATCAACTTTGTGACCCTCTTTTTCTAAATTGTATTTAAGTAAAGTTACGATGGGTATTTCATCTTCAACAATGAATAAATTTGCCCTCATTATCCTTTTGGTCGGTCTCCCTCTAAATAATCTCCTGTAATCAGAAAATAAACTTGCTCTGCAATATTGGTTGCATGATCTCCAATCCTCTCAATATTTTTAAGCATGAAAAGTAGTTGGGTTACTTTTTGTACATCGTTTTTATTTTTTTCTAAATGCTTTACTGCAGCTTCCATATTAGAATTAGTCATTTGATCTATTTCTTCATCAGAATTCCAAACATTTTCTGCTGTATCTTTAGCTCTATGTAAATACGAATTTAAAACTGCATTGACTTGTTTTGATGCTTTTAAACCAGCTATTTCGAAATTTTTAGTAATATCATTAGGTAAATCAGTTCCAATTTTAGTTAATCGTTTTGAGATGTTTTTTGCTAAATCACCAATTCTCTCTAAGTCTGAAGAAACTTTTAAGGCAACAACTGTTTCTCTTAAATCTATTGCCATAGGTTGCCTTAAGGCAATCAAATTTACAACTTGCTCTTCTATATTTATTTCATACTTATCAGTCAATTCGTCATCTTTGATAGATTTTTCTGCTAAACTAATGTCTTTTTTAACTAAAGATTGAATAGTGTTTTCAAGCTGTTTCTCAACTCCAGTTCCCATTTTCACTATTGTATCTTTTAATAACTGAAGTTGCTCTTCGTAAGATTTTACAATGTGCGGTTTTTCACTCATTAACCAAACCTTCCTGTAATATAATCCTGAGTTTGCTGATTATCAGGATTTTTAAATATTTTATCTGTTGGTCCAAATTCTATAAGTTTTCCCAAATGAAAGAAACCTGTTTTTTGAGATACCCTAGCTGCTTGTGACATTGAGTGGGTAACTATCACAATTGTGACCTCTTTTTTAAGATCATCTATAAGTTCTTCAATTTGAGCTGTTGCTATTGGGTCAAGCGCTGAACATGGTTCGTCCATAAGAATCACTTCTGGACTTACAGATATAGCTCTAGCAATACATAGTCGTTGCTGTTGACCTCCTGATAAACCAGTTCCGATTTCATCAAGTCTATCTTTAACTTCGTTCCACAAGGCAGCTTTTTTCAAACTTGTTTCAACTATTTGATCCATTTCTTCTTTGCTCTGTGCAATACCGTGAATAGTAGGACCATAAGCTACATTTTCATAAATTGTTTTAGGGAATGGATTGGGTTTTTGAAAAACCATACCAACGTTCTCCCTAAGTCTCACAACATCTAACTTTCTTGAATTCAGTTCTAGGTTGTCCATTTTAATACTGCCTTCAACTCTACAAATTTCTATGACGTCGTTCATCCTGTTCAAGCATCTTAAGAAAGTAGACTTTCCACACCCAGATGGTCCAATTAAAGCTGTAACTTCTTTTTCTGCTATATCTATAGAGACGTCAAATAATGCCTGTTTGGATCCGTAATAAACATTTACATTTTCCGCTTTTATTTTACTCATTTAACTCCATTTCTTTTCAAATTTGTGTCTAACGATTTGAGCTGCCAAGTTCATTAAAATTAAAAAAGCTAGAAGCACCATAATACATGCAGATACTTTTTCAACAAAACCCCTCTCAGCACTTTCTGACCATATATATATCTGAACTGGTAAACTTGCAGCAGGATCAACTGGCGTACCAGGTATTGTATTCACAAAAGCAACCATTCCTATTAAAATTAAAGGGGCTGTTTCCCCTAAAGCTTGAGCCAAGCCAATTATCGTTCCAGATAAAGTTCCAGGCATTGATAGTGGCACAGTATGATGCATGGTTGTTTGCATATTACTTGCACCCATCGCTAAAGCAGCTTCTCTTATACTTGGGGGAACAGCTTTTAAAGAAGCTCTTGCAGCAATAATTATTGTTGGTAATGTCATAAGAGACAAAGTAATTCCTCCAACAAGTGGTGTCGATCTTGGTAAATTAAAAACTGCTAATAAAACACCAAGACCTAGCAAACCAAATACTATCGATGGAACAGCTGCTAAATTATTAATGTTTACTTCTATAAAATCTGTAAATTTATTTTTTGGTGCGAATTCCTCGAGATAAATTGCAGCTAACACTGCAACAGGAAATGAAAACGCTAAACATACTAGTATACTAAAAACTGTTCCCATAAACGAGCTAGCTATACCTGCTAGTTCTGCCTCTCTTGAATCAGGACTTGTAAAAAAACTAATGTTAAACTCTGATAAAATATCTCCTCTTTCATTAAGCATATCGTAAATCTGCAACTGGTAATCATTTACTCTTCTATTCTCCTCAGGAATATCTCTTGGATAATTTCCCTTATGAACTTGATCAACATCATCAGAAGCTGTTAATTTTATGGGCACTATTTTACCTAGATAGTCTGGATTTTTTAAAAGTAGATCTTTAACCTCTGCCTCATATTTATACGAAACCATTTGTATCAATTGACGATCCTCTTCTTCAGGAAGTCCAGGATCTAATGAGGTCATAGCTTTGTAAGCAACATCATAATAGTCTGCATTTTCTAAATCATCTTTTGATGGGCTTTCTGCATCGATTAAAAGTAATTCTTTATCATAATGAACTTCTGTTACTATCCAAGTTTTTTGGAAAGCTGAGTAACCTTTTGAAAATATCTGAAACATAAAAACTGCTAAAAAGCTTAAAGCTAATCCTATAGCTATTTTGCCATACCATTGAAATCTTCTTTCAGCGTTATATCTTTTTTTTAATAAATTTTTCTTAAAACTATTCATATTTTTCCCTATATTTTTTAACAACTGAAAGAGCGATTACATTTAAGAGTAAAGTTACTATAAATAAAGATATTCCTAATGCAAAAGCTGATTGAGTTTTTGGATCTCCAAATTGTTGGTCTCCAATTAAAATTACTACAATTTGCGCTGTAATGGTAGAAGTTGACTCAAGTGGATTCATTGTAAGATTAGCCGCTAGTCCTGAGGCCATTACAACAATCATTGTTTCTCCTACCGCTCTCGATACTGCTAAAAGTATCGAACCTACGATACCAGGTAGGGCTGCTGGAAAAATTACTTTTTTTACAGTTTCAGATTTTGTTGCGCCCATTGCGTAACTCCCATCTCTTAAATTTTGAGGTACTGCCGTCATAACGTCATCGCTTAGACTTGAAATAAAAGGAATTATCATTACTCCCATAACTGCTCCTGCAGCTAAAGCGCTCTCCGCTGAAACTTCTAAACCCATAGCGTTACCAATTTCTTTAACAAAAGGACCGACGGTTAAAGCTGCAAAAAAACCATATACCACTGTTGGAATACCAGCTAAAATCTCAATAATAGGTTTCGCATATTTTCTTATGCCTCTTCCAGCATACTCAGATAGATATATCCCGCTCAGCAAACCTATGGGGATGGCAACACACATTGCAATAAAAGCAATAAAAAAAGTTCCAGCAAATAAAGGCACAGCTCCGAAAGCATCCTTCATTAATTCAGGATCTGGTTGGCCATCTCTTACAAAAGTTTTAGCAGGATACCAATGAGTTCCGAATATAAAGTCAAAGATTTTTACTGCTTGAAAAAACCTAATCGCTTCGAATAAAAGTGAAAAAACTATTCCGATTGTAACTAAAACTGCGCCTAATGATGCAACAAATAACACCCATTTAAGAAAAATTTCTACTGGTTCTCTCATTCGATCATTTTTCTGAACAGATCTATACGCAAAACTCAGAGAGAAAATTAAAATTGCTAAAATAATTGCTACTTTAGCGCTGTTAGCTATTCCTTTTAATTGAATGTACTTATTAGCAGACTCATCTAGAAAATTAGTAATATTTCCCGTGTAAGTTCCTGCGGCTAATGCTTTAACCTTTGTGTAAATAAGCTGAAGCTCGTTTTTGGTTAAGTTCTGATCAGTGTAATCTTGTAAAATAAATGTTTTAACTATTGATGGTTCAAAAACTGACCAAAGAGCAAAAATTATTAATGCTGGTGCAGCACACCAAGCAGCTAAATAATATCCATAAAATTTTGGTAATGCCGTAAGTCTTTGTGATGATTGAATAACTAGAGCTTTTTTTCTACCGAAATAATAACTTGTGAAAGCTAAGAGAATAATAAAAGTTACAAGTATTAAATTCATATTGAGCTTCCAGAGATAAAAAGGGGGTAAAATACCCCCTTTTTGTTTAATTGATACTACTACTTCTTAGCAGGCATGTTAACTAACTTCGTAGCGTTAGTTCTAGATGTTTTGTATAACTTGCCATCTAGAGGTACTAGCCCGATATCAGTTAAATAACCTTTATTACCCATAGCTTTTTTACTTGTGAACTCTTTTACGAATTCATGTAAGCCAGGTACAACGCCCACGTGAGCTTTTTTCACATAGAAGAATAAAGGTCTTGCAACTGCGTAACTGTAATCTTGAATCGAAGATAGACTTGGTTGACCACCTTCAATGCTTGCAGCTTGCAATTTATCTTTTGCAGCTAAGAAATAACTGAAACCAAAGAAACCGAACATTTCTTTGTCCGCAGCTAATTTTTGAATAATAAGTGAGTCGTTCTCACCAACTTCAATTACCGCACCATCTTCTCTTAACGCTTTATATTTAGCGCCAGCTTTTTTAGAAGCATCATCGATACCTTTTTTCATTACTAATGAATTCCAAGCATCTCTTGTTCCTGATGTTCCTGGAGGCACCATAACTTTGATAGGGTAGTTTGGTAATGATGGGTCGATATCACTCCAATTTTTATATGGATTTGGTACTAACGCACCATCTTTAGCAACTTCTTTTGCTAATGCTGCCCATAATTGTTTTTTTGTAAAGTTTACTGGTTTAGCATCTTTAGAATAAGCTAACGTTATTCCGTCGTTACCAACTGTAATCTCTACGATTTCTTCAACACCATTTTTTTGACATAGCGCATACTCTTTAGCCTTCATAGCTCTAGATGCATTTGTTATGTCTGGGTGCTCTGTACCAACTCCAGCACAGAATAATTTAGCTCCACCACCTGTTCCTGTTGACTCGATTACTGGTGTTTTAAATTTACCAGACGAACCAAATCTTTCAGCAACGATTGTTGCATAAGGGAATACAGTTGAAGAACCTACGATTTTAATCTGATCTCTAGCTTGAGCAGAAGTTACAACTAACATTGCAACTAATGAAGCTAAAGCGATTGATAGTTTTCTCATTGTTTATCCTTTCATTTATTAATTAATTAACAAACATTGTATTCATAGAATTAAGAGGACTCTTAATTATTGCAGATATGTTACAAATTTATTAAAATGATAACTTTTTAGTTGAACTTTCTAGTTATCTCGATTTGTTGATAATCAGAGGCTAAAGACCCTCCGCAACTAAAAGGTCTTACTTTATTTTTAACTGCGTAGGATTGAGTTGGCTTTAATGTAACTTCTAGTTGTACAAAGTTAACTAATTTTTGAGTAAAACCTTTATCATATCTCCAAGCATTCCATTGTGTTGGAGCGGTGAATACTTCACTTAAATAAGATGCAGCTTTTGAGTGAATCATATTGCTCTCGTTTTGTCCTTTTAAAAGATTATTTTTAACTTTTTCAAAAATTTTTCTACATTTAATTGAGTCCACCATGTACGAGTTAGCATTTAAATGAGTGCTCATCGGTGCTGACACAATTAATTGAATTCCATCGTCTCTTCTAGAAAATAAAGCTTCAGTATAAATTGTAGATACATTTTTATTATCTACTTCAAGAACTAAATCGTTTTTAGCTTGCCTAAGATCGTTTTTAAGTCTTAAAAGTCCAAGATCAAAAACTGTGAGAGGTTGAGAACGTAAAGTTTTCTCAATTAAGTT
The DNA here is from genome assembly GCA_902598315.1 of uncultured Pelagibacteraceae bacterium. Lineage (GTDB taxonomy): Bacteria > Pseudomonadota > Alphaproteobacteria > Pelagibacterales > Pelagibacteraceae > Pelagilacustribacter. The sequence goes on from CACKBP010000004.1 coordinate 19,337, forward strand.
TACATCTGCCTTAACAGTTGTAAAAGTTAAAGTTAATAAAACCAGAATTATATAATTTGTTATTCTAGTCATACTAGAATCTTAACTATTTTACTGTCTATCTCAAGACATAATTTAATAAATTTGTGATATTTGCTAAAATTTAGAAAAGTGAACCTTTATTTCGGTGCCACTTTGAGCCTCACTTTTTATTTCTAACTCACCTCTATGCTGATTAACAATGTGCTTCACGATCGCCATTCCAAGTCCAGTGCCACCAACTTTTTTACTTTTAGCTGCATCAACTCTAAAAAATCTTTCTGTAATTCTCGGAAGTTGTTCAGTTGGAATTCCAATACCATTATCTTTAATGGACACGGTGTAAGAGTCTCCTATTACTTTTCCGTTACCTTGTCCACAATTAACCTCGATCTTTTTATTTTTTTCTGAATATTTTATACTGTTATCAATAATATTTGAAAAAACTTCAATTAATTTTTCATGATCGCCTTTAATAAAGAAATCATCTTTTATATTATTTTTAAATTCAAAAGATTTTAAATTTTTTTGATGGATGTCTTCAACGTTACTTAAAATTTCTTTTAAATTTACTTTATCTTGAGGCTGTATATGTTCCTCTAACTCAATTTTACTTAGTGAAAGTAAATCTTTAATTAAGCTTTCCATCCTATCAGCTTGCTCAAGCATTATCGGTATGAATTTTTTTTGTGCTTCTAAATCATCTTTCGCATGTCCGCTTATAGTTTCTAGAAATCCTTTAATAGAAACTAAAGGCGTTTTAAGTTCATGGCTTACATTGGCTACAAAATCAGATTTGAACCTTTGCGCTTTTATAATATCAGTTAAATCTTTTAGAAATAAAACAACTGAGTCAGGATCATCGACATATGAGGTCGGTCCAGAGAATAGATGAACTTTAAAGAACTGAAATGAGGGAGAGGATAATTCTAAATCCATAGTAATTGTCTCTTTTTTTAAAAGCACTAAATCAATATTTTGGAGTAAATCAGGAACTCTCAATAAAGTAGCCACGTGCTTATTTAAATTATTTTCTCCAAATTTTTTTTTTGCACTATTATTAAAAAATTTGATATTTTTAAATTTATCTACAATTAAAATTAGATCATCGATTTGATTTATAATCTTTACTTGCTCATAAGTTTTTTCAATATTTTCATTGGTGATGTCTTCTATTCCCTCTTCATTATTACTTGGTTTGTTCTCTCTCTTAATATCGGATCTTGCCTCCATACCTGCTACAATTGATTTTCTGGATACTGCAATTACTACGATCACAATTATTCCAGCAAGAGAGTAAAATAATAATTCCATGATTTGATTATACTTTAAAGATATAGACTAAAGAAATATTTTTTAGCGGTTTGATACCGCACTATTTAAAAAGATTTTTGCGCAATTTTCCCAGGTATATTTTTTTGCATGCTCAATGCAAGCGCTTCTATCTGACTTAAGAGCTTCAAGTGCTGCTTTTTTAAGATCGTTGTTTAACGAGCCAATGTTTGTACCGTTAAAAATATCTTTTGGTCCTGCTACTGGGTAAGCAGCTACTGGCAATCCACATTTTAAAGCTTCTATAATTACAATTCCAAAAGTATCTGTTTTGCTCGGGAAAACAAAAACATCAGAAGAAGCAAAGTAACTTGCAAGCTCACCATTTGTTCTCTCTCCTTTAAATATTGCTTCAGGGTATTCTTTTTTAAGTTTATCTAAATCAGGTCCTTTACCAACAACTAGTTTCGTGCCTTCTAACTCTAAATCCAGAAATGCTCTGATGTTCTTCTCAATAGATACCCTACCCACATAAAGATAAATTGGTCTTTTATACTCTAAATTAATCTTTTTAGGCTTTTGAAATGCCCCGTGGTTTGCCCCTCTGGTCCAAACAACCATCTTATCCTTATCAAAACCAATTTCTTGAAGTTCATCTTTCATTGATTGAGTTGTTACTAAAATTTTTTCCGCCTTTGAATGAAATCCTTTAAGGAACTTTTGAGCAAGCTTAATTGGCAAATAAGGATAGTATAACTTCAAATATTTATCAAATTGAGTATGGTAAGACGTGGTAAACTTAAGCTTATTTTTTACACAATATCTTTTTGCAAATATTCCTATCGGGCCTTCTGTTGCTATGTGAATTATGTCAGCATCGGCTTTAGAAATTAATCTACCTACTCTAGGCCAAACATTAAGAGAAAGTTTTATTTCATTATATTTTGGCATTGGCACAGTAAAAAATTGGTTAGGTTCAATATATTCAACCTGATGTCCAATTTTTTTTAATTCATCGCCAAGATTTTTTAAAGTTCTACAAACACCATTCACTTGCGGATACCAGGCATCAGTAACGATTAAAATTTTCATTTATTTATTTACTACTTTTAGATATGGCTTGTAATCGACAACATCACCTCTGATTTTGTTCCAGTCAATAACTTCCATGCGACCATCGAAATGTTCTACCAAGAAAGTTGCACCTTCTACCCAATCACCACAATTTAAATATCTCACACCATCTAAGACTTGATCGGCAGAATGATGAATATGACCACAAATTATACCATCAACATTTTTTTTTTTAGCATAAGCTGCTAAAGTTTTTTCATAATCGCCTATATATTTTACAGCGTTCTTTACTTTGTGTTTTAAATATTTTGCTAAAGACCAATTACCCTTTTTAAATAATCTTCTAAAAAAATTGATAACAACATTAAACTCAAGTAAAAAACTATAAGCAATAGCTCCTACTTTTGATAACCATGGAGCATATTTCATCACTCCATCCCAGGCATCACCATGAACAACAATATACTTTTTATTATCTGAGCTTACATGTATGGCTCTATTTACAACTTCAATATCGCCAAAATGTAATGGTAAAAATTTTCTGAAGACATCATCATGATTTCCAACAATATATTTTACTTTTGTTCCATGTCTTGCTTTTCTTAATGTTTTTTGAATCACATCATTATGTTCTTGAGGCCAGTAAAATTTTGTTTTTAAAGCCCAAACATCAATGATATCACCAACAAGATATAAATTCTCTGACCTTGAATGTTTGTAAAATTCTAATAATTTGTTTGCTGCACTTTTTCTATGCCCAAGGTGCAAGTCGGAAATAAAGATGCTTTTGTAATTTAAAATCTTTCCCTCAGATTTAGTTTGAATTGTTTCCATATTTTTTATAAAACGAATCTCTAGTACAAGTAGAATCATAAATATGTTACAGAATTGTTAAAATATGAATAAAAAATTGAATTTTGCGGTGATATTTAACGCAAATGCAGCAGGTGGTAGAAAACTTAAATTAATTAACAAGGTCATTAATCTTTTAGAAAAAAATCATATTGTAGATCTTTTTAAAACTGAAAGCGAAGATCATGCAAGGAATGTATTTAAAGAATTGTCTAATAAAAAATTTGATCGGTTAGTATTTGCTGGCGGTGACGGGAGCGTATGTTTTGGTATTAATGAAATGTTTAAAAGTGATAATCTAAAAGACAAATTAGTTGGATACATACCTGCTGGCACTGCAAATATTTTACAAATAGAAACTCAAATTAAGAAAAAGGCGGAGGAGATTTACAACGTCCTAGTATCAGATAATCATAAGAAAATTTCATTAGCAAAAATAAATGATAAGTACTTTTTCTTGATGGCTGGTGTAGGTTTTGACTCCCGAATTGTTGAGTCCATAAATACTAATATTAAAAAGTATCTTGGAAAAGTAATTTTCGCTTTAAAAGGTTTTCAGCATTTTTTATTTTTAAAAAATAATAAAATGGAGGTTGAGGTAGATAATGAAAAAATTATGGCTGATTGGATTTTATGTACTAATTCAAAATACTATGCTGGTCCCCATTCTATAACAAATGATACCAATATATTTGAAAACAGGATAGTAGCTTACATATTTAAAGACCTGACCAGAATAAAATTACTTTATTATGTTTGGTTAATTTTAACCAAAGGCGACTTAACTCCTGCAAAAAGTGTAATTAAAAAAGAATTGAACAGATTAAAAATAAATGGTGTAAACAATAAAGTTCTATCACAGGTTGATGGTGAAAATTGTGGTTACGTAAACAGTCTTGAGATCCAAAAAACAGACAGATTTATAAATTTATTAGTTCCGTAGGATTTTCTAAATTTTTTCAACTTTTAGTTTAAAAGATTTTTCTTAATTTCATTTGAAAAATTTTTTAGATTATTTTAGATTTTTCTTTTTTGGAGGAACAATATGAAAAAAAAGTTAAAAAAAAACGAAAAGAAAAAGAAAAAAATACTAAAATCAATCGATAAGCTTAAAAATAAGATAAGCACTAAACAAAAAAAACTATCAAAGATTGATCTAAAGATAGCTAGTATCGAGAAAAAAATCGCTGAAAAAAGAGCTAATAAAAATAAAGAACCTATCACAGCATCTTTAAATAATTAGTTTATAAATAAATTAAATGCCCCTGATTTAAAAAATCAGGGGTTTATTTGCACGACGATAAATATATTTTCAACTTTTCAAGCTTAAAACCAAGAGATATTTTTGGATTTACAAATTTCTTGAACTTTTTTTGGATAGTCAGTGATAATTCCATCAACTCCGTACTCGATCATTCTAATAATATCTTTTTCTCTATTCACTGTCCAAACACAAGTAGCTAAACCATGTTTGTGTGCTAATTCTACATTTTGTTTAGTCACATCACGGTAAAAAACACTCCATACATGTCCCTCTAGCGATTTAATAATATTTGGTAGCAAAAATAATTCTTCCATAGGATAATTTTTAACCATCCATGGAGAGTTCTCGTAAATATTCTTTTTAGTTATTGAAAGTCCTTGTTGTAGAGTAATAAATCCTCTTAGGATATTTGGGTTTTGTTTTTTAAGAGCATACAAAATTCTAAAATCATAAGAAGTGATTAAAGTTCTATCCTCAAGATTAAAGTCTTTAATATCTTTAAGAATCAAAGAAACCATTTTCTCTGGATCTGGTGTTACGTTTTCTTGTGTTGGAGTTGATTTAATTTCTAAATTTAAAAATACATCTTTATATTTATCTTCCGTCACTAATTTAAAGAAATCAGTTAATTTTGGTATTTTTTCACCTGTAATAGGTTTTTGATTTTTAAATCTTTTTGCGTACTTTGTTTCGGGCTTTATACTTCCAATACTATACTTACTTATTTCATCATAATTCAGTTCTACTAATTTCATGCTTTTATCTGTGATCCAGTTCCCTGAGGCATCTTTAACTAAATCAGGATTTAATCTGTAATCATGAAATATTGTTGGAATATTATCTTTTGAAATTACAACATCGAACTCAACAGCTTTGATACCAAGATCAAAAGTATATTTAAAACCGGAGATTGAGTTTTCAACAATATCACCTCTAGCTCCCCTGTGGCCGTATATTCTTATGTAATTAGGTTTCGTTAAAAATGGATTGATCAATTAATCCTCAAATCAGTATTAGTATCAAACAGGTGTAGTTTGTCATTTTGAATGGAAAGATTAATATTTTTTCCAATAGTATCTTCTTTAACAACACCTGAGATACTTGCAACTAAAATCTCATTACTGTTTTCAAGTTTACCATGAATAAGTGTATTAGCTCCAATCAACTCTACAAGTTCAACTTTTAACTTGATTGGACCATTTTGATCTAATTCAAAATCTTCAGGTCGCATACCTATATTAACAGGTCCATTAAATTTTGAATTCACTGAAAGTGAAGCTTTGTTTGCCAAAATCAATTTGTTACCTCCACAATTACCTTTTAGAATATTCATTGCTGGACTTCCGATAAATTGAGCTGTGAATAAAGTTTTTGGTTTTGTATACACTTCTAAAGGCGTTCCAATATGTTCTACATTACCTTCGTTCATTACAATCATACGATCAGCTAATGTCATCGCTTCAACTTGATCGTGCGTTACATAAAGAGATGTAGTTTTTAATTGAGTTTGAAGTTTTTTAATCTCTAATCTCATTTGAACTCTTAATTTGGCATCTAGGTTTGACAAAGGTTCATCAAATAAAAAGGCTACAGGATTTCTTACAATGGCTCTTCCCATTGCAACTCTTTGTCTTTGTCCACCAGATAATTGATTAGGTTTTCTCTCTAATAATTCTCCAAGCTCTAAAATTTCAGCAGCTTTTTGAACTCTGGACTCAATTTCTTCTTTTGGCACTTTTGCAATTTTTAAACCATAAGCCATGTTACCAAAAACAGTCATATGAGGATAAAGAGCGTAATTTTGAAATACCATTGCAATATTTCGCTCCATAGGTTCAAGCTCATTTACTTTTTTATTATCAATTAAAATATTTCCTTCATTAGCATCTTCTAAGCCTGCAACCATTCTTAATAGAGTTGATTTTCCACAACCTGATGGTCCAACTATTACAATTAATTCACCGTCTTTAACATCAATACTTAGATCATGTATAACCTGAGTTTTTCCAAAAGATTTCTTTAAATTTTGTAAACTAATTTGAGACATTATTTATCGCTTTCTAATAACCCTTTAACAAAAAACTTTTGCATACTGATAACTACTATTACTGGTGGTACCATAGCTAACATTGCTGTTGCCATAACCGTTGGCCAGTGTGCATAATCATCGCCTGTCGGTATCATTGAGTCAATAGCCATCACAATAGTTCTCATGTCAGGATCGGTCGTCATTAATAGTGGCCATAAATATTGGTTCCAACCAAAAATAAATAAAATAACAAATAAAGCTGCGATATTAGTTTTACTAATTGGAACTAATATATCAAAAAAGAAACGCATAGGACTACATCCGTCCATTCTAGCCGCTTCAACCATTTCATCAGGTATGGTCATAAAAAATTGCCTAAATAAAAAAGTTGCCGTAGCTGAGGCAATTAATGGGAAGATTAATCCTGTGTAAGAGTTTAGTAGATTTAAATTTGCAACAACCTCATAAGTCGGCACTATTCTTACTTCTACTGGGAGCATTAGGGTAATAAAGATTAACCAAAAACATAAATTCCTGAAAGGAAATCTAAAATAGACAAATGCAAAAGCTGATAATAATGAAATGATTATTTTCCCAACTGTAATTCCGATTGCCATAATTGCAGAGTTCATCATCATTTTTATAACAGGTACTTTTGCACCATAACCCTCTGGTGAACCTCTAAATAATGCATTTGCGTAATTTTCAAAGAACTCTGTTCCAGGTAACATTGGTAGTGGAGGATAAATAATTGCATCTTGTGTTACAGTGGATGCAACGAAAGTAAGCCATACTGGAAAGAATATGAATAATACTCCAAGAATTAAACCAAGGTGAGTTAACCAGTATCCGGATTTTTTTTTCTCAACCATTAGTAATGAACCTTTCTCTCTATATATTTAAATTGAATGACGGTTAAAATTCCGACTAAAACTAGTAGGATTACGGATTGAGCTGCACTTGATCCTAAGTCTTGGCTTACAAACCCATCAGAGAATACTTTATACACTAGTATAGTGGTCGATTGTTCAGGTCCGCCTGAAGTGATTGTATGTATTACTCCAAAAGTATCAAAGAAAGCATAAACAATATTTACGACTAATAAAAAGAATGTGATGGGTGAAAGTAGAGGTATTACAATTGTACCAAATCTTTTCCAAAAACTAGCTCCATCTATTGCTGCCGCTTCAATGATTGATTTTGGAATAGCTTGAAGTCCTGCTAAAAAAAATAAAAAGTTATAACTTATTCTTCCCCAGGATGAAGCTAAAATAACTAAAAACATCGCTTGATCACCTTTTAAAGTATGGTTCCACTCATAACCTAAAGCTTTAAGATAATAAGAAGCTAACCCAATGTTTCCATTGAACATAAATAACCATAGAACACCTGCAATTGCTGGTGCAATAGCGTAAGGCCAAATTAATAACGTCTGATAAACTCCAGCTCCTTTTATTAATCGATCGGCTAACGCGGCTAAATATAAACCTAAAGCCATTGATGAAACTGATACTGCTGTTGAAAAAATTACTGTCGTTTTAAAACTTGCTAAATAATAAGGGTCAGATAATAAAAATCTAAAATTATCTAAGCCAACATATTCTGTTTTTAATCCGAAAGGATCTGGTAAAAATAAAGAATTCCAAATCGCTTGGCCTGAAGGATAAAAAAAGAATACAAAAGAAATCAGTAGTTGAGGTGCAACTAGTAGTGCTGGTAACCACCAGCCTTTAAAAAAAACTCTTTTTTCCATTTGATCTTAAGAACGTTACTAGGGGCTTTCGCCCCTAGTAAATTAAATTGATTTATTTATTTGCTCTTTCAAATCTTCTTAAAAGAACGTTACCTCTTCTTACAGCGCTGTCTAAAGCTACTTGAGCAGTTTTCTTACCGCTGTAAACTCCTTCCATCTCTTCATCGATAATACCTCTTATCTGATCAAAAGATCCAAGACGTAAGCCTTTAGAGTTTTGAGTAACTTTATTTCTCATCATCTGTATTCCTGCTAAATCAGTTCCAGGATTTGCTTTGTAGAAACCTGAACTTTTAGTTTTTTTAGCAGCAGCAGTTGTTACACCTAAGTAACCAGTATCTTGGTGCCACTTAGCTTGAATATCAGTTTTAGACAAGAAAGCTAAGAACGCAGCTGTTGCTTTGTTCTCTTCTTTAGATTTTCCAGATAATGCCCATAGAGAAGAACCACCAATAATTGTGTTTTGAGGTGCTTCAGTTCCTCCATAGTAAGGTAAATGCCTAATACCAAATTCGAATTTTGCTTCTTTTTTGATACCAGCATAACCAGCAGAAGACTCTGTCATTAACATACATTCACCAGCTCTAAAATTTTTACCAGCTTCATTTCTTCTACCCATGTATTTAAATTTACCTTCTTGCGCCCATTTACCTAAAGTTTGAATGTGCTTGATATGAACTGGGCTGTTAAATGACAACTCAGTATCTAAACCAGCAAATCCATTAGCTTTAGTTGCAAATGGTATGTTGTGATACGCTGAAAAGTTTTCTAAATGTATCCATGAGTGCCAGCAAGTACAGAAAGGCATATCAATACCTTTTGCTTTTGCTGCATCAAGTGCATTTCCAACTCTTTTCCAAGTACTTAAATCCATTTCTGGATCTAAACCTGCTTTTTTCATCAAGTCTTTATTTACCCAAAGAACAGGCGTTGATGAGTTATATGGCATAGATAGCATTTTGCCATCTGTTGTAGTGTAGTAACCGCTTACTGCTGAAACAAATCCTTTTGGATTAAAACTTTGTCCAGCATCTTTCATAAGTTGGTACATAGGAACATAAGCTCCTTTGGCTGCCATCAAACTAGCAGTACCGACTTCAAATACCATTAAGATGTTAGGATGTTGTCCAGCTCTAAATGCAGCAATCCCTGCGTTAAGAGTTTCAGAATAGTTTCCTTTTCTAGTATGAACTACAGTGTATTTGTTTTGGCTTGCATTGAACTTGTTTACTTGTTCATCAAGTAATTCACCAAGTCTTCCACCAAAAGCATGCCACCATTGTATTTCTACTTTTGCTTGAAGCGACGTTCCCGCAAACATTGCGAAAAGTGCAATCGAAGCAATTATAGCTTTTAAATGTTTCATAGATTTTCCCCCGTTTTCTTTAAAAAGAAAAAAGCTAGCACAAATTATATATAAAGAGGAGTCGGTATGAAAAAATTAATTTCTACCTAGGGTTTTATTTTACTTTACCAAAAGTATTTAAAATTATAACTCCTGAGATGATAAGGATTAAACCTAAGACTCCAAAAAGATTGGGAGTTTGATTATATTTGAAAATTCCAAATAAAGTGACCGCGGTTATCGTTAATGCTCCATAAGTAGCGTAAGTAAATCCAACAGGTATTATAGTCATTGCTCTAGATAAACAAAAAATACAGACAACAATACTTGTGATGCAAAAAATTGTTGGTGTGAGCTTGGTAAAACTTTCTGTAGTTTTGAGAAAACCGTTAGAGGCAATACCTGTTATAATTGCAAGAATTAAATAAATATATCCACTTAGTAAACTTATACTTTTCATTGTGCTTTAGCGAATTGGCCGCCGTCTTTATATCTCCATAACCATTTTTTCATTTCTTCTTCAACATCTATTGGGTCTATATCAAGATCTTTAAGTGTTAGATGGTTTTTTGAAACAACATTATCTGCCTCAGATAAAATTTCACATTGATCCCTTGTTAAAATAGGTGGGAGAGGAAGCAAATCAGTTATGCTACTTTGAATTTTAGCTAGAGTCATTGGCATCTCGACAACAAATCTTTTTTTATTTATAGTTGTTAAGATAGATTTTACCATATCTCCAAAACTAATTATTTTTGGGCCTCCAATTTCATAGATTTTGCTTTCGTTATTTTTAATTTCAATAGCTTTTAGAATTGAAATTGCAACATCTGAAACTAAGATTGGTTGAAATTTATAATTTTTGCCAACAACTGGAATTACAGGCAATATACTCAATTTTGAAAATAAATTGGTAAAGTTATCTTCGGGGCCACATACTACACTAGGTCTTATTATTACTGTTTTTTTAAAATTCTCTAGTGCTTTTTGTTCCCCTAGAAATTTTGATTTTTGATAGAGAGATTTTGATTTGTCATTAGCTCCAATGGCACTAACATGGATAAATTTTTTGACGTCTGTTTCCGAACAAATCTTAGCGATAGCTTCGGGAATTTTTGAATGAATATTATAAAATTTTTGTTTTCTATTTTCAAAGAGAATGCCAATTAAATTTACAACTACATCTGAATTTTTTATGGCCTCTTTCAAATCTGAAAAATTATTTGGATTCCAATCTAAAAGTTCGATAGCACCTGGTGTTGCTTGGGTCTTTAAATACCCTTTTTGAAAGGCTTTTCTTGTTGTTATGATACATCTATAGTTTTTCTTGGTCAAATTTCGAACAAGATATCTGCCTATAAAACCCCCGCCACCTAAGATTGTGCAAATTTGATTTTTCATGGTATTTAAACTTATATATGAAAATAACTAAGATTAAAGAGGACATAACTCCAGAGATAGCTAGTTCAATTAAAGACAGTATTGCAATAGACACTGAGGCAACTGGGCTTCAAATACCATCTAGGGATAAATTAAGCCTAATTCAAATATGCGACTCACAAAACAATGTTTATATAATTCAACCAGACAAAAATAATTTTAAAGCACCTAATTTAGTATCAATTTTAGAAAATGAAAAAATTTTAAAAATTGGCCATTTTTTAAGATTTGACAAAAACGCCTTGGAGTTTTTTTTAAAGTGCAAAGTCAAAAATATTTTTGATACCAAAATTGCATCAAAAATAGTTAGAACTTATACAGATGCTCATGGTTTAAAAAACTTAGTTCAAGAATTTTGTAATAAATCAATAGACAAAAGACAAGGAAGTAGCGATTGGAACAAAGATATTAATGAATTATCAGATAAACAATTAGAGTACGCAGCAAATGATGTAATATTTCTTCACAAAATAAAAACAGAACTAGAGAAAATGTTATTAAGAGAAAAAAGAATGGAAATATTTCAAAAATGTTTAGCTTTTTTAGATACAAGAGTTGAATTAGATCAAAAAGGATTTAAAGAGGATATTTTTGAGCACTAATGAATAATAAAAATTTTATAAATTTAGCTAAGAAAACAGCCAATCTTCAAATAAATGAATTAAAAAAAATAAAAAAAGTTTTCAATAATTCTTTTATAAAAGCAATAAATTTAATATCAGGATGTAAGGGCAAGATAATATTTGCTGGAATAGGTAAATCAGGCTTGATAGCTAGAAAAATTTCAGCAACATTTTCGAGTGTTGGTATACCTAGTTTTTTTTGTGATCCAGCTCAAGCATTACATGGTGATATGGGTCAGATTGAAAAAAAAGATGTTCTAATAATACTATCATATTCTGGTAATACTTCTGAGCTTACAAATATGTTAAGATATTCAAATCGATATAGAATTAAAATAATTGGGATTGCTTCAAAGCTAGATAGTATTTTATTAAAAGCAAGTGATATAAAAATAGTTGTACCAAAAGTAAAAGAGTCAGATATGACTGGGATGGTGCCAACTTCTAGCACATCACTTATGCTTCTTCTCGGAGATTGTATGGCTACTTCAGTAATGCATCAAAAAAAATTTTCGAAAGAAAAATTTAAAATCTTTCATCCTGGAGGTAACATTGGAAATTCTCTCTTATTAGCAAAAGATATCATGGTAAAAGGTAATAAAATGCCTGTGATTAACTATCAAAGAAATTTTAAAGACGCGATTAAAATAATGAGTAAGAAAAATTTAGGGATTATTGTAATATTAAAAAATAAATTTATTAAAGGTATACTAACTGACGGTGACTTAAGAAGAGAAATAAAAAATTATTCTAAAAGTCAAAATTTACTTAAATTTATTAATAAAAATCCTTATGTAGTAAATGAAAACATGCCTGCCTCCAAAGCTCTTGCGATTATGAGTGAAAAAAAAATAACAAGTTTACTTGTGGTTTCTGATAAACAGTTAGGTAAATCAAATAAAATATTAAAAGGAATTATACATATTCATTTTTTACTTAAAAACGGAATAAAATGATGGAAAGAAAAAAAAAGTTAATAATTACTCAGATAAGTTTATTTGTATTAGGTTTAATAATTATTTTTTTAACTTATAATGTTGGTCAGAAATCCACTAATAAAGAAGAAATTTTAACTGAACAAACTAAAGATCAACTACAACAAAAAATTAATAAAAATGAAGATGGCTCAAATGTTTTCTATAATATTTCTTATAGTGGTTTAGACTTGTCAGGAAATCGATATATCCTTAAATCTGAAGTAGCAAGCACAAGCGAAGATAATGATGAGATAATAGATATGAAAGGAGTGGAAGCTGTGTTTTATTTTAAAGACGACACTGTGCTTTATATCTGGTCGGATCTTGGTCAATATAATAATAAAACTTTGGACATGAATTTTAGAAAAAATGTAAAAGCCAATTATGATAAAACACAACTTTTTGCTGATAAAGTTGATTATTCAAATTTTAAAGGATCACTGATAGTGTCAGAAAATGTAGTGGTAAAAGATGTTCAAGGCTCACTAGATGCAGATGAGCTATTTTTCGATATTAAAACCCAAACTCTTGATATTGCATCTTTTAAAAATGATAAAATTAATGCTAAGGTAAAAATAAATGAAAAAAGGTTTTAGAATTTTAAAATTCAAAAAAGATAAACCAATTTTTGAGGTTAAAGAAATTAGTAAGTCATTTGATGGTAGACCAATTCTTAAAAAACTTTCATTAAAGGTATTTCCAGGCGAGTGTGTTGGAGTTTTAGGTCCTAACGGTTGCGGAAAAACTACATTGTTTTCCCTTTGCATTGGTGAGCAATCTTTAGAAAGTGGTAAAATTTATTTAAATAATAAGTCCATAGAACAAATACCAATACACTTACGAGCAAAAGAAGGCTTGGGATATCTCCCTCAACAAAGAAGTGTTTTTAATATGTCTGTCTATGACAATATTTTGGGAATAGCTCAAATTTCAATCAAAGGAGCAAGTAATCAAAAAAATATAACTGAAAAGCTTTTAGACGAGTTCAACCTTCAGCATTTAAGAACATTAAATGCATCTGTTTTATCTGGAGGTGAAATCAGAAGATTAATGATGGCGAGAGTAATGATTAACAAACCTAAGATTGTGCTACTTGATGAGCCTTTAGCTGCGCTAGATCCATTAGTTGTTCAAGATATACAAAAATACATACTAAAGATACAATCTAGTGGAACAGCAATACTTGTTACAGACCATAATGTAAAAAATTTGTTCGATATCACAGATCGTAGCTATGTTTTAGGTGAACAAACTGTAATTGCTGAAGGAACATCAAGAGAATTATTAAAGTCAACAAAAGCTATAGAACATTATTTCGGTTCGCAATTCTCTTAAAATAATGTTTAGAAAAAGTTTTAGCGTAAAAATCAACAAAAAAATAAATCCATTTAAAAAAAGAATACAAGTCGACTCGGACAAATCAATTTCTATACGAAGTTTTCTAATTGGCGCTATCAGCGAAAATATTTCTGTAAATAAAAATGTTTTAGAATCTGAGGATGTAATCTCTACTATTGAATGTTTAAAAAAGTTAGGAGTTAAAATAAAGAAGAAGAGTAGTAAAAGTTATTTAATTTATGGAAGAGGGTTAGGATCGTTAAATGCTAAAAAAAATACTCAATTAAATTTCGGCAATTCAGGTACGCTTGCTAGGCTTCTAATTGGAATTTTATCAGCTACCCCAAGAATTGATGTAAAGGTTTCTGGTGATCATTCACTTAATAAAAGAAGTATGAAAAAACTAATAGAATTGATGAATGAGTTTGGCGCAACTTTTTTACCAAAACAAAAATATAATTTTCCGTTAAGATTTATTTCATCTGATGTACCGATCGGTATTAATTACGAGGCAGGTGTATCAGCGCAACTAAAAAGTGCTGTAATTCTGGCTGCACTTAATTCTAATGGTAATACAGAGATTATCGAAAGACAAAAAAGTAGGGACCATACCGAAAATCTTTTAATACATAATTCAAATGCTATTAAGGTTAAAAATTTTAAAAAAAAAGTGATCACTATTTTTGGAAAAAGGCATTTAAAACCCCTGAGTATCAACGTGCCTGGAGATCCTTCGTCCGCTGCTTTTTTTACTGCTCTGACTTTGCTCAATAAAAAATCATTTTTAAATATTAAAAATGTAGGTCTTAATCCTACTAGAATCGGTTTTTACAAACTTTTAAAAAAACAGGGAGCTTTAATTAAATTTAAAAATTTAAAAAAACAAAACAGTGAGATTATTGGAGATATCGAAGTCAAGAGTAGTAAACTTAGACCCATTCGTGCCTCTAAAGAGTACTACGTAAATTCTACAGATGAATACCCAATACTTTTTGTTATAGCCGCCTTGACAAAAGGAATATCAGTTTTCAAGGGAATTTCAGATCTAGCTAACAAAGAAAGTAATAGAATTAAAGAAATGCAAATAATCTTATCGCAGATCGGTATAAAAAGTTTTTTTTTAAAGAACGAGTTAAGAATATATGGAGATAATGAAATTGAGTTTCTTAAAAAAAAGATTAAAATACCAAATTTAGGTGACCACAGAATATGTATGTCAGCTTTCATTTTATCATTATTAACTGGAGCAACTGCAATAATTAAAAATTTTGAAACTGTAAATACCTCATCACCCTCTTTTTTAAAAATCATGAAATCATTGGGAGCAAAATTTGAAAAACAAAAGTAAATTTATTCAAATATCTTGTGATGGAGGAGCAGCTACAGGAAAATCAACTGGAGCCAAAATGATTGCAAAAAAATTTAAATTAAAATTTTTATCATCTGGTTTATTATATAGATATGCTAGCTATAGTATTCTAAAAAGCAAACCAAAGAACAAAATTTCCTTTCTACAAAAGAAATTTAAATCCCTGAAATATAATAGATTAAAGAATATCAATCTTCACTCTCCTGAAATTTCAAGACATGTCTCATTGATTGCAAAAAATTCAAAAATAAGAAATATATTAAAAAAGTTTCAACTAAATTTTTCTAAGAAACACAAAAGCTGCTGTATCGAAGGTAGGGACATCTCAACGAAAATACTGCCAAATTCAGATGTAAAATTTTTTTTTAAGTGCAAATTAGATGTTGCTGCAAAAAGAAGATATAAAGATTTAAAAAGATATAATTCTAAAGTTAAATTAAATGATGTAAAAAAAGCGCTTAGAATAAGAAATATTTCTGATACAAAAAGAAAAAACTCCCCTTTACTTAAACATGCAGATTCGGTAGAAATCGACACCGGAAAATTGAATAAACAAGCAATGTTGAAAAAAATGACTTTACATGTAAGAAAAATAATAGATTTTAAGCATGGACACTAAACAAGAATTAAAAAACGCTACTCCGCTACTTAAAGAGTTCAAAAACCTCCTGGATCAAGATTTTAAAGACAGAAAACTCAAGGAAAATGAAATTATAAAAGCTACAGTGACTGAAATAACTAAAAATTTTGTTGTAGTAGATTGTAAGGCAAAAATGGAGGGCATGATACCTATTGAAGAATTTAAAAATGATAACGAATTATCTAAATTAAAAGTTGGTTCTAAAATAGATGTTTATCTTGAAAGAATTGAAAGTTTTAAAGGAGAGATAATTATCTCTCGAGATAAAGCTAGAAAAATTAAAGCTTGGAAAAAAATGGAAAAAGTCTTCGAAACACAAGAGGAGATGACGGGATATATTACTGGAAAAGTTAAAGGAGGTTTTATAGCTACTGTAGAGGGTTTGCCATGTTTTATGCCTTCTTCGCAAATTGATGTTAAACCACTAAAAAGAATAGATCATTTAATGAATACCCCGGTAAAAGTTATAGCTACGAGAATTGATAAAAATAGAGGGAACGTTTGTGTATCCAGAAGAGCTGTACTTGAAAAAAGTAAAAATGCTGAAATCACTGAAGCCTTAAAAAATATCAAAGAGGGAGACATAATCGAAAATGCATTAGTTAAAGCAACAACAGACTGGGGAATATTTTTAGATATCAATGGTATCGATGCGCTTTTGCATGTTTCAGATTTAAGTCACGGCAGGGTCAAGAAACCTTCTGACCTAGTAAGTATCGGACAAAAGATAAAAGTAAAAATTACAAAAATAGACGAAAAAACAAAAAGGGTTTCAGCATCAGTAAAAGCTTTAACAGTTGACCCTTATGAAAATATAGAGAAAAAATACAAAATTGGTGAAATTTATGACGGGGAAGTTACTAAAATTGTCGACTATGGTTGTTTTGTAAAAATTGAAGAGGGGATTGAAGGCTTAATACACAACTCTGAGCTGGATTGGACAAGCAGAAATATTAAACCAAGTAAGGTACTTTCTGTATCTCAAAAAATAAAATTTAAAATTGTCAACATTGATAAAGAAACTAAGAGGATTTCACTATCGTATAAAGCAACTTTAGAAAATCCATGGAATAAAATAAAAGATAAAATTGGCCAAGAAGTGAAAGTAAAAGTAAGTAATGTTACTGACAAAGCTATTTTTGCTGAATTAGTGGACTCTGGTTTATCTGGAATGTTGCATTATAAAGAAATATCTTACGAGGAGAACATTGATAATCTTAAAAAATACAAAAAAAAGGACGTTATCAACGTTAAAATAATTGAGATAAAGGACGATAAAATTAGATTTTCAAAAAGGGCTTTAGATAAAGATCCTTTAGATTGGTTTAAAGATAATAAAAAGAAAGTTGGAGATATCATAACTACACGAATACACGAGGTATTAAAAACAGGTGTAAAAGTATCAATCGACAAAGAGAAAAAACTAATTGTAAATATTAGAAAAGGTGACTTAGCGAAAGACTCTGCTGATGCTAGACCAGAAGTTTTTTCACCAGGTAATGCCTTAGATGCAAAAATTACTGAATTAGATGTTAAATTAAGGAAAATAAAATTAAGCGTCAAAGCAGCTCAAATCGATGAGGAAAAATCTTTGATCGCTAAATTTGGAGAGGGAGCAACAAAGTCTGGTGCTACCCTTAAAGGTATATTTGAGAAAGCATTAGGAAAAAAAACAAAAAAAGATAAGTAATTGTCAAGACCTGAGATAATCAAAGAATTAAAAGAAAAAAATCCAAAACTATCCCAAAGTGAATTAGAAACAGTAATCGATATTTTTTGTCAGAGTATTGAAGACGCTTTGAAAGAAAAAAAAAACATTGAATTACGAGGTTTTGGTACCTTTTTTACGAAAAAAATTAAAGAAAAATACTCTGCGAGAAACCCTAAAACTGGAGAATTAATTTATGTTCCTGAAAAAAATAAGATAAGGTTTAGAGCTAGTAAGAAACTTAAAGAAATAGTTAATAAATGAAAAAACCAAAAATTTTTATTGCTTGTGACACAACTAATCTTAAAAAAGTAAGACAAATAATTAAAGAGTCACAAAATTCAAAAATTAAATTCGGATATAAATTTGGTTTAGAATTTTTAAATTCGCAAAAAGGTAGGCGTTTCATATCAGGTCTTAAAAATAAAATTACATTTGGAGATTATAAACTTGCTGATATACCAAATACTTGTGCTGCATCTATTAAGGCAGTAAAAGATTTAAAATTTAATTATATAACAATTCATATAAGCTCAGGATTAGAAGCAATCAAAGCAGCTAAAAAGTTTTCTGGCAATACTAAGTTAATAGGGGTTACTGTGCTTACATCGCTTGATAATAAAGCTTTAAAAGAAATTGGTTTTAATACAAATGTGAAAAGGCTTGTCCTTAAGCAAGCTAGATTAGCATCTAGGGCAAAGTTAGATGCTATCGTTTGTAGTCCTCAAGAAATTCAATTGGTTAAGAAAGTTTTTAAAAAAGAAATAATAACACCAGGTATAAGATTACACGGAGATCTAAAGGGAGATCAAAAGAGAGTGATGACCCCTAAGCAGGCTTTTCAAAGAGGTGCTACTGCCTTGGTAATGGGTAGAAGTATAATAAATGGAAATATAAGAAAAAATATAAAAAAAATTATTAAAGAGTTAAAATAACATGAAAGTTAAAATTTGTGGCTTACACCCTGCAAGAGATGTGCAGCTTTGTATCGACTTAGGTGTAAGCTTGTTGGGTTTCATATTTTATGCGAAATCTCCAAGAAATCTTGATTTAAAAGAAGTTAGTAAACTGAAAACTTACAAAAAACAAAAATCGTTATTTGTTGCTGTGACTGTTAATCCCAGTGATGAATTTATTAAAGATATTGTATTAAAAAATTTCGATTATATTCAACTTCACGGATCAGAATCTGAGGAAAGAGTTAAAAAAATCAGATCAATGGGAATAAAAACAATTAAAGCTGTTAAGGTTTTTAAAGAAGCAGATATAAATAATTATAGAAAGTATAATATGTCAGACATTATCTTATTTGATACTCCTGGTATGGAAAAATCAATTGAATTTCCAAAAAATTTAATTTCAAAGCTTCCAAAAGGTGAAAGGTATGCGCTAGCAGGCTCTGTCTCACAAAATAATATTGAAAATATCGCAAAATTAGGAGTTACCTTTTGTGATTTGTCGAGTAGCTTGGAATCAGATAAACAAATAGGGTACAAAGATCATCAAAAAATAAAAAAATTTATTAGTAAAGTGAATGAGCTTAAAAATTAGAAAAGGGGTACCGCTAATTGACCAGCATGATAGAAATGGCATGTGGGGTGGTAAATTTGGAGGAAACTATATTCCCGAAACCCTAAAAAAACCAATTGATGATTTAGAAAAGTTATTTTCTAAACTTAGGAAAGATAAAAAATTTATCGAAGAAAGAGACTATTACTTTAAAAACTATGTAGGGTCTCCAACACCTTTTATTAGATTAGATAATTTGACTGATTATTTAGGTGGAGCTCAGGTATGGGCTAAAGTTGTCTCTGAAAATCCTGGCACTGCTCACAAAATCTATTCATGTATAGTGCACTGCTTAATCGCGAAGCGATCAGGTAAACGTTATGTATGTACTGATACAGGAGCAGGCATGCAAGGTAAGAATTTAGCGATGGTAGCAAAAAAATTTGGATTAAAGTGTAAAATATTTATGGGGATACGAGACATCGAGCGTCAACAAAAAAATGTGATCGTAATGAAAAAATATGGTGCTGAAGTTGTTCCTGTAACTTCGGGAAGTCAAACTCTTGTTGATGCAGTAAGTGAGTGTATGAGATATTGGGTTGCAAATTGTGACTCGGTCCACATGGTAATTGGAAGTACTGTAGGACCATGTATATTTGTTAAAATTTCTGGATATAGCACTTCTCAAATTTCAAGAGAATTGAAAGTACAGTTGTTTGAAGAATTTGGAAAAATACCTAGTAAACTAAAATTACTTAATTGTGTGGGAGGAGGATCTAGCGCATACGGGTTCTGGAGTGAATTTATTGATTACGATAAAAATCAAATTGAACTGATTGGAGTTGAGGCTGGAGGTTCAAAAAAAAGTAAGCTCCACGCTGCACCTTTGAGCAACAATTCTAAACTTGGTATTCTTCATGGAGCCAAGGCCTATTGTATTCAAGACTCTGATGGTCAAATCGGAGAAACTGAGAGTCTTTCAAGTGGGCTCGACTATCCATCAGTAAGTCCTTTACATTGTTTTTTGAAAGATACAGGAAGAGCAAGATATACCTCTGCTACTGATGAGGAAGCATTAAACGCTTACAAGCTTGTTTCAGAAATGGAAAATATTTCTCCCTCTCTTGAGCCAAGTCACGCATTCGCAACTGCGATATCTTTAGCCCCTAAACTTAGTAAAGACACAGTTATCTGCGTAGACTCATGCGGACATTCGCTTAAAGATTCTGAAATAATCAAAAGTAAACTTGGTTTTTATACTGAATGAAATCAGAAATTCAAATAGCATTTGAAAATTGTAAAAATGAAAATAGACCAGCTCTTTTGACTTATACGGTTGCTTCTGATCCAAATAAAAAAAAGAGTCTTCAAATTTTAAATTCAATAGCAAAACATGCTGATCTCGTAGAAATAGGTTTCCCTCATTCGACACCAGTAGGAGATGGTGGACAAATTCAGACCAGTTCTAATAGATCTATAAAGAATGGTTTTAAAATGAGAGATGTATTTAGAATAGTTAAAAATTTCAAAAAGCTTTATAAAACAAAACCTGTAATATTAATGGGTTATTACAATATGATTTATCAGTACGGCGAAAGTAAATTTGTGAGTGATTGTAAAAAATCAGGGGTGTCTGGTATAATTTGTGTAGACTTAGCTTGGCCAGAAAATAAACAGTTTGCCAAAAAATGTAAAAAAAAATCTCTTAATTTTATTCAACTTTTATCTCCAACAACAACAAAAGATAGAATGAAGAAAATTATAAAAGATTCGCATGACATGATTTATTACATATCGATGCTTTCGACTACTGGGGGTAAACTTAAGGTTTCTCCTAAAAGAATACTAGAAAACTATAAAAAAATTAAAAGATTAAACCCCAAAAAAAACGTTGTAATTGGTTTTGGAATTACAAATAAGACCATAAAATCCCTTAAAACTGCTGATGGATTGGTTGTAGGGAGTATGTTGTGCAAAACTATTACGGATTCGCTCAGAATGAGACAAAATCCTGTCACAAAATTAGATAAAGTTGTGTACAATCTTAAAAATAAAATTTTATGAATTGGATAACAAAATTTATTAAACCAAAAATCAAATCTCTATTTGAGAAAAAATCTTCTAAAGTAGAAGAAAATCTCTGGACTACTTGTAGCTGTAAAAATCTAATCTACAAAGAGGATTTAGAGTCCAATCAAAAAGTTTGCCCAAAATGTGGAGAACATCACAAGCTTACATGTAAAGAAAGGTTTAGTACATTTTTCGATAATAAAGAATTTGAATTAATTGAAACCCCTTTACCAAAAGATGACCCTTTAAATTTTATAGATAAAAAAAAATATACAGACCGTTTAAAATCTGCCAGAAAATTAACTGGGCAAGATGATGCTGTTTTAATAGCTAAAGGACTAGTGCAAAATATTAATGCTGTTGTGGGTGCTCAAGATTTTAGATTTATAGGTGGATCCTTCGGGGCAGCATCTGGTGAAGCATTTATTACTGGAGCTCAATACGCAATAGAAAATAATATGCCCTATATTTTTTTCAGTTGCTCTGGTGGACAAAGGATGCATGAAAGTTCAATAGCATTAATGCAAATGTCTAGAACAGCTTTAGCCGTAAATGAATTAAAGAAAAAAAATATTCCTTTTATTGTTGTTTTAACAAATCCAACAACTGGAGGAGTAACTGCTTCTTGGGCAATGTTAGGAGATATTTTAATTGGGGAGCCAAAAAGTGTTATAGGTTTTGCTGGACGAAGAGTAATACAAGATACTGTAAGAGAAACATTGCCAGATGATTTTCAAACCGCTGAATACGTAAAAGACCATGGCGGATTAGATTTAATTATAGAAAGGAAGTATTTAAATTCAACTATAGGTACTTTATTAAATGTTCTATTGAAAAAAGCAGAGGCTCAAGCTAAAGAAGAGTCCAATGTCACAGTCGATCAGTCTTTACAATCAGCTAGCTAATCACAAACTATTTAACAAATCAGTAAAATTTGGGCTTAAAAGAATTAAATTAGCTTTAAGTTTGTTAGGACATCCAGAAAAAAAACTTAAAAATATAATTTCAGTTATCGGTGAGTCTGGTAAATTTACTACTTTATTTTCTTTAAAATCATTTATCGAAGCTAATAATCAAATGGTAACAACTCATATTTCGCCTTCACTAAGAGACATAAAGGAAAGATTTTACATGGGCGATAAATATTTAAATCATAATGAAATAAAAAAAACTATAAAACAAATAGAAAAATTAAATATCCCTTTAACAGTTTTTGAATGTCTTACTTTAATTTACATTATAAATGCCTCAAAAATAAATGCTGACTATAATATACAAGAAACAGGTGCTCTATGGAGACTGGATTCTAACAATATAAATGATTTTCCAAGACTTCAGATTTGCACAAATATCAATAAACAACATTTAAATTTTTTAAAAAGAAAAACCTTGGATGAGGTTATTAGAGAAGATGTCGGGTTTCTTAGTAATTTTACAAATATTTATGTAGGTAAACAGACGCCATATGTGTTAAAAAAAGTTAAAAGACTTTTAAAAAGTAATAAAAGTAAAATTATTTATCCTAATACATGGAAACTTACTAAAACGGGTAACCATTACTATTACCAAGATAGAAATTTTAAAATAAAACTTAATACTAAAAATGTTTATTCTAAAGGAATGTTTGAAAATGTTTGCCTTGCAATAAAAGTAGCTCTTGATCTTAATATAGATAAAAAAGTCATTCAAAAAGCTTTGCCTTTTCTATCTTTTGAAGGTCGATTTCAATACTTAAATAAAGGGAAAATTAAAAACAAACTAAATAGAAATGAATTAATCATGATCGATGGAGCACATGCTACTGCTGATGCGCAAAACTTAGCGTCATATTTAAAAAAAATTAAAATTCCTAAATATGGAATTTGGGCCATGACTAAAAATAAAGATCCAGATTTGTTTATTAAACAACTTAAGGGAGTATTCAAAAAAATTATTACAATGCCAATTGATAATGAAGTCAATTCTGTCTCGGCTCAAGAACTATATAAAGTAGCAACTAAAAATAAATTAAATGTAGAAAAAAGCGATAATTTTGCCCAAGCATTAAAGAAGATAAGTAGTAAAGAAAAAAAACTTATTGTTTGTTTTGGTAGTCTGTATAACTGTGGAAATATTTTAAATAAAAATTAAATATGAGGTTTAATAAATTCAAGCATATCTTTCTCGCTAGTCGCGCCTACTTTTGTTGCTAAAAGTTTTCCTTCTTTGAATAAAAGACAAGTAGGAACTCCTTTAACATTAAATTTTACGGGCTCGTTAGGGGCTTGCTCTATGTCGTGATAATAACAATCTATTTTATCTGACAAATCATTTGAGATCTTCTCGACAATTATTTTGAGATTCTGGCACGGATTACACCAAATTGCACTCATCTGGATCAAGGATAATTTTTTTCCATTAATTTGTTCTTGAAACTTTTCATCTGTAGAAATTTTTAGCGCCATAAACTCTTCATAAATATTTTTGAATTATTGTCAACTACACACTTGAGTATTTTTTTTCTAAATCTTCAACGTATACGTTAATATCTTCAAGAAAAGTCAAATTTTCTTTGTTACCTTGTTTTTCAAATTTTACTCTCAATGTATCAATTTCTGCATAAGTTTTTGGGATCGTATTCCATTTTTCTGAATTTTTACTTAAAAGTTTTAATGCAACATCTTTATGAATTTCATTATATAGTTCTTTAGGTAACAATTCAGGTTTCTCTCTATATAATAACTTATGACCAAAGTATTTTAGTCTTTCGTCTTGAAACTTATCAAGAGTACCAAATTTTTTTTCCCATTCAATCTCATGAAAGTTATTCATTAATTTATTATCTTCTGTAGGAGTAAATTTTTTATAAATACTTTCCTCAACTGGTATATCTTCTTGAGATTTAGTTTGCTCCTTCTCTTCAACCTCTTCTCTTAAAACAATCGCTATTTTCTCTGAAAATTCTTTGTTATTTTTAATCTTGTTAGCTCTTTCTCTTAATTTTTCAGGTCCTAGTATTTTATATTCATCCAGGTTCATCGCATATGATGGGTTCATAATCACAGGATGTTTATTATGTCTGATCGTTCTAATAAATTTTGGTTTTTTACCCATGGCCTCTTTAAGATCCTGAACATTCATTTTTAAATAGATATCTGGGTCATGCTTTAAATCAAAACACTTAGCCCATTTATAAATCGGGTGTTCACAAACAAAAGTCTCACAAAAAGCAACGCTCTTTCCGTAATAAAACTCGTCTGTGCAAAAATATAATTCATTTTTAATTAAATCAAGAGCTTTAGTTTTATCTGTAGTCATTAAACTAGCTCTCCAAACGTTAGGTGCTTTGTTTAAAATAATTTTTCCAATTTCTAAAGTGGCGATACAGTCTCCTAAGGCTTGATGCGCATCATGTTTGATACCATTGATAGGTGCCATTTGATCTAATTTATATACAGCGTTTCCTTTTGCGTTGGTTGAATTTTTTAAAGTATCTGGATAATAAAAATTAGCAGCTCGCGCTAAACTTAAAAGATCCCCTCTTGTGTTTCCATTAGTGCTAGTTAAGTAAGGATATTCTAAAGTTTGAAATAAAGTATTTCTCAGATACTCTTCATCAAAGTCGATGCTATTAAAACCAATGTAAGTGGCTTTACCCCATCTCTTTAAAGTTTCAACAAATTGTCTAATCATTTGATAGTGAGATAAGTTTGCGCTTTGCAGCATTTTTGGGGTGGTTTGATTAACGATTAAAGCCATTGCCTCAGGAATAATTCCAGGATTTAATTTACATCTTGCTTCAAAACGATCTAACTCTTGTAATTTGTCATTTGTTAAAACAGCACCTATCTGAATGATCTGGCCCCAATATTTATTTGATGAGCTTGTTTCGAAATCGTAAAATACAAAGTTTGCCATTATTTTAATACCTTCAAATTCTTTGGATTTGTTTCTGGATTAATTTCAATAGTATCTGGTTCCTCAATGTTTGCTAAAACATTTGTGATTGACCTTCCAGATTTACCTGCTTCATCTATTTTTTTCATCGTGAGATTCGCATTTCTGTAGATTTCCTCAATTAATTTCATGTGATTAACGAAATTAAATTTTAAATTTTGAAGATCATCGTAAATTTTTTTACTCTTTTGAGAAATCTGAACAGACTCGTAACCCCAATGAAGAGTTTGAAGAAAGACAGAAAGAGTTGTTGGGCCTAAAATATTAATATTGTATTCTCGGTAAAGTGTATGAATTAATGGTTCTTTTGTTTTAGGATCTCTATAATTACATGCTTCAAAAAACAAACTTTCAGTTGGCAAATAAACTACACCAAAAGGTGCGGTCTTTGGAGGATCAATATAAAGTTCATTAATACTAGATGCCTTAGTATCAATCGCTGACGCAAGTTTTCTTCTTGCATCTGCAGATAATTTTTTATCTTTTAATTCATCAGCATCTTTTATTTTTTCTAATTGAGAAACTGGAAAAAATGAGTCAACCGCTACCAAAACATCCTTTGGTAGTCTAATTGCAAATTCAACTGTTCCTGTAGTATCTGGTTTGATTCTAGCGTTAGGAATATATTGACTTGGTGACAAAAGATCTTTTAATAATGATGCTAACGAAAATTCAGCTGCAGTTCCAAATTTTTTTACATTAGAAAATATTTTTGTTAAGTTTTCTTGAGACTGTTCCATTTTTTGAACTTTTTCATTAAAATTTTTTACATTTTCCTCATACCTCGTAAATGAATCGGTTATGTCTTTTGTAATTTTATTAGAAAAACTATTGTAAGATGTTGCTACACTTTCAAACTTGCTTGTCATTTCCTTCTTAAATTCCGAAAATTTTTCTTCCTCATTTTTTTTTCTCTGTTCTTCAAGAAGTTTTTCTTTTTTAAAAATTGAGTAATATTTAAAACCTAACAAGCCAATTATAATTAATGATATTAATATTAGAGTATTTACTATTAAAAAAAAGTTAATATCCATTTTCTCTAATTTCCTCCTCTCTTACTATAAAAATTCTTAAGTCTTTTCCTTGAATAACAATATGTTTTGCTCCTTTTCTCTTCCATTTAGGGCCTATAAAAATTTTCATCTTTTTCTTCTCTTCAATAATCATTTCATATTTGTTCTTATATTTTTCTGCAGGTTTAATACCATTAATTTTTCTTTCAATTTTTCGCCAATTAGCTGCTGTTCTCATACTAATGTTAAATTTTGGTAATTCACATGGTGCGTAAAACTTATTGTCATCAATTTGTTCTACATTTATAAAAGGTTTTTTTTTCGTATCAGTCATTTTTTGATTTTAAGTTTTGAACCTCATTTTTTAATTTTTCTATTTCTAATTTAAGTTCCCTGTTAAATGCCATAGCATCTTGAGCAATTGCTTGTTGTTTCATTACACCTTTATTGATATTTCTCTCGGTACGTTGATTAAATTCTGCTTGGCTTTTTTTTATTTCAGCAAAATATTTGTACAAATCTGTTTCTCTACTTGGTGGAGTTATATCTGATTTAAACTCTACTATTTTTCCATCCTCTGTAACTAAATCTGGTCTATATCTTTTTCGAATAGTGATATTTTCTAGCTGTCTTTTCTCTATAGTCTTGAGTTTTTCCCTAGTTTCATCTGAAATTTTTTTACTATCTTTTAAAGTCTGTTCAATACTTTCTAAATATTTCTTATATTTTTGAGAGTCTATTTTTTCTCTATTATAAAAATTAGTAGTTAAATTACTTTGCTTAATTAATTGAGATCTTAAGTCACTTTTTTTACTCACCCTTTTACTATCTAAGATAGCTACAACTGGGAAAATATTTATAGTTTGAACATTCTCTAGTACAATTGACGACTGCAGTAAATTAATTAACATTTTTAATTCGTTATTGTTTTTTGATCCAGCCAATTGAGTTATTAAATCATTATCTGTTGAGTAAATTGAGGTTACACCTTTTATAGTTTTTTTGTAGTATCCCACAACAAAAATTGACGATTTTATGGATGGTTTTAATAATTCACTTATTTGTTTCATAACCTCGATTACATCAGTTCCTTTTTTTGCATCTTTATTTTGAGATAATAACTCCTTATAAGTCTTATCTTGTGAAATTTCTTGTTTAAGCTCATTTGAGTCGATTTCAAAAACACAAAGTTGTTGGTTTTTTAAATTTTCTTTTTCATTTTCTTTATAGTAAAAAATATCCTTATTGTTTAAATGGCCTTCAGATGCCGTTACTCTTATTGCCTCCACATCGGGCCTATAAATATCTCTTGGACAATTAATACTATCAAGAGATTGAGTTTGAAACTCTTCAGGCTTTTTTTCATTTAATTCCTGCTCTTTTATTTTTCCAGGAAAGATTTTACCTTTTACTAATTGAATTTTTCTCAGAATTTCGACTTTCTTAAATACACTATTAAGTGGGTTTTCATTTTCATTAGAGGTTTGAGTATCTTTTAAATAAAGATCCATAATATAATCTACATCGAAAGCTTCGCCTTCACTCGAAAAATCAACATAACCTTTCAAAGGTAGTTCGATATCGTTAAATAATATTTCACTTGGATCCATACCAAAAAACTTTGCATAGCTTTTTGCTGAATTTCTATTTATGTCCAAAGTGTCTTGTATATGTCTATAAATTGTCGCTTCATTTAAACCCGTTCCAGCAGATATTTCTTTTGGGGTTAAGTTTTTCTTTTTAATTAACTCATTTAAGATTTGATTTGGTGTCTTTCTATCAAATATAGTTTTCTGTCCCTTGTTAATCACCTCTATGCTTCTACCTTGTTGTTCAATATGATTCAGATGGTTTATAAATGCTGAGCTAATTACGTTATCCCACTCTTTAATAAATTTCTCATGCTTAAATCTATCTTTTATTCTTTTAGAAATTTCTAAAAATAATTTGCTGGCCTCGTAATAATTTATACGGTGTGTAAATTTAGCGTTATTTCTTGCAAATACTACTTGATCGACTCTAGGCTTTTGTTTGATTGATTGATGCTCATTTGATCTTAAAAATGATTTATCAAAATAAAATAATTTTACTTCATATGAAAAATCGGCTGTTCTCGACTGAGTGCCACTCTTTTTAGATTGTATTGTAGTAAATATCTCGAAATCATGCAGGAAGAGATTTTTCTTTTGGTCATCTGTTGGAGGCCTTGGAGACCAGCCTCCAGCCATTCTTTCTCCATCATTTGTTTTTGGAGTATCCCATAAAGTGAGTTTATCTCTAACTTTTTTAATATTCTTAACTTTTGCCATTATCCTTCATATAATATCTGTAGTAATTTTGTCAATACTTTCTTGTTTTCAGCTAAAAATTTTCGCAGAAAAGATGAAAATGTGAAAATATATCAATTTTTGTTGATTTTATTGACTTTTTTGACATTTATAATACATCTTCATGCAACTAATACGCACTCTGTCTTGTTTTTTTTTCAAAACAAATTAAATATCCCCTCATGAACTTTATTAAAAACAAACAAAGGAGGATTAATAAAATGCAAAGCTTAAGAAGACATGGATTCGATTCTTCATTTCTTTCTGTACCTTTCTATCAATTCGTGTCTTCAGGAGCTGGAAAAATTAAAGTTCATCAAAGGTCATTTAAAAACAAATATCTAGCAGCTAAATTCTGCAAACGCATTTCTCGACTATATAAAGCAATGTTCAAAAGAAAATTAAAAATAGTGAGAAACGGAAATTTAAGAAAAATCAAATATACAACTGGAGGATTAATAAACTAATGAAAGACTTTTACTCAACAATTAAAAACAACTCAAATTTATTCATAAACTTTATGAATAAAGCAATGATAGCTAGTCCACAAGTACAAGATAATTTTTTAAAGGTAACTAATAATGTTGCTAATACAATTTATAAACTTTTAAAACATGGAAATCACATAGTTGATCTTGAATATATACCTAATGACTTTTGGATTAAGAATAAAAATAAAACGGTGGCGTTTGTAGACGGAGGTGTAGACAAAGCTTCTATAATTTCTACAGCACCTTTATCTATAAGAGCAGGAAGCTATATTGTAAACAAATCAAAACAAAAAGAACTTTTTGAAGAAAATATGATCTTCTTGGGAGATCTTTACGACCCTAATAATGAACTTTATGAATTTTTAGAGGACGCTCACGAAGAAGAAGCTCTTTTATCTCGAAAAAAAGATGGAGCCAGAATTATTTTTGAAGCAGCAACGTTAGTTAAACATGTTTTAATGAAACAGAGTTTAGACTATTGTTTTTTACACGGACCAATTCAGGCTATACTAACTCCTTTTACTCATGCTTCTTTCCCTCCATTCTGTCAATTTGCAGTAGAAAATATCTTGCCATTCAACAACAATAGGAAGCTCAACAAAGATCAACGACATTTTATTAATATATATCTTGAATGTATTAAGTTTATAAAAAAAAGTAAGTTTCCTATTTGGGGTGTAGTCGAAACGGCAGTTTCTGCGTCTTATATAAAAAATATCCTCTTTATAAATAAAAATAAAGGGATTATCTCTCAAAAAGATTATTCTCAAACAATATCTGTAATTAACAAATATAGAATTACAGACACAAATTTATTTGAAATAATACTCAAAAAGAATCAAGGTCTAAAGCCTTTAGAAATTCAAAAACAATTTTATGGTTATAAAATAATTCAAAAATCTATTTGGGACGATGTAGTTGAACAATACCCGAATATCTTTATGGGTTATATCAAAGTAACTGATAACCAGTGTCCGATAAGAATTGAAACTTTAAATTATCCAGAAAATTTTATTAAAGATTATCATTATATCCTTGCCGTATCAAAATTGCTTCCATCATATTCGTTTCCAATAGGATTAGACGTGGTTGACAAATTTGCAAAGATACCTAACTGGTTATCTAAGGCATCTAGGAATTATCATACGTCTTACCTATTAAAGAAAGCGATAGCAAAAAGAGATAAAAATACAATCTCATTGGCTGTTAAAATCTTATCAAAAAAAAATAGAGGATGGTCAAATAGACCAGCTAGGGGGTTAAGAAGATGAGTAAGTCAAATAAATGGCCAGTTATTGGAACAGTATTAGGTGAAACAAACATTAATGAATTTTCATTTACCTTAAAAAGTCATAAGGCAAGTAAAGGAGATATTGTTTGCACACAAACAAAAATTCCAAGTGATATAGATGAGAATAAGATAATAGAAGTTACAGTTTGGGGTAAAATTACTAGTATTGATAGTTTTAATCAATTTTTTCCCAGAGAAGCAGCGCAGGAGCTTACTAATGAAAATATCAACATTGCTGATACCATTTTACCAACTACAAGGGACGAGTTAATTTGTAACGTAAATATTTTAGGTTATACCAAAAATACAGATCAGAAACTTAAGTTAAAGCCCTTAAATTATCCTGTAAAACCAGCCGCAATGGTTACTTATCCATCGGAAAAAGATTTAGAAAAACTATTAGTGAGTGATCTTGGTGCGAAATTTCCAATTTTACTTGGCAACTTATCTACAAGAAAGAACGTAAAAATTCAAATAGATGCTGAAAAGCTAGCTGCTAGACACATGCTCGTAACCGGAATGTCTGGTGCAGGTAAAACTGTAGCTGTAAGAAGAATTATTTCTGAATACATGAAATTAAACTATCCTTTATTAGTTATAGATATTCATGGAGATTATTTGGGTTTTGTTCAAAAACAAAAAAAATACTTCAAAGACAATAAAGTAAAACTTTTTTACCCCAAATTATCAGTGAATTCAGATGATAAAGAAATTGTTTATACATTAATTGAAAAATTAGGAAAAAAACTTACCGACCCTCAGAATGACTACCTTGATACGCTTATTAGTAAAAATAATTATGAAGGAGGTGATTTATCTAAATATATAGAAAAATTAATTATCGAGTCTAACAAAATCTATAAAATGCGTAGCACAAAAACCATCGATAAAGCAAAAAGTACTTACAACCAACATAAGCCCGCAAGTATTTATGTCGTAACTAGGAGTTTAAGAGAAGTTTTAAAAAGACTTAATAAGATGGAACAAACTAATTACAAGCATAGAAAAAAAATGAGTGATTTAAAATTTGAGGAGTTGCCAGATCCAGCAACGGAGCCTGAAAAAATTATAAGTAAAGGTCAGTTAAGTATACTTTATCTTAAAGGATATCAGTCTCTACCCGCTAGTGCGATATTGTCTATTTTAATGGAGTCGTTATTTAATATAAGACAAGAAATAAATGAGGAAATTTGTCCATTCCTAACAATTATAGAAGAGGCTCAAAATTTTGTTCCATCGAGATCTGAAAACAAAGATAATTTACCGTCTGTTGAAACAATTAGAAGAATAATAACAGAAGGAAGGAAATTTGGCACAGGAATTTGTTTAGTAAGTCAGCAGCCAGATAGACTTGATGATACCATCATAAGCCAATGCAACTCTCATATTTATTTAAGATTAAAAAATCAAAAAGCTCAAAAGTTTTGTAGAGACACATCAGAATACGCAGATAAAGAGGATACTGCCCAGTTACCTAATCTAGCAAATGGTCAGGCAATAATTTGTGGTCAGGTCGTAAACTTTTCTTTACCGGTTCAAATTAAATTTGATGAAGAACTTTTAAATGATGATATTCAAAATGAGAATTTTATATCAATGGTAGAAAATTGGGATGACAGTAGTACAGTCAAACTTAGAAAAAAATTCGCTAAAGATTTTTCCAATATTTCATCTTCAGATCAAAGGAGACCTAATTAGTGTCGTATGAAATCCCTCTTTTGGCAATGAGAATGGCTGCTACTGCTTTGCTTTTCATAGCAATGTGGAATATTTGGACATTCAGGATAACTCCAAGATTTTGTGCTCCATTTGCTTTTTTATTTAATATTTCAGGTATTATTTTTTTAACTCTTGGAATTAAATATGAAATCTTTGATTTAGTAAGAGGCGGTGGTGTAATTTTGTTTGTTTCATACATCTTAATAATAAGTTTCCTAATTGATAACTTTCTAAGGAGTAAAAATGATAACAAAGATTAAATGTATTTATTGTTTTGGTGCGGGTAGAGAAATTATTAGGACTCCATTAATAACTTTTGGCAGGTTTGGAATTTTTAGAGAAAAAACTAGGCTTTGTATTATTTGCTATGGAAAAGGTCATCTTCACCCTCAAGTATTATATGACCTTGAACAGGACTGCAGGACTTTTCATTAATGAAAATTTTATCTGCGGATAAAGTCGAGGTCAGAATTGAAAGGCAGCCAGATAGCAGCGATTGTAAATGGTGCCTTTATTGTAAAATAGAAAAAAAAAATAAATCAAAATTATTATTCATGATTAAGACCAATGTTTCTCCTTATTTATTATTTCAACAAAATAAAATAAATTTAATTGAAAATTCAAAAAAAATTAAATCTGAGGTTTTAAAGCACAGTGAACTTTAAAAGAGAAGAATTAGATCTAATTTTAAAAAAATGTTCGGTAAAACTTGATTTTAAAGAATATAACGAGTTATGTAGAATACTGTGGGTGTCATTAAATGGTGCTACTTTTGGAATTAAAAATCCATGGAGCTCAGATTTTTTAAGAGACTGTGAAGATATTTGGAAAAATGAAAATAATATCTCAAAAAAGATTATCGAGAATAGTCCTAACATTATCGATTTTGATGAGAGAAAAGAAAAGCTTATTCAAGATCTTTATGAAGAGATTGAAAATTTAAAAATGAGAAACGATCCAGATATTATTCCTGATGACTTAGAGGTAGATGATGAGCCTTAATTAAAGATGTTTTATAATGTTTTTAGCTGGTAAAGTTTTTTTTATCCATTGTGAAGGAATATTTTTTAGACCTTTATAAGCAGCAAAATAAGCTCCTACAAAATTAGCTCTAGAGCAATTACAACCCCCAGCCTTAATAGTTTTAATAATTGCAGATTTATAATTATGAGAGGTAATCATGGCATGAATGGAGCCCATGAACGTACCCGGATAACTGCACGCCTTTCCAAATTTCTTTACAACTTTTGAATGATTATGTTTTTTTAATCTTAAAACCTTTTTAATATTATCAACAACGTATTTGAAATAACGTTTTTTCCCATACTTTCTTGCAAAAGCATTTACAGGACTTTTCTCACCTTTCATTGCTAGATCTATTATCTCTAATTTTGCTAACGCATAAGTTTCATTTACTTTAGAATTAGCTACACTTTTTATAATTCTTTTTAAGTCTGGTTCTGAATTATTATAAAGAAAATAAGGTAAAGCGGCGCAATAACCATCAGACTCGTTTACCTTTTTGCCTCCAGTTGTGCTCTTCTTAGTTTTAATGTTTTGAATAGTTTCTAATATGTTTTGGTGGATCCATGGACCATTCATGGGCCCTTTCCATTTAATCTTTTTGTATTTTTTTCTGAGTTTTAAATTCTTCCAATAAGCGGAACCTGGTCCAAAATTTTTGACAACATTTTTCTTAAAATTTTTTAAAACATTTGATTTTTTTTTTGTTGAAATTAATGTTCTAAACATTACTTGTCCAACATCATTGTAGCCGGAAACTTTACCTGTTTTGATCGAATAAAATGGACTTCTACTTTTTTTCAAAAAAGCTATTTCTTTTTTTCCCTTAATATATTTCTTTAACTTTTTTGGATCGTATACCCAATGTAGAGGTCTAGTCGCTGCGTCCGCAACTGTTGCACCTAAAAAAATATGTAAATTATCCATTAAGTATAGCTTTACTATTAGCTAAAGATCCACAAGATGCATTTATGTCTCTACCTCTACTTCTTCTAAATAGAGAAAGAAAACCTGCATCTTGAATTGTCTTAGAAAACTTATCAATATTTTCTTGAGTTGCTGGTTTGAAATCTTTATTTGATAAAGGATTAAACTCAATCAAATTTAATTTTGAGGGAACTTTTTTCATTATCTTTATTAGTTCTTTAGCGTGTTCATCTGTTAAATTCTCATCTAAACATATCCACTCAATAAAAATAGGTAATTTTGTTTTTTCATAATATTTTTTTAGTTTTGGTAATAATGAATTAATTGAATATTTATCATTTATTGGCATTAATTCTGATCTGTGTTTTGGTATAGAACTATGTAAACTCCATGCAAGATAAACATCTAACTCATTTGCAGCCCACTCTATTGCATCTAAATTGTCTTTTTTAGTTCCTACTCCTACTGTACTTACTGTAATTCTAGTTCTTCCGTACTCCAAGCCATCTTTATTTTTTGAATTGTCTATGGCAACTTTTACATTATCTAAATTTAGAAAAGGCGAGCCTTCACCCATCAATACTTGATTAGTTATTTTTTTCTGTGTTGACCAATCATTAAT
Source organism: uncultured Pelagibacteraceae bacterium (assembly GCA_902598315.1). Taxonomy (GTDB): domain Bacteria; phylum Pseudomonadota; class Alphaproteobacteria; order Pelagibacterales; family Pelagibacteraceae; genus Pelagilacustribacter. The sequence continues at coordinate 53,967 of CACKBP010000004.1, forward strand.
ATAATCTTTACTTAAAATTATTTGCGAAATTATTTCTCCTGGTGATAAGTTCCTTACTAATTTTTTCGAAATTTGAGCTGTTGCACAAAATTCGCAAGAGAGATAACAACCCACTGATACAGATAAACAAATTGTATATCTGCTTTCAGATTTATCCGGAATAAGGACTGTCTCAACATTACGTTTATCTTTAAGCTCTAAAAGAAATTTTATAGTCCCGTCTTTAGATTTTTGAACATCTATAATTTTTGGTTTTTCTAGACTAATCAAATCTTTGATCTTGCCTCTTAATTCAGCTCCAAATGTTGTAAGCTCATCAAAACTTTTAATATTTTTTTTATAAACTGCATTAAAAAGTTGTTGAGACCTCATCTTTGCTTTTTTTGGCTCTACTTCTCCTTTTTCAATTAAAAAAGCTTTTAGTTGATCAAAATTAAGATCATAAAAATTTTGTTTTTCCATTAGGAGGATATTAAAGACTTGAGTGGGGATTTTAAAGTCCCCACCCTATAAAAGTTTAAAGCTGATTTTTATCGGTTTTTAAATGCTTCAAAATTTTTCCGGAATTTTTTCCGTTTTTAACCAAATAACCAGCCGTTCCATTGGCGTTAGCCTCGGGGGCTTTTTGGTTTTTACTTAACTGCATTGAGAGTTTCTGCTCAGCTTTTTTAACGGCAGAATTTCCATACAGTTTGCTAAATCTATTCATAGCAACTCCTTTCATTTCTACCGACTTTGCAACCCTTTATAGGTCCGGCATGTCGAATGCCGAGTCTTTTTTCCCATGACAGATGGGTAAGTAAACTTTAATATAAGGTTTATATTTGTCAATGGATAATAAGCTTTTAGGAGTAATCATTATAGGTTTTGGTCTATTAGTTCTTTTCAGCGAACAAGAATACTCGTGGGTTATATCAGCCATTGCAGTGGGGATAGGTTCGGGATTTCTAATACGAAAAAATGAAAAAAATGATATAGACAAATAAAGATGTCTAAAAAAATTTTTATTGTTTACGGCCATCACGACATAAAAAAATCATTTAATGCTTCCGTAAGAGATACTTTTATAGAAGAAGCAAAAAAATTAGGTCATCAAATTGATTTAATTAATTTACATGAGGAAAAGCCAATCCCTTTTTTTGACGGTTCTGGCCCTAATGATCAAATTTTAGATTATAGAAAAAGACTAGAAGATAGTGATGTATTGTTTATGATTTCACCATGTTACAATCTTAGAGCTACTGCAATTTTGGAAAATTGGATTGATTTAACTTTAGCTCCTAAATGGTTTTTCTCATTTAAAAGACTTGTTGGTAATTGGGGTTACCCTGTTGCAGGTGCGATGAAAGGTAGAAAGGCTATAATGTCGATGTCTTACGGTGGTAATTGGTTTTCAATTCAAACCTGGTTTCAAAATATTCCATTTAGGAGAATTAAAGCAGGAGTTTTAAAACTTGGTGGAATGGAAACAACCTACATAAGATTTTATGAGGTTTTACCAGGTATGACACAAGAAAAATTTAATTCACATATGGAAAAAGTAAGAAAACTAGTGCGAAATTTATAATAATTTAAATTTCAATTTAAAAAGTATATAAGGCAGTTATGGAAAGTTTTAAAAATTGGATGACTGAAGCAGCTAACATCATGTTTGATGATAGTAAAAACGACTTAAGAAGCTTGCCGAAGTCTGTAAGGCTTCAAATTTTAATTGTTTTGTCTTTTGTTTGGTCCACTGTCTTTAGCCTCTATGTATTTAGCGTAACCTCTTTTATTTTTGGTTGGGCTGGAGTAGTTATGGCGCATATTGGATTAATCATAGCAGTTTACTTAACTTTTAAATTTTTTCACAAAAAACAAGAACAACCAGTCAGTGTTTTTCAATCTGGGAATTATAACCCTGCAAAAATATTTGCAGTCTTTTTTATTGTTTTTTTTATCTTTATTTTTACTAAGGGTATTGATGTTCTAACAAAGACTAATAGTTACGAAACACCTTACTCTGGTCCTGAAACGACTACTGAGGAAAGAATCAAAAGATTTGTAAAATAGCGATTCCAAGAATAAAATTAATCAATGAAATTATTAAGAGTTGGTGAATTAGGAAGTGAAATTGTTGCTGCCTTAGATAGTAATAATGTGGTTAGGGATTTATCAGATCATATTAAAGATTTAAATCCACAGACAATTAATGAAGAAACATTAAATAAATTAAAAAGAATAAAATTATCTGAACTGAAGGAAATTAACTCAAACATTAGAATTGGCTCTTGCATCTCAAATCCCGTAGATTTTTTAGCAATAGGTTTGAACTATAAAGCACATGCAGAAGGTACCAAATCAAAATTACCAACTGAACCAATTGTTTTTAATAAAAGCTCAGGATGTATTCAGGGTCCTAATGATAAAATAATAAAACCTAAGTCTGCTAGTAAAATGGATTACGAGGTTGAAGTCGGCATGATTATTGGTCGAGAAGGCAAATATATTAAAGAGGAAAATGCTCAAGATTATGTATTTGGCTACTGTATTGTTAATGACATATCTGAAAGATCTTGGCAAAAAGAAAGGGGAGGTCAATGGATTAAAGGTAAGTCTATAGCAGGACCAACAGGGCCTTATCTTGTAACTAAAGATGAAATTAAAAATTTAAACAATATTAATTTAGCTTTAGATGTAAATGGCAACAGAAGACAAACTGGAAATACAGAAAGAATGATTTTCAATTTCAATTTTTTAATTTCTCATTTAAGTCAATTTATGACTTTGTATCCTGGGACAATTATCACTACCGGGACACCTGCGGGTACTGCAATGGAAATGGAAAAACCTGAATTTCTAAAGGCAGGTGACAAACTTCACCTAAAAGTAGATGGACTAGGTGAACAATTTCATGAAATAATAGAGGAATAAGTATGTCAAAAAGATATTCGGGTAAAAGTCAAAAAGATAGAAGCTTTATGAAAAAAGCAAAGTTATCTTTAAAAGAAAAGAGAAAGCTTAAAAGAGATAGAAAGAATAAATAATGTGTGGAAGATTTAGTATTCGAAAACCAGTAACTAAAACCGTTGATTTGGTAAAAACAAACATAAAGGTTGAAGACACAGATAATTATAATGCACACCCAACTCAAAAGTTACCTGTAATAAAATCCTATTCAAATGGTAAGGCTCTTGAGCTTTATGAGTGGGGATTAGTACCGAGTTGGTCTAAAAAATTAGACAAATTTTCTCCTCTTATCAATGCAAGAAGAGAAACCCTTATGGAAAAAGTTACTTTTAAGAATCTTATCCAGACTTCAAGATGTATTATTCCAGCTGATGGGTATTATGAATGGAAAAGAGAAGATAAAACAAAAACTCCCTATTACTTTTCAAAAGAGGATGATGAATTGATGTATTTTGCCGGGATATATCAGAATGACCAATTTTGTATAATTACAAGAGAAGCAACTGAAAAAATTAGTACAATTCATCACAGAGAACCAATGATTATTAATCAAAGCCAGATTAATAATTATTTAAACATTAAAAAAGATGCTATGGAAATATTAAACTCTATTAAACCACCCAATTTAAAGTTTCATGAGATATCAAAAGATGTTAATAATCCAGTAAATAATGACCCTGCTTTAATTAAACCTTTGAACTAAATGAATTTATCTATCTCACCAGGAAAAAATAATGTTGGAGCTTACATCAACGACATTAATTTAAAATCCCTAGGTCAAGATCAGGCAATAGAAATAAAAAAAATTTTAAACAAGTATGGAGTTATATTTATAAAAGAACAAAATCTTGACCCTGAGACCTATCAAAATTTCGCAAAGAATATAGGTCAACCAGTAGTGTATCCAAGACTTAAAGGTTTAGATGAAAAATTTCCATTTATAAATGTAATCGAGAGAAAGCCTGATGATAAAAATTTAAGTTTCGGCTCTAGCTGGCTTCATCAGGATACAAGTTATTTAGCTAATGATAGACCTAGATATACAATGTTAATGGGTATAGAAATACCGGTTGGCCAAGGTAATACTATATTCTCATCTGGCTTTAATGCTTACGATAAATTACCAGACGACATTAAAGAAAGAATTAAAGACGCTACTGGAGTTTTTTCATCAGCAGGTCCGATAGCAATAACCAGACTCGAACGAGAAAAAGAAATGGGAATAAAATCTTCAGAAAGTATGGAAGCCGAACATCCAATAGTTATTACTGTAGATGGAAAGAAAACTCTTTATGTATCTCCAGGACATTTAATGAAGATTAAAAATGTAAAGGAAGACGAAGCTGAATATTTAAAAAATTATTTAGTAAATCACGTCAATAAAGAAGATTTTATATTTTCATATGAATGGACAAAAGGTGATATCTGTCTTTGGGATAATTTAAGTATTCTGCATATGGCTAGTGAAATTAAGAACTGCAGAAGAGTTATGCATAGAATAACAATTAAATAATTATTTTTTTAAAACCGTAAGGTGTCCCATTTTTCTTTTATCTTTAATTGATTTTTTCCCGTAATCATAAAAAAATTCATTTTTACTAAATGTTTTGGACCTATAAGTCTCGATATCTTTTCCCAAGACATTAAACATTTCAGCGTTAGAAATTTTTTCAACTTTTTTTACACCGAGATTACACACAGCTGCAACATGTCCAGAAAATTGGCTTATGGAAAATGCATTTATTGTTAGGTGACCTGAATTATGCACTCTTGGAGCAATTTCATTGACTAACAAATTATCATCTTGATCGATGAAATATTCAACACACATCGTGCCAATATAATCTAATTTTTCTGAAATAAGTTTTGCATTACTCTGTGCTTTAATAAAAATTTCTTTATTTATATCTGCAGGGATTTTTGAATGATTTAAGATTTGGTCTTTATGAATATTTTCTATAGGCTCATAAATATAAGTTTCACCATTTAAATATCTTGTTATTACTACTGATATCTCTTTTTTTAAATTTACCTTTTTTTCTAAAATATAATCAGCAGTAAAACACCAATTTTTTTTTACATCATCAAGAGAATTTAAAACATATTGTCCATGTCCATCATAACCAAGTGTATTTGATTTTAAAATTCCGGGTAATAAGTTTTTATTCTTTTCGACATCTACAGCGTGTTTGATAAAGGCCCAGTCTGTAGTTTTAATACCTAAATCATTGACGAAAGTTTTTTCTAATTTTCTGTTTTGAATTATTCTATTTATTTCAGGTTTAGGTAGGACTTTTTTTTCTTTATCGATCTCATTTAAAATATTTATTGGAATATTTTCAAACTCATAAGTGATAATATCGACTTTGCTAACAAACCCTTTTATCTTTTCTTTGTTGTCGTATTGTGAGTAGATAAATTCATCCGAATAATTTTGGGCAGGTCCATTTTCATCATCTGATATTACTACAGTTTTAATATTAAGTTTTTTTGCAGCCTGGCAAAGTAATGATCCAAGTTGACCTGAACCAATGATCCCTAGGGTGCTTATTGTCATTACATTACGGTTTTTTTTTAACGGATTTGGTTTGTAAACGTTTCCACTTTTCTAAATTTGATTTAATTTTTTCATCAAAATTTCCAATAATCGAGGCAGCAAGTAACCCTGCATTCATAGATCCATTAATTGCCATTGTGGCAACGGGACAACCTCGCGGCATTTGCACTATTGATAACAAACTATCTAAACCCTTAAGTTTTTTTGTTTCTATCGGAACTCCAATAACTGGCAAGGAAGATAAAGATGCCACCATGCCAGGTAAATGTGCTGAACCTCCTGCTCCAGCCACAATAACACCAAAACCGTTTTTTGAGGCTGACTCTGCAAATTCAAACATTCTATTTGGTGTTCTGTGCGCACTTACTATTAAAATTTGGTATTTAATTTTGAGAGTCTTTAAAATTTTCGCGCACTCTTTCATTATGGAATGATCCGATTGAGATCCCATAATAATTGCTACTTTGTTATTCAGTTTATTACGCTTCACAGATTAATTTAACAATTATTGGTATAAAAACAATGGCCTAATTAGATTAAGCCACTGATTTATTTAGGAGGAAAGATTATGCTCGAACTCTAAAATTTAGAAATTTTGGACTATTTTGAAGTTCGAAAAGAGAGATTTTTTTGAATTTCTTATTAATGCTTGTTTTTAACTTGTGTTTTTTTAGTTGTTTAATTCTCATGATTCCTTTTAATTTATTTTTAACTCTATGAGTATTGCTGAATTTGCAAACTTGAGTTGAATATAGTTTATAACGTAAATTTAGGCAGATATTAGGCGTTTCTTAGCCAAATTTAAATTTTTGCAAAAAAATCTTTAGAAAGTTTTTTTATTGACCCACTTCGATCTACCACTGCTAGTTCCACTCCTGCACTAACAAGAACTTCCCCATCTCTTTTAACCTCTTGAAGCAAGTTTAGTCTAACGTTGGTTTTTTTTAAAACAGCTGTTTCGACACTTAAATTATCTTCAAAAACTGCTGATTTTAGATATTTAATGTTGCATTTCCTAACGACAAACATTATGTCGTGCTCGTTCATAAGTTGAGTTAAAGTAAGACCAAATTTTTCGTGTATTAGCTCTGTTCTAGCTCTCTCAATATACTGAAGATATCTAGAGTAAAATACTCGACCAAAGTCAACATCTTCAACATAAACTTTCAATTTATAAATGTGGCTTTTAGACATAATTTCAATCATAAAGCTAAAGTTTATCTTATTCAATAAAGTTTCAATTTCTTTTTTTGGTCCAAATTATGCCAAGCAAAGCACAGACTCTAACTTTAAATTTTAATCATGAAAATATTATCTACTTTTATGTTGTTGCTTATGTTGACTAATTGTGCTGGAAGCAACATGGCCAAAGTAAAATTTGGCAAAAGATGTACAGCTGCTGATGAAAATGGTTTAAAAGAAAGCTCATATGTTTGGGTCATTTCAAAAGAAGCGCTTAAATCATTTGATAAGAGAATAAATAAATCAAATTGTTCAGATATTTAATTTCCTTTTAAATTTAATTGTCTGTGCTAATAAGGGGTATGCGAATACCCCTTATTCTGTGTACATTATTTTCATTAAGTATTAGTTTAAATGCCATGGAAAAAAAACCTTATCATCACATTTATAAAGACGGAAAATTATACGCTTTTAGAAACCTCGAGGGAGGTCCAAAAAGAGATCCTAATTTTAAATGGGATTGGAAAGTTTTCAGGGAGGAAAAAAAGAAACTTAAGATTGATTATCCACCTGAACATGTAATTGATAAACAAATAGTTTTAAAAAATCTTGAAAAACATAAATCCGACTCATATGTAATGTGGCTTGATCACGCCAGCTTTATTATTAAACTTGGGGATACCACAATTATTACTGATCCAGTTTTTGAAAAAAATTATGGACCTATGGTGTTTGGTCCCAAGAAATACATAGAGTCCCCTTTAGCTCTTAAAGAACTTCCTAAAATAGATTTATTTTTGCTGACACATAATCATTATGATCACATGAGTATTCGTACGATAAAAAACTTTCCTTATAAGAATACTAAAGTTCTTGTACCTCTTAAACTTGGGAAATATTTTACAAAAAATGGATATAAAAAAGATACTGTTAAAGAAATGGATTGGTTTGATAAAATTAAAATTAATGATGAAATCACAGTAACTATGCTTCCAAGTCAACATTGGTCTAAACGGTGGATATGGGGAGATGGAAATACAAATAGATCACTTTGGGGTAGCTTTTTAATTGAATACAAAAATAAAAAAATCTTTTTTGCTTGCGATACTGGACCAGCGCCATTCTACAAGGAATTGGGAAAAAAATTTGGCCCTATCGATTTGGGTTTTGGAAATTTAGGTGCCTACAATTTTTATCCACTTGTTCCAGTCAAGGATAAATCTACAGCACACGCAAATCCTGAAGAGCTTTTATCTTTAATGAAAGACTTAGAGGTAAAAAAAGTTATAGGAATGCATTGGGGAACAGCAATATTAAGTTTGGAGCCGATCTGGGAACCTCCTATAAGGTTTAAAGAAAATGCTGAAAAATTTGGCTACAAAAAAGAAGAGACAATTATATTTAAAATTGGTGAGATTAAAAAATTAGAAGATCTTATCAACTAGCTTTTCTTTTATTTCTTTCTTTCTCAAGTAAAGCAGTAAGTGAGTCGACCATAAAATCTGAGGCATTAAAGATCTGATCTCTCTGGAATTCTTTTGAAATATTTTTTTCTGGGTCGGTCTTGTCTTCAATAACTATCCCCTCAATGGGAGAGTCATCTTTTAAGTAAATGCAAATAAGCCACTCGTCTTCAGGAGTATCATCCCATTTAATATATATAGCAGACTCCTCAATCCTTTTATCGATACACCTCATTATAGGAAGGTGTTTGCTTAAATATCTTTTTGAAATCATAAAACAAAGTGAATGCGAAGCTCTGTAGAAAGACTCAAGTGCATACTCTACTTTCTCTCGCTCCTCGTTATAAACTCTCTCCTTCTCTAATAATATTTCTTTAGTATCACTGTCTTTTACTTCAACACCAAATTGAGTTAATCGATCTCTTATTGCCTCCTCAATTTTCTGTTGTCTTAAAGCTTTATATTTTTCTTTAATCTTATCTATTCGCAATTTGACTTCTTCGTACGACTCTCTTTGCTGACTTAATACATATTTTGAAAGGGCTTGAACTTCTTTTTCCTCTCTTCGCACAAAACTCTCAATTTTCTTTTCAAGTTTAATTTGCTCTAAAAACTTCCTCTGTTTTTCAGCGCGCTCTCTTCTAAGTTCAGCCTGGTCCTCGCGTAAAAATCTTTTTAGATCGATTGATAATTGGCGACTTAATTCTTTTTCTTCTTTAAGTTCTAAAGCTTTTGCCCTGAGTATAATTTGCTCTTGTTGCATAAAACGTTTTTTTGATTCAATTTTTTCTCTTTCCATTTCTTTTATTTTTTTTTGTTTTTGCTTTGCTCTTTCTTCTTGAATAACTTTTTTAATATTTGAAACTCGGTTAGATATACCTTGAAAAAAATTTTGAAGAGATTTATCAAGATTTAAGTTAAACCTGAGTATTGATTTAATTTTGTCACTTAAACTTAGAATTCCTAAAACTAGTGCTCTAGTCTTCTCAACTTTTTTACGTTTTGCTCTTGATGTAATAACTTTCTTTTTTCGAGTCTTAATTTTTTTTCTTCTTTTTTTTTTGACTATTCTTTTTTTTTTTGATTTTTTTCTGGTATTTTTTTTTCGATTTTTATTGGTGTTTTTGGATTTAAGTCTTTTTGATTTAATTGACTTATTTTTCTTAAGTTTCTTTTTCTTTCTTTTCATACCGTTATCTTATTTAATAACAGTTTTCAGGAATAAAGGTAGTTTCTTGTTCTTTTGGCATTATTAAAGTTTTTCACAATTTGTAATTGAAAAACTACAAGGTCTCTGTATTTAAAAGCCGCTTCGCAAGATGCCATATAGTATTCATAGCACTTTAGAAATTTTTCATCGAATAAATCTTTTACTTTGCTTTTATTTTCTAACAATCTTTTTAACCAACTTTCAAGTGTTTTATCGTAATGCCTAATTAATGTTTCTATATCATTTACAATTAACCCGGTCTTTTCTAATGGAGTTATGATTTGACTTAATGAGGGACAAACCCCACCCGGAAAAATATATTTTTGAATGAAAAGATTTGCCGGCGAAGGTTTGTCTACTACACCAATTGTGTGAAGTAAGAAAATTCCATCATCTTTCAAAACTTCATTCATTTTTTTAAAGAAAATATTATAGAATTTTCGTCCAAAATGTTCAAAGGCACCAACGGAGGCCACTCTATCAAATTGACCTGTAACATTTCTGTAATCCATAATCTCAAACTTTACTTGATTATCTAAGTTTAATTCTTTTGCTTTTTTTTTGCAGTAGTCTAATTGATTTTTACTTAATGTAATTCCTAGGACTTCACATCCTTTCGTTTTAGCCATTTCAAAAGCAAGTCCACCCCAACCGCATCCAACATCTAAAACTCTCATACCAGGTTTAATATCTAATTTTTTAATTATGTGATCCACTTTATTTTGTTGAGCCTCTTCTAAAGTTTTAGTGTCATCAAACCACATAGCCATAGAGTATTGACGTAAATTTTTATCTAAAAATAAATCATAAAGTTTTTCACCTTTAGCGCCACCTACATCGTAATGATGTTCAACATTTTTTTTTGATCTTCCTGGAAAATTAAAATTTGTTAAAGTTCTCCAAATATCATATATTTTTTTGGAAATTAAACTTGGCATAGAAAATTCTGTTCTTCCAAGATTTTTTACAAAACCTAAAATAAATTCTCTTAGAGAAGCATTCTCAATTATAAGTTCTTCGTTCATATATGCTTCTGGAAAGGATATCTCGGGAAACAAAATTAATTTAGTCTCAAGACTTTCTCTTAAAAGTTTTAGAGTAATAGGTTTTTCTGATCTTGGATTACCGCAAATATATTTTTGACCCTTTGAGTCAATCAGTATAATTCCATCTTCTTTATATAGTTTTGATAAGACTCTAGCTAATATCATAATTTAAGCCGCTAAGTTTTTTTCGCTTGTAAATTTAAGTTTATTTAGTTTTTCAATAAGTTCTTTCTGTTTTTCCTCACTTAATAAAGTAAGCGGAGGCAATATGTTCTTATAATTATTGTCTTTAATCGAATGATAACTATGCAAGGCTGATATCAAATTATAGCTATCAAAAGTTTCTCTTACTTTTATTAATTGCTCATTTTTTGTCTGTGGAGTTTTACTTTCGAAATCATCAAACACTTTTCTAGCTAAAGAGTGAGTTGTGTTCGTGACTGCGCTGATGATCCCACTAGATCCCTTTTCTAATCCTTTAAGTAATTTTGCCTCGCTACCTGGAAAAACCAAGAAATCTTTAATCTTCAAATTTTCGTATAAATTATAAGAAGAATCTTTCACACCAATTATATTTTTAGGAAATGACTCAACTAATTTTGTTATTGCTTCAACAGAAAATAAATAACCAGATAATTTTTGAAAATTATAGATTACAATTTTTATTTTTGGACATGCTAAAATTATTCTTTTGTAAAATTCAAAAACCCCTTCGTTAGAATTTCCAGAATAGTAAGCACTTGGCATTAATAAAATTGTATTGAAATTAAACTCACCTGCATATTTAATTAATTCAATATTTTCGTTAAGACTGTTGCAGCCTGTTCCTAAAAAAAATTGCTTTCTCAATTTGTGCGTAGAAATTTTTGAAATTAGCTCCATTTTTTCATTTTTTGAAATTAGTTGAGCCATACCTGTGCTCCCAAGAAAAAAACATCCATGAAGTCCATTTTTAATTAGGTTCTCTGCATGGGAAATAGTAGCCTCAACGTTTAACGTTAAGTCTTTATTTAAAACACTTAAACTAGCTGCGTATATTCCTCGTTTCAACATCTTATTGTCCCAATTTATTGAAATAAAATATAATATAAATTTTAGAAATGAAAGTTCTGATTCTCATAAATAAAGTAGGCCTTGGAGACTGTATAATTCATATAAATTATATTCATGAAATCTCGAAAAAATATGAAAAACCGGTTTCAATACTAGCTAAAAAAAATACAAAAGCAAAAGATCTGTTCCTGGACGACCCTCATGTCGATGAAGTGATAACATTAGATCGTTTAAATGATAATTCAGGTAACCATGATGGTCTAAATGGTTTTTTTAAATTAGCAAATGACATTAAAGAAAAAAAATTTGATAAAGTATTCATTTTTAATAGTTCTCTTAGATATTTTTTAATTTGTAAATTTGCAGGTATAAAAAATATTGCTCAGTATCCTTTATTAAAAAAAAAAGGCCAACACATTGTAAATACAGCGAAAATTTTTACGGAAAATGAACTTAATAAAATTATATCAACGCAACCAAAACTTTTAATTAGTGAAGAAAAAATTCTAAAAGCTAGGAAAAATATATCTCAGAATCACAAAAATATTATTTTAGGAATAAGCGCATCTGGACCAACAAAGCGCTGGGGAATTAAAAATTTTGTAAAATTAATTGAAAAAATAAGTAAGAAATTTTCCTCAAAATTTTATTTAGCTGCTGGAAAAAAAGATCAAGAATTGATAGATGAAATATTAAACTCAAATGTAGGATCTAATTGTATTTCTTTAAATAATTTAAAGATTAATGAGATGTTGCCAATGATAGCTAATTTTAATTTGTATTGTGGAAATGATACTGGGTTTATGCATATTAGTGCGGCTCTTGATTTAAAAACTGTAGCTCTGTTTATGGATAGTCCGGTCCTAGCTTATGGAAAATACTCAAAAAATATTAATGTAATTATTCCAGAAGGTGAAACTGAGGAATCAACAACCCATGATACTCTTGGCGCAGATAAAATTTCATTTAATAAAGTTTATAGTAAATGTGTAGAGCTTTTATCTAGCTAAAGTCAGTTTTTATTATTTTTTCTTTAGCCTCATTCACTAATTGACTCAATCTAGAGCTATCTACATTGCGATTCATATCAGGGTGAATTTTTTTTTGCAATTGATTAGCTGCTTTTAAAACTTCTTCTTTACTCGCTCCTTTTTTTAAACCCAATAATTTATAGGCTTCTTCTGATGTAAGACTTGATGACCCAGGAGTTTGTCCAAATTGCCCTTGTGAAAATCTGCCAGCATTGTTTTTCATGAATTGGATTAATCTCCATAATTGATACATTTGCAAAGCAGTAAAACCTTTAATCTTAAGCCCTGAGAGCAAGATCAACCACATTGGTAAACTAAAAATGAATTTACCACCGACCGTAAATAAAACAGCTAAAATTAAAGATATATAAATAGCAATCTTTTTTATTGTAGTGGCTATCTTTTTTGAACTAGCCCTAGCGAACCAATTTAGAAAAAGGTAGATTACGACGAAAATGATAATTCCCAACAAAAATAAATTCATATAATTTCCTAACTAATATGAATATACCAAAACTTAAAAAAATAAAGACTACGAAAAATTATCACGGAATACCACTTGAAGATGATTATTCATGGGTTGATCAGCCAAATATCCTTGAAGTTTTAAAGGATCCAAAAAAGCTAAATAATGAGGTCAAGGATTATATAGAAGCTAATAACAAAATAACTGAAGGCTACTTCGCAGACGTTAAGGATTTACAGAAAAATTTATTTAACGAAATCAAAGGAAAAATTAAATTAGATGATACTGGATTAAAATATAAAGATAAAAGATATTATTATTGGACAAAAACGGAAGCTAAAGCCAATTACGGTAAAAGAATGAGGCAACTTATTGATGGCTCTAAACCTGAGGAAGTTTTTTTTGATGGAGATTTGGAGAAGAAAAAGTCTGGTTCAGAATATTTTGGAGTTGGAACTGTAAGCGTTTCTTATTGTGATAATTTTATTGCCTATTCTCTCGATTTAAAAGGATCAGAATATTACACAATTTATTTGAGAGATCTTAGAACTGGAAAAAATGAAAAAGATATAATTGAAAATACTAGTGGCAATGTTACTTGGGCCTTAGATAACAAAAGTTTTTTCTATTCAAAGTTAGATCAATATCATAGATCAAGACAAATTTTCAAACATGTCCTTGGAACATCGGCCGATCAAGATCAACTAATATTTGAGGAAAAAGATGAAACTTTTACTTGTGGTATTAGTATTACTTCTGATGAAAAATATTTCATTATTGGGACTTCCGATCACATCACAACTGAAGAATATTTTTTTCCAACAGATGCTAGAGAAATTAATCCTACTCTTTTTCAAAAAAGGAAAAATGATATTCGTTATTCGATAGACTCTTGGCAAGGTTATTTTTATATTCATACTAATGAAGAGGCTAGAGATTATAAAGTGCTCAGATGTAAGACCAATCAGATAGATAAATTAGAGGTTTTTATCCCTGCTAAAAAAGAGACAGTTATTGGTGGGTTTGAATTTTTAGACGATTATATCATTAGATCAGAAAAGTCAGATGCTATACCAAAACTTTTTGTGAGAAATATTATAACTAACAAAGAAGAAGAAGTTAAAATTTCAGAAGAACCAATAGGTGTTCCTGGAGCTTCTTTAATGCAAAGAGATACAAATACTACAATGATAAGAGTTAGTTGGGAGAGTATGGCGACTCCGGGAAGTGTTTATGAATATGATATCGTCACTAAAGAAAAAAAATTAGTCAAAGAAACAGAAATTCCATCTGGCCATAATCCCAAAAATTATGTGGTAGAGAGAATTAAAGCTAGATCGCATGATGGTAGAATGATTCCAATCAGTTTATTAAAATTAAAAAACTCAAAGCAAGATGGAAAATCAAAAGTCCTACTCTACAGCTACGGAGCTTATAAACATTCAGTTAGTTGTTCATTTAGCGCTTCAAGATTTTGTCTCGTTGATAGAGGAATTATTTTTGCAATAGCTCATATTAGAGGTGGAGGCGACCTTGGCGATGTCTGGCACACGGAAGGTAAAAAAAAATTTAAGAAAAATACTTTTTTAGATTACGTAGCGTGCGCAAATCATCTAATAGAGCAAAGATATACTTACAAAGGTGGAATTTGTTTTTATGGTGGATCAGCTGGAGGTCTTACAGGTGGAGCAGTAGCTAACTTGTCTCCAGATTTATTTTTTGGAATGCTTTTATTAGTGCCTTTCGTAGATACTATGACTACAATGTTAAATGACAAATTACCTTTAACCCCAGGGGAGTGGGAAATGTGGGGGAATCCAATTAAAAGTAAAGAGTTCTTTGAATATATTCTGTCTTATTCTCCCTATAATAATCTCGAGAAAAAAGATTATCCTTCGATGCTTATAACTACATCTTTGTTTGACAATCGAGTCCTTTACTCTGAACCAGTTAAATATATTGCGAAGTTAAGAGATTTAAAAACTGACAATAATTATCAATTACTCAAATGTAAAATGGAAGCATCAGGTCATGGAGGAATGTCGGGGCGTGACAATGCGATCACAGAACTAGCTGAAGAATATTCTTTTATTTTAAAATCTGCAAAAATTTTAAAATAGTAATCTTGAAAAATTAAAAATAATTCCCATATCTAATATGTCGGTTGCCAAATGGAACTGACATTAACCTTGCTAACAAAGGAGGATATATGACAAGTAAGGATCTATCGATCTTTAATTCACTTAGACCTTTTAGCATTGGATTCGATGACATGTTTGATCAATTCGAGTCTATGTTAGGAAATGGTAGTCTTGCTGTACATAGCAACTACCCACCGTACAACATTCGAAAAGCAGGCAAAGATAACTATGCTATTGAAGTAGCAGTTGCTGGCTTTAATAAAGATGATGTTGAGGTTGAATATGAAGACAATCTTTTAACAGTAAAAACAAAAGACGTTAAAAGAACTCAAGAAAAAGAAGGTGATGAAGTTATTCATCGAGGAATATCGCAAAGATCTTTTGCAAGATCGTTCACAATTGCAGATGATGTAAAAGTGAATGGTGCCGAACTAAAAGATGGTTTGCTAACTATTTCTTGTGAAAAAATCATACCTGAAATAAAGAAAAAAAGACTTATTGAAATTAAATAAGTTTACCTTACTTGCGGGGTTTAACTCCGCAAGTATCAAATATTATCAAAAAAATACTTAGCTAAATTAACACCTGTTAGATCGTAATAGGTTTTTAAGCCTGTTGGACTTGTAACATTTATATCTCCAATCAGTTTTCCATTAATAAAATCAATTCCAGCGAAATAAATATTATTCTTTATTAGTTCTTTAGCCACTATCTCACAAATTTTAAGTTCATATGAATTAATATTAGTTGTTTTAGCATAAGCTCCTTTGCTCATATTCGAGAGAATACTACCTTTTTTGGGAACTCTAGATATTGCTCCTTTTACTTTTCCGTTAATAATAAATATTCTTTTATCGCCTTTTGATATTTTAGGAATATACTTTTGAAATATTAGATGATTATATTTTGCTAACAATCTTCTAATCTTATTTTTGTTTAATCTTTTTATTAACATAACATCGTTACCACTATAACCCTCAACAGGTTTCAGGACTGACTTTCTATGTTTTTTTAAAAAACTACTAATATGATTTAAATTTTCACTTATTAATGTTGGTGGCATAAATTTTAAAAATCTTATTGAAAATAGTTTTTCAGGCACATCTCTAATCGATCTAGGATGATTTATAATTTTAACTTTATTCGGCAGCTGTTCGAGTATAAAGGTTGTATTAATATACTGCTGATTAAAAGGTGGTTCATTTCTAATAAGTAAAATTTTTACGTTAGAAAGATTTAAATTAATTTTTTCAATTTTCTTTATATATAGTTTATTTTGCTCAATTATCTCAATTTTTAAAGATTTTGCTAAAACTTTTCCATTATCAAAACTTAAATCTTTTGGCTCATAATAAAAAATATCAAATTTTCTTTTTTGCGCCTCAACTCCTAAAAATATTGAAGTATCAGTTTTAAAATTTATCTTATTTATATCAGAGCCCTGAATAGCTAAAATTTTCTTTTTCATTATCAAATAAATCTAAATTTTTATGTTTATTATATCTATCAATTAATAACTGTGCTCTGTTCTTTTTATTTTTAATTACATTCTCAGTGTGTTTTAAATAAATTGTTTCATCTAAATTTTTTTTATTTTTTTCGCCTCTTTTTATTAAACCATCTTTTGATAACTGAAGAAAAATTTTACTCCACTCATACAAAGTTTTTCCCTCAAGCACAGTTTCTAATCCCTTTTTTGGTGAATCAATATAAGCATTCATTACACTTTCTTTTTTCCATTTATTTATAATACTAAAAGCTTCATCTATTGAAGAATAAAATAAACCTGTAAGAAATGCTGGGCCGTCACAGAAACATTCCCAATCACACGTATCGAGTGATCTAAATTCTACAAACTGTTTTAATCTTACCTCCGTAAAAATTGTTGCAAGATGTGTCTCGAAATCTTTTAAATTAGCTTGCTGATCTAAATTTTTAAACTTGCCTTCTATAAAATCTTGAAATGTTTGACCAGTGGGTTGGATATATTTTTTATCTTTTATAATAAACAACACTGGATATTTGACAACATAATCAAAATATTTTTCAAAAGTTACTTTTTCAAAAGCAATTGGCATAATTCCTCCTCTTGATGTATTTTGCCATACTTTACTCCGATAAGAATAGAAGCCTGTAGGTTTTTTATTTTCAAAAGGAGAATTAGCATACAATGCTATGATAAGCGGTGTTAAAAAATTTCCTAACTTAAAAATTTTTTCAAAATTTTTTTCTGATGTATAGTCAAAATTAACCTGAATTCCACAAGATCTATACATCATATCTAAACTTAGTTTGCCTCCCTTGGGCATCTCATAAGTCATTATTTTATATCTATTTTTTGGACTTTTAGGAATATCTGCTAGATCATTATAAGGATCAAAAGCTATTGAAACGGTATTTATGTTTAAACCTTCACTAGCCTTTTTAATTTCACTTAAAAATTTTGAACTTTCGCTACAAACTTGATGAATATTTTTTAATGGTTCACCTGAAAGCTCGCATTGAAAACCTGGTTCAGTTGTTATTTGCTGCTTTCCTCTTCTCATTCCTACAATATGTTCTCCTTCATAAACAGGCAACCAATTTTCAGATTTTAGATTATTAAATAATTTTTTTAAGGTAGGGTATTCAATTCTTTTCTTGTCTTTGCCAATAAATAAAAATCTTTCGTGTTCAACCCCAATCTTTATGTCATTCGTTTTTTTTATTCCCTTAAAAAAATATTCAATAAATTTAGATTTAGATTTTTCGTTCATGCTTTAAAAACAGTTTTTACTGCTAAAGCCTACTACCATATTTTTGGGATTAACCTCAAATTTTCTTACACACTTTATTTTGTATTTTTCTGTGACATAAACGTAATTTCTATTTCTAGATTTTAAAAACTCCACTTTATCTGGTTGTCCGTAATGGCTTTTTAAAGCTTCTTCTGATTTATTAAGCCATTTACTTAACTCTTTTTGCTCCTTGGAAGTCGTATCTTCAATTTTTTCAGAAACAGTTTGGCAGCTAAGCAAAAAAATCAAAAATAATGTGTATAAAATATTAAAAAAAGTTTTTTTCATTTTAACCCTTATTTTATAACGAAAAGTTATAAACAGATATATTTACTCTTGGTTGAATCAAGGTAGATATGACGGATTTAGTTAAGATTTTAGCTGTTTTATAGAGTAATAAACTTTTAACGGAGGTTTTTATTTTATGATGGATAAATATTTTGAGTATAGGAAACATAAAACAAATTTTAAAACTGAGGTAATCGCTGGAGTAACTACTTTTCTTACAATGGCATACATCATGTTTTTGAATCCCTTTATCTTGTCTGGTGAATTTGCTGGGACAGAAAAAGGTTTTTTTGATTTTGGAGCAGTATTTACTGCAACAATATTAGCAACAGCGCTTGCTTGTTTTATTATGGCATTTTACGGAAAAACTTGGCCAATAGGTTTGGCGCCAGGTATGGGTATAAATGCATTTGTTGCATACGGAGTAGTTGCAGGGATGGGATACACTCCACAAGCAGCGTTGGGTGCTGTATTAGTAGCTGGAGTTATTTTCTTAGCAATTTCACTTACGCCTTTGAGAGCGTGGTTGATTAATTCGATTCCAAGAAGTTTAAAACTAGGAATTGGTGCTGGGATTGGATTATTTTTAGCTATTATTGGTTTAGAAATTATGGGAGTAGTAGGAGACCACCCAGTCACATTAGTAACTTTAGGTGACATTAAGAATCCTTTAGTGCTTCTTGGTTGTTTAACTTTTGTCTTTATGATTGTTTTAGAAAAAATGAAGATAAGAGGAAACATTATAATTGGTATCCTTTTATTTAGTATAATAGCTTGGGCTACTGGATTAGCAAAATTCAATGGTGTTGTTGGTTCAATACCACCTATGACATACTTATTTGATTTTGATCTTAAAGCAGCGCTAACCGCTGGTATGGCTTCAATAGTTTTTACATTATTATTTATCGACTTTTTCGATACAGCAGGAACATTAACATCTGTTGCTAATGTAGCAGGTAAAGTTGATAAAAAAGGTAAAGTACAAGACATCAACAAAGCAATGTTATCTGACAGTGTAGGAACAGTAGCTGGAGCAATGATGGGGACAACAACTGTAACTAGTTATGTTGAGTCAGGCGCAGGAGTAAAAGCTGGAGGCAGAACTGGAATGACTTCGCTTGTAATAGGAGTTTTATTCCTAGCTTGTTTATTCTTTTCGCC
This sequence comes from uncultured Pelagibacteraceae bacterium, assembly GCA_902598315.1. Classification (GTDB taxonomy): domain Bacteria; phylum Pseudomonadota; class Alphaproteobacteria; order Pelagibacterales; family Pelagibacteraceae; genus Pelagilacustribacter. Next base: position 73,291 of record CACKBP010000004.1, read on the forward strand.
GCTCGCTACAAGTTTACCAAAAGAAATAGATGGTGCAGCTTTATTATACGTAGCAATATTATTCGTAAGAAATATCACTGATATTGAGTGGGATGATATAGCTGAGTCAGGCCCTGCAGTAGTTGCAATGATAACAATGCCGTTAACGTATAGTATCAGTAATGGTATCGCTCTTGCATTTATTTCATATGCATTAATTCAAATATTTACAGGAAAATTTGGAAAAACCTCTCCTGCCATTTGGGTAATTGCAGTATTTAGCGTAATTAGTTTTTACGTAGCCTAAAAATTTTAGGGCCAGTTAATTCTGGCCCTTAATTCTTCTGATGTTTCTTAATTAAATCTTGAACTTTTATTTCCTCATAATGCTCAAATGGTTGAACAATCCATGGGTTGCTATCTAATCTTTGAGCACAAAAATCAGGTTCGAAGGTTGAGTCCTTTTTTTTCCAGAGCACAGCAGTTTTAATTTCTTTTACATTGCCTTTGAGGGGTGGATATTTTTTTAACCAATCAATACTTTTATTTAGCGTTACCCCTGTATCAGATAAGTCATCACATAAAAGAATATTGCCTTTCATGTCTTGAACAGTAGAGCTCATTTCTCTTGAGAAAACCAAATCCCCTTGTTGATCCTCTGTGCCCTCTCCAGAGTATGATTCTACGGCAAGATAAGCACATTTTAATTTAAAAACTCTGCTTAAGACATCAGTAATTGGAAGTCCACCTCTCGCAATACCAATAAGCAAGTTAGGTTTAAAACCGCTTTCATGAATTTGTATTGCTAATTTTTCAACGATTAGATTATACTCTTTCCAATCAATGATAAGTTTATCTGCCATGAAAAAAGTTAATTTATTTTAAAGGAGTTGTAAATGAAAGGATATGTAGTTTGTGTTTATAAAAGTATAAGTAATGAGGAAAAATTAAAAGAATACGCTGTCAAAGCTAGAGCAGCAGTTGAAAAATATAAGGGAAAATTTTTAATTAGAGGCGGAAGATCAACATCTAATGAGGGCGATAAATCTCCAAGAACAGTCGTAATTGAGTTTCCATCCTACGATGAAGCTAATAACTTTTACAATTCAAAAGAGTATCAAGATGCGCATTCTATTCTTGAAGGTTACTCAGAACGTCAACATCAAACGATTGAAGGCGCTTAATATTGGATTGGTTCATCGTCAATACTGCGCCAGAGATACCAGGTGGCAACTGAACAATAAGGTGTAAATTTTTTATAAAGTTTATTTAAAAAACTTTTCGGAGGAAAGTATTTTTTCTTATAATTATTTGATATTGCTCTTAATAAGCCAATATCTTGCAAAGGCCAAATATTAGAACGATTGTAAGTAAATAGTAAAATCATTTCCGCACTCCATCTGCCTATTTGTCTTAAAGATGATAAGTATTGAATAGCTTCCTCGTCATTCATTTTTTTGATTAATTTTGGATCAAATTCTTTTTTTACAAATTTAATTGACAATTCTTTTATTCCTAAAGCTTTTTGTCTACTAAGACCACAGGATTTAAGTTGTGACATTGATAATTTTGATACTTTTAAGGGATTAATTCTTTTAGTTTTCTTTTGAAATTTTTTAAATACTGAGTTAGCAGCTGATACACTTATCTGCTGACCTACTATACTTTTACATAAAGAGTAAAAAATATCCTTTCTAGTAGTCAAAAATTTATCGTTATATTTAATGATAAGTTTTTTTAAAACTTTATCTCTTTTAGACAAAGTTTTAATTGCTTTTAACCAATAACTTGGATATTTGCTCACGGTCGTGGACTTACAACTTGTTTTTTAAGTTTTGACTCTCTCATAAAAATAATTGCAGAACTTGCTATAATTAAACCAGCACCCAAGAGAGTTAGCACTTTTGGTATTTCGCCCCAAATAAAATATCCTAACAAAATTGCAAATACTAAATTTAAATATTTTGTTGGTGTAACTAGTGATGCTTCAGCAATTCTAAGTGACACGGTAAGTAAAATATTTGCTACTGAACCAATTATTCCTGTAAAAATTAAAAGAAAGAGATCAAATTTAGATGGCATAATCCAACCAAAAGGAAGTGTTGCTAAACCAACTATCATACTTAGTAAAGAAAAATATAATGCAATTCTGTAATTAGGCTCTGTAGATGATAAACTTCTAATACTTAGGGCTACACATGCAAAGAAAATGCAAAAAATTATTGGAAATAAGTAATAAATATTTAATTCTTCATAAGCCGGTTTTACAATCATTAACATTCCAATAAACCCAATGAAAACTGCAGACCATCTTCTGATACCCACTTTTTCAGATAAAAAAAATATTGAACCAAGCGTAACGAAAATTGGACCCCCAAAAGTTAAGCTTACAACATCTGCTAGAGGTATCTCTCTCAGAGCAATAAAAAGCGCAACAATTGCTAAAGTCCCAGTTATAGCTCTGAATGCATGTAATTTAGGTCTTGTGGTTTTATAAAAAGTTTTAAATTCACTCCTTGGTACGAGCATTAAAATTGGTATCAAACCAAAAAAAAATCTTGCAAATAACACTTCACCTACAGGGAACTGATCTAGCCATTTAACACAAGCGTCCATCATGGCAAAACATGCCACAGATGCCACCCCGTACAATACGCCTAATTGATTTTGTGTTAACAATTTAATATCCTCACAATTCTATATAATTACTTTATGAGGAAATGTACACTTGCTCTTGGTTGTTTTTGGAAACCTGAGGAAAACTTCAAAAACAAGCCAGGTATAATTGAAACAGAGGTCGGCTATGCAGGTGGATTATCCGATAAAGTTTCATATGAAGAAGTATGTAAAGGTGACACTGGCCATGCAGAAGTTGTTAGACTCACCTTTGATGAAAAAATAATTTCATTTAAAAAAATTTTGGATTTATTTTTTAAAATGCACGATCCAACTCAAAAAGACATGCAATATCCTGATGTTGGCACTCAATATCGAAGCGAAATATTTTATGAAGATGATATTCAAAAAGCTGAAGCTAAAGAAGTTTTAGAAATATTTAACAAAGAGTTAAATGGAAAAATTCAAACAAATATTTCTCAACTCAAAAATTATTGTAAGGCAGAAGAGTATCATCAAAAATACATAGAAAAAAACAGATAATGAGACAACTTGTTTCTACAGAATGGTTGGAAAAAAATATTGATAAAGTGAAAATATTAGATGCTACATGGTGTTTACCTAACTCAGGTAGAGACGCCGTGCAGGAATTTAGAGAAAATCATATAAAGAACTCAATATTTTTTGATATAGATAAAAATTCAAAACAAAATTCTTCATTACCACATATGCTTCCTTCGAATAAAGAATGGGAAATTATTGTTTCAAATTTAGGAATAAAAAATTCTGACCATATTATTATTTACGATAATTCAAATGTTTTTAGTTCATGCAGAGTTTGGTATACTTTTATTTATTTTGGACATAATACTGATCTAGTTTCAGTTTTGGACGGAAATTTTACAAAATGGTTAAAAGAAAATAGAGCTGTATCAAAAGAGTCAGTAAAAATTTTCAAAACTAATTACGAAACTAACGAGAATTTATCTATGGTAATAAACAAAGCTCAAATAAAAAAAAATATATTAGATAAAAAATTTCAATTAATAGATGCTAGAAGCAAAGAAAGATTTTTAGGTTTACAGCCTGAACCCCGACAAGGATTAAAAAGTGGTCACATTGAAGGATCTAAAAACATACCTTTTCAATTACTTTTAAATAAAGATCGAACCTTCAAAAAAAAAGAGGAGTTGATAAAGATTTTTAATCAAAATGAAATAGATAAAGATAAAGATATTGCTTTTACATGCGGATCTGGAGTCACTGCATGTATTTTAGGACTAGCTAATTCTATCATAAGTGGTAAAAAACCTACTATCTATGATGGCTCATGGTCAGAGTACGGATTAGAGTAAAAATGAAAGCATCATCCAAATTAAAAGTATTTTTAATTATTTTCTTTATTGCTATTTTTGCAATTATTGCTGCAAGGCATTTTATTGGTTTACACTTTAAAAAAAAATTTAGTGTAAGGCCTGCACCAGGCGTAATTGTAGAGCAAGTTGAGAAATCTTTGTTTTACAAAAGTATAGAAACTTTTGGAACAGCATTAGCGCAAAATTCAAAAACTTATAGAATAAAAACAAATGAAGTTGCTGGAAAATTAAACATTGATAATAGATTTGTAAAAAAAGGTGAAATAATCCTTAGGCTTAAAAATGGAGAGGAGATTATCGCAGATTTTGCCGGTAAATTGGGGAAAAGAGAAATTGCCCAAGGAGTTTTAGGCTCAGAAAGTTTAATTGTAACTTTGGATGATTTAAAAAAAATAGTAATAGATATCAAAGTTCCAGAAAATTATGTAAGTATACTTAAACCAGGTTTAAAAGCAGAGATAACAAGTTCAGCATTTGAGAAAGCTTTTAAAGGAAAAATTCAAACAGTTAGCTCAAGAATAGATCCCTCCACCAGATCGATTTTATCCAGAGTTTTAGTTGATAATTCTAAATTTGAAATCATTCCAGGGCAACTAATGACAGTAAAAATTATATATGATGAAATTAATCAAGTTGGTGTTCCTGAGAGTGCTGTCACAATTCAAGGTAGTACAGCTTTTGTTTACATAGTAAGGGACGAAACTGCTGAAAAAAAGAACATTGAAATTGGTAAAAGAAATTTTGGAAAAGTTTCTGTTGTATCAGGCATAAATGAAGGTGATCTTGTTATTGCAGAAGGTGTCTCAAAAGTAAGAAATAATGCAAAAATCAAAATTATAAATCAAAGTAATTAAATGTTTTTAACAGACCTATCTATCAAAAGACCTGTTGTAGCATCAGTAATGAGCTTAGTATTAGTGATATTTGGTCTTGTAACTTTTCAAGAAATTCCAACTGATGAACTACCTGAAGTGCAACCTCCTGTGGTAACTATTCAAACTGAGTATAGAGGTGCATCGGCAGAAATTGTTGATACTCAAATAACTCAAAAAATTGAGGACTTTGTTGGAGGAACACCCGGACTAGAAACAATAGACTCGTTTAGTGAAGATGAAAGTTCAAGAATTACACTTACATTTGAGACGAGTTTAAATTTAGATGACGTTGCTAACGATGTAAGAAGCTCTGTATCTAGAGTGCTTGATAATTTACCAGAGGGTGCGGAACAACCTGAAATTTTTAAACAAAGTGCAGGTATGAGAACTACTATGTGGTTATCATTCAACTCTGAAACAATGACTGATTTAGAATTAACTGATTACGCCGATAGATATTTAACTGATACTTTTTCTACTGTTGATGGCGTAGGCAGAGTTCGCCTTGGTGGTCAAAGAGAGCTTTCACTAAGAGTTTGGTTAGATCCAATAGCTTTAGCTGCAAGAGATCTTACTACTCAAGAAGTTGAGGCAGTTCTTAGACGAGAAAATACAGAGTTCCCAGCTGGGCGAATTGAGTCAAGGGATATCGATCTAACTATAAAACTCGATAAAGCTTATAAAGAGGTTGAGAATTATAAAAATCTGCCGCTAAAAAGAGCTAAGGACGGTTCAATCATAACATTGTCAGATGTTTCAAGAATTGAATTAGGAGCTGAGTCCACAAGAACTCTTTTTAAAGGTAACGGTAAGCAAGTTGTTGGCATAGGCATATATCAACAATCTGATGCAAACACTATCGCGGTAGCTAATGGGATCAAAAAAAAGATAAAAGAACTAAAACCAAGCTTACCACCAGGCACTACTTTAGAAGTTTCATTTGATAGAAGTAATTATATAAAATCCGCAATTAAAGAAGTTTATAAAACGCTGATCATTGCATTAATATTGGTGACTATTATTATTTATCTATTCCTAGGCAACCTAAGAGCATTAATTGTCCCTTTAATAGCTTTGCCTGTTTCATTAATCTCAACTTTTTTATCAATCTATATTTTTGATTTTTCAATTAATCTTTTTACTTTGATGGCCTTAGTACTAGCTATCGGTATTGTGGTTGATGATGCCATTGTGATGCTTGAAAATATAGTTAGAAGAATAGAGTTAGGAGATACGCCTTTAGTTGCAGCTTACAAAGGTGCTAAGCAGGTATCGTTTGCAATAATAGCTACAACAGTTGTGTTAGTAGCGGTATTTGTTCCTCTGATTTTTATTAAAGGAATTACAGGAGTTCTTTTTACTCAAACAGCAATTACTCTTGCATCGGCTGTGATTATCTCTAGCTTTGTTGCGTTATCATTAAGTCCAATGTTAGCTAGTAAATTTTTGCAAAAAGATATGCAAAAATCAAAAATTGTTTTAAAATTTGAGAAATTTTTAAAAGATCTCACTTATCTTTATAAAGTCTCACTATTAAATTGGATTAAGAAAAGAAAAACAATAACTATTTTTTTGTTGGGTACTCTTGCTTTAACGATATTCTTTTTTAATTTTGCTAAGAAAGAATTAATTGCTCCTGAAGATAGGGGAGCATTTTTTGTAATCGTAAAAGCTCCACAAGGATCTGGTTTTAATTTTACCAAAGATAGAGCAGAGGAAATTGAGGAATTGTTGCTTCCAAGTGTAGGTAAAGGTGAATATAGAAAACTAATCATGCGAGTTCCAGGTTTTGGAAAGTCAGCTAAGCAAGTAAATAGTGGTTTTATAATTGTTCTTTTAGAACCTTGGGCTAAAAGAGATCGTCATGGAGTCGAAATAATGAGAGAGTCTTTTGGAAAAATTGCGAGAGTGCCGGGTGTTTTAGCTTTTCCAATAATGCCTCAGGGAATAAGGACTGGCGGAATAGAAAGTCCAGTTCAATTCGTTGTTTTGGGTAACACATATGAACAATTGATTGAATGGAAAGAGATAATTAAAAAAGAAGCAAGAAAAAATCCTGGTCTTACCTCTATTCAAGATGACTTTGATCTGAACAAACCTCAATTAAATGTAAAAATAGATCAAAAAAAAGCTGCTGATCTAGGAGTTTCTACAGAAGATATAGGGAAAACTATAGAAACAATTTTTGGTTCAAAAAGGGTTACAAACTTTACAAGAGATGGAAAAGAATATTCTATAATTTTGCAAGGTGATATCAAAGATAGACAAGAGCCAGATAGTATAAGTAAAGTTTTTGTGAGATCTAAAAACAATGGAAAGCTTGTATCTGTATCAAACTTAGTAGCATATGATGAAGAGGGACAGTCACCATTCTTAGCAAGATACAATAGACAAAAAGCAGTTACTATCTCGGCAAGACTTGTTGGAGATTATTCGCTTGATGAGGCTCTAAAGTTTTTAGTAGGTGTTGTAGAACAAAATACACCTCAAGCAAAAATTGCTTATAAAGGCGAAAGTGAAGAGTATAAAAAAACTAACACTGAACTTTATGTAATATTTGCTTTAGCATTAATTACTGCATATCTAGCAATGAGTGCTCAATTTGAGAGCTGGAGGCATCCACTGACAATTATGTTAACTGTGCCTATGGCTATTCTTGGTGGATTAATTGGTTTACTAGTAGTTGGATCTTCATTGAATGTTTATAGTCAGATAGCATTAATCATTTTGATAGGTCTCTCAGCTAAAAACGGTATTCTAATTGTAGAATTTGCAAATCAGTTGAGGAAGGAAGGAAAAAATCTAGAAGTTGCTGTATTTGAAGCTGCCGCTATTAGACTAAGACCTATTCTCATGACAAGTATCTCAACAATTATTGGAGTTTTACCACTAATTATTGGAACTGGACCTGGTGCTGCAAGTCGATTGACTGTTGGTATAACAATCTTTGGTGGAATGTTATTCTCAACATTTTTTACTCTCTACGTAATCCCTACAGTTTATACAATTGTTGGAAGAGGAACAAAGAGGATTGATGCTGTTGAAATTGAGTTAAAGAAACAGCTTAAAAAATAATATATTTGTTTTTATCTAGATTTTTTTTGCAAAGCGTTAATTGTTTTCTATATTTGTTTGCCATGTCCTTCACGGACTTTGCATATATTATAGCTTTTTTATCTTTTGAATAGTTTTTGTAATCACCCCAACCCTTATAATAAGCTAAATACTGTCGATAAGGATCTTTTTTTGAAATTTTTAATATTTTATTTGTTTTATGAATATACCACCCTATAAAATCTACTGAGTCTTTAAATCTTGCTCTCGTAGCCAGAGGATTATCTGTTTCTCTTTTATATTGCTCCCAGGTTCCCTTCACGGCTTGAGAGTATCCAAATGAGGATGAAGGTCTTTTAAATGGTATTACTTTAAATAATTTTTTTCTTGGGGGTTTTGCGAGCCAATTAAAATCACTTTCTTTCTTTACAAAAGCTAATTGTAAATGAATAGGTGCTCCCCATTTTTCATAGGAAGCCTTGGAGTGTTTGTACCACAAATATCTTTCTTCAAAGATAGCGCAACTATTTTGAGTATTTTGAGGAATTGACGAACAAGCAGATAAAGTAAAAAGTATTAGTATAAATATTACTTTTTTAAAATGAATCACTCAGTAATTTATACTAAAAATTAGTTTAGCTTTCTCCATTTTTCTGGACTCATAAACTTCCCTTGCCATAATCCTAATTTGTTTTCTTTAGCAAAATCTTCATCTGGCACGTATTTTTTTGAGTATCTTCTATATGCTATTGCATATCCATTTCTTACCATCCACTGATTTAAGTTTATTTTTTCCTTATAACACGTAGCAATATATCTTTTGTATCTGTCTTTAGTTTTAAATATACATTTTATTTCTGATCCACGAATTTTGCTTTTTAACTTTTCTTTTGAAACTTCCCCACAGCTATAGTCTTTATAAAATGTGAAACTAATTATAAATGAAATTTTTAAAGACTCTTTTTTGCATTTTTGTCTCATTTCTGGAGCATCTATTCCTTCTAATCTAAATTTATTTTCATTTATATGAACAGTGTCTCCATCTACGATTTTTGGAATACCAGATATTTCTTCTGCTATTGTATTAGAAAAAAAAATTAAAAATAAAATGATAATACGTAATAGCATTTAGTTCCTAGTTTTCCCAAAAAGTTTTAAAATAAAATAAGCTAATAATACTCCCAAGCTATTTGCGTATAAATCGTTAAGCTCAAATGCTCTATTAGGAATAGAATAATGTAATAATTCTAAAATTATAGAAATTAAAAATAAAAAAGAAAAGCTGTTTATAAATTTTTTTTGATTGCTTCGAAATATAAAACCTAGAATACTTAGATAGAAAAAAAATACTAAATGATTAATAGAGGTTCCTATTGGATTTGAAATAAAATCGGGTTGTTTACCCAAATTTCCATATAAAAAGTAACCAATTAAGCTTCCTGGGAACAAATAAAGAATTAATAGAATTATAAATGAAAAATAGAATAAATATTTTGAAGTAGAGAAGAAAATATTTTTCATTTAGATTTTTATATAGTACATAATAACTTGATTAATTTATATGAGTAAACTAATCTTAACAAGACATGGCCAGAGTACCTGGAATGCTGAAAATAGATTTACGGGCTGGGTAGATGTTGATCTTTCAGAGAAAGGCAAAGAAGAAGCTAAAAAGTCTGGTAAGTTAATTAGAGAACTAAATATTAAAATTGATATTAGTTATACTTCATATCTTAAAAGAGCAATTGAAACTCTCACAATTATCCTAAAAACTTTAAATCTACCCATGAAGTTTAATACTTCTTGGGAATTAAATGAAAGACATTATGGTTCATTAACAGGTTTGAATAAGGAGGAAACAAAAAAGAAAATTGGTGAAGAACAATTTAAAAAGTATAGAAGATCCTGGGACGTGGCACCTCCTCTCATGGCTAAAGATAGTAATTACATTAAAAATTTCAGCCCTTTAAACAGTGGAATACCCGAAAATCAAATTCCTTTGACGGAATCATTAAAGAACACTTACGAAAGAGTAATTCCTTTTTATAATATTGAAATAAATAAGAATTTGAAAAATGGAAAAAATATTTTAGTATCAGCTCACGGAAATTCATTGAGAGCATTGTGTAAATATCTCTTTAAGATTTCAGACACAAAAATCAATAAACTAGAAATTCCAACAGGAAATCCACTAATAATCGAATTCGATAATCAATTAGAAATTCAAAAATATTATTATCTAGATACTTCTAGGGCAAAAAATATTATTTTTAATCAATAGAACTTAAAGAAGATATTTTTTCAAACATTTCTATGGTGTTTAAGTGATAAAATTTTTGATTACTTTCCAATCCACCAAGATTGTTTTCACTTATCAATTTTTTCCAAACTTCATTCATAGAAAAAATATTTTTATTGAAAAAGTTTAAATGATCATTTTTTATTATTTGTAGGCCAGTAAAAATAAATTGATTCTGTTCATCTTTAGAAATTAAATTATTCTTTAAATTAAAGTCACCTTCGAAAGAATTATCCAAAGATAACTCTTTTTTAACAAGTAATAAACAGGGTCTTTTATTTGTGAAATACTCTTTTTCTAAAGATTGTACTTCTTTAGAATATTTATTACTCCAAAGGGTATCTGGATTAATTACAAAAAAGGGATTATCTTTAAATTCTTTTGTTCCCTTTTTCACACCACCTCCAGTATCTAATAATAAATCTTTTTCATTTGATATGTTAATTTTAATCTCTGATTTAAAATCTGAGATAAATTCCTCTATTTGATTAGCAAGATGATGAATATTAACAGTTATCTCTTCTACACCATGATTGATTAAAAGATTAATAGCTCTCTCAAGGAGAGTGATGCCTCCTATTTTTAATAATGGTTTTGGTTTTTTATTAGTAAGAGGTTGCATTCTTTTTCCTAAGCCAGCGGTCAATATCATCCCATGTTTTATTTTCATAAATTATTTATTTTTTTTAATTTTTTTATTTTTAGATGTTTTTTAAATAATAAGTTTAGGTTCTTGAAAACAGGATTTTTGAGACGTCTCTCAATTAAACTCCAAGTATAAGGTAAATATTTTAGATAATTAGATTTACTATCTCTTTTAAAAAGCCTTACAAATATTCCCAGAATTTTTAAATTTCTTTGAACAGATAATATTTCAAAATCATTTTTTAAATTTTTGTATTCCTCTTTTTTTAGTTTAGATTTGCAATAATAAAAATTTAATAATTTTTCTTGTAAATTTGGAGATAATTTTACTCTTACATCATCAATTAATGAAGCTACATCATATAATGGGTTTCCAATTATAGCATCCTGGCTATCAATCAAGCCAAGTTTATTTTTATTTATCATTATATTTGATGCATGAAAATCTCTATGTACAAAAGTATTATTTTGAAAATAAAGTTTTTTATATATTTTTGTTAATTCATTTTTTAAAATTTCTTTAATTTTTTTAAGTTTTGAACTTTTGAAACAATACTTTAAATACCAATCAAAAAATAAATCGGATTCTTTATGAAGATTCTTAATTGAATAATTTTGAAAATTAATTTTGAATTTTCCCAAACGATAATTTCGCTGTAACTTAATATTTTGTAATCTTATAATGATCTTAATTAAATCTTTGTAGTCGTTAAATTTATTTTTTTTTTTAATAATTAAATTATAAAAAGACTTTTGTCCCAAATCGGTAATCTCAATAATATCATTCTTATAGTGATTACTGATTAACTTAGGCGCATATATCTTATATTTTGCTAAAATTTTGTTTACAGCAATATAGGTAATTAAATTTTTAAATTTTTCTTTTTTTGCTTGAACTATAATTGATGTATTCCGTCCTTTTTGTAATCTATAAAATTCTCTGAATGATGCATCACCTGAAATTTTTTTTAGTTTATAATTCATTTAAAATTTCCCACTTACCTGAACCTATAAATTTTATCTCTCGCTGATTTTCATTCTTAGCGTAATCTAGATATATTTCTAACTTATTAGATAACGGAATATCAATAAGCTGTGGCCACTCTATAATCTTAATTGTCTCTTGATGATCTGAGAAAATACCGAGATGCTTTAATTCGCTTTCATCTTTTATTCTATAAAGATCATAATGCATAATTTTAATATTTTTTAAATCATACTCATAAAGTAGATTAAAAGTAGGACTTAGTACTTCTGTAATCTTTTCTCTATTTTTTTCTTGTAAGTAATTTATTAAATATCTTGAAAAAGTAGTTTTTCCTACACCAATATCACCGATTAAAAATATACAATCCTTTTTAGTTAGTTGGTCTGCAACTTTTTTTGATAAAGAATTTAAATGTTCTAAGGATTTAACAATCATTTGCTACTGTTTAGTAGCGGTAAGTATCTGGTTTAAATGGTCCTGATGGTTTAACGCTAATATAATCTGCTTGATCTTTAGACATTTTAGTTAATTTTGCACCAACTTTTTCTAAATGCAACATTGCAACTTTTTCATCTAAGTGTTTTGGTAATACATAAACTTTATTTTCATATTTATCTGAATTATTCCAGAGTTCTATTTGTGCTATGACTTGATTTGTAAATGATGCGCTCATAACAAAACTTGGGTGACCTGTTGCACATCCAAGATTAACGAGTCTTCCCTCCGCTAATAAAATAATTCTTTTTTTACTTGGTAGCTCTATTTCATGGACCTGAGGTTTTATTTCATCCCATTTATAGTTTTTCAAAGCTTCAACCTGAATTTCATTATCAAAATGTCCGATGTTACATAAGATAGCTCTATCTTTCATATTTCTCATATGATCTGCAGTTACTATATCTTTGTTTCCGGTAGCAGTTACGACAATATCGGCATCTTTAATTGCATCTTCCATTAAAACTACTTCGTAGCCTTCCATCGCTGCTTGTAGTGCACAAATTGGATCTGTCTCTGTTACCATTACTCTTGCGCCTGCTTGACGCAAAGAAGCTGCGCTGCCTTTGCCAACGTCTCCGAAACCTGCAACAACCGCTACTTTCCCGGACATCATAACGTCTGTAGCTCTTTTGATACCATCAACTAAACTTTCTCTACATCCATATAAATTATCAAATTTTGATTTCGTCACTGAGTCGTTAACATTGAATGCAGGAACCATTAATTGTTTATTTGTTTCCATTTTTTTTAGTGCTAACACTCCAGTAGTTGTTTCTTCTGAAATTCCTTTAACACCCTTTAAAAGATCTTTGTAATCTTTATGCATTAAACCTGTTAAATCTCCTCCATCATCCAAAATCATATTTGGTTTCCAATCTTTTTTTCCCTCTATTGTTTGCTTTACACACCACCAATACTCCTCTTCAGTTTCACCTTTCCAAGCAAAAACTGGTATGCCTGCTTTAGCTATTGCTGCTGCTGCATGATCTTGAGTGGAAAAAATGTTACATGAAGACCATCTCACTTCTGCACCTAGATCAACTAGGGTCTCAATAAGAACTGCAGTTTGAATTGTCATATGCAAGCACCCTAAAACTTTTGCACCTTTCAGAGGCTTTTTTCCTTTATACTCTTTTCTAAGTGCCATTAATCCTGGCATTTCAGACTCGGCTATAGAAATTTCTTTCCTGCCAAAATCAGCTAAACTTATATCTTTTACTTTATAATCTTGTCCCATTTTAAATTTGTTAATATCAACATAAGTCTTTCTTATCAAGAAAGAACACTAGAAAATTTAGGTAGCAATACTTCAACTTGCGCACCTTTAGTATTCAATCTATTTGACGCCGCTATAGTGCCTTTATGTAGCTCAACAATATTTTTAACAATATTTAGACCTAAGCCAGAATGTTTTCCAAAGCTTTTTGGCCTATTGCTATAGAAACGTTTGAAGATTTTTTGAGGAGAGGTTTCAGAAAAACCTGGGCCTTCATCTTTAATTTTCATTACAAGATTTTTTGTTGTTTCCTCAATACTTATTTCAATTTTTTGATTATCCTGACTGAAAGATATAGAATTGTCTAATAAGTTTGCTATTACCTGTTCTAATCTATTTTCAATTCCTAATATATATTTCCCATTTTTTGAAATAATTTTATCTTTTATCTTAATTTGAATATTATTATTTTGGTTTTTCAGATCTTGTTTAAAATCCTCTACTACATTATTGATAATTTCAATTAAATTTATTTTATTCATTTTTTCTCTAGATAAAGAAGCTTCATCTTTGAGCATTTGTGAATAATCCGTAATTAATCTCTCTATTCTTTCAACATCATGATTGATTATCTTTAAAAGTTTTTCACTTTCATCTTTACCAGTTGTTTTATCTAATAATTCTGAAGCGCTCTTCAAAGAGGCTAGCGGGTTTCTGATTTCGTGAGCTAAATCATTGGAAAATGTTTCTGCCCTATTGGTTCTATGTTGAAGTTCTTTTGTCATTTCATCAATTGACATGGTGAGTTTTCCAATTTCATCATCTCTCACAAAAACTTTTTTTATATTAATGCTTTCTGAGGATTTCTTCTTAATTGAGTCACTATATTTAACCAATAAACCAATTGGCTTTAAAACATATTTATTTAAAAACATTGAAAAAATTAAAATCACAAGTGCTACTGCAAAAACAGTTCTAATAATAAAATCTTTTCTCTCTTTAACTGCGTTAATAATATCATTCGCTTGCTCAGAAACCAAAATATATCCAATCCTGTCATTTTGAAGTTTAACTTCGCTTAACGTCTTTACAAAAAAATCGTTTTTATTTATTTCAGATATTGTTAAAGGATCGCCATCGTATTTCTCTAATATTGTATTTAAATTATTTTCAGTTTTTTTATTTAAAGTAGAGGAGGAAAACTCATTTGATGAATTTTTTCCATCAATCGCCTCTTCTATTACTACATCTGATCTTGAAAAAACATTTTGATCTAAATCTAAAATATTTGTATCACCTATTAATTCTCCATTGGAGTCATAGAACTGAACTCTATCTAAACTCTGGAATAAAAATCTTGTAGAAAGTAAAAATGTTCTTATGCCATTAGAACTGTAATCTACATTTAGCCTTTCAAGATGATCAACTGTGTTATTAATAATAATTTTATGGTTTATTGCTCTCTTTTTTACAAGATTTGGTTGAATTGCTTTTAGGTAAAATATTGTAAATAATCCTAGTATAGAAAATGTTGTTAAATTAAATAATAAAAACTTTTTTAGTATAGAAGCTGTTTTTTTTGATTTCATTAACTAACATTCCATCTATACCCGCTTCCATATCTAGTTTCAATTGCTGAAAATTTTTCATCAACTTTTTTGAACTTTTTTCTTATTCTTTTAACGTGACTGTCTATAGTTCTGTCCTCGATTTCAGTATTTTCTTTATATGCAATATCCATTAAATGTGCCCTTTCTTTAATAACCCCTGGTCTTTTTGCTAATTCCTTAACAATTAGAAATTCTGTAGTGGTTAACTTATCTGGCAAAGGCTTGCCATTCCATTCACATTCTAGCTGAGCTGGATCTAGCTTAAGCTTTCCATGGCTAATAATATTCTTTGTATCATCTACAACATTGGATTTTTTTCTGAGTTGTACTCTAATTCTTTCGATGAGCACCTTGGTAGAAAATCCCCCTGACTTTTTCACAAAATCATCTGCTCCAAGTTTTAACCCGAGTAATTCGTCTACTTCTTCATCTTTTGACGTTAAAAATATTATAGGTATAGACATTTTCTTTTTTAATTTTTTTAAAAGTTCCTCTCCATCCATTCTTGGCATTTTGATATCTAAAACAGCTAAGTCTGGAGGATTTCTTGTCAAACCGATCAACGCGGACTCTCCGTCTATGTAAGTTTGCACTTTAAAGCCTTCTCGCTCAAGTGCCATACTTATTCCAGTTAGAATATTTCTATCGTCATCTACTAATGCAATTGTATGTGCCATAATTTTATATTCATGATCTTAATGTCAAAATTTAGGCGTTAATGAGCCTCTCCCCAATTATTCCCTGAGTTTACTCCTACCTCTAAGGGTATTGAGAATTTGTGGTATTCAGAGCTTGATACTGAAACCATAGCATTTTGAATTAATTTCTTAACATTATTTTCATCTTTTTTTAAACATTCAAATATTAACTCATCGTGTATTTGAAGTAACATTTTTGCTATTTTTTTTTCCTCTAAAATATTATCAATTTTAATCATTGCTAATCGGATTATATCAGCAGCTGATCCTTGGATAGGAGCGTTTATTGCTGCTCTTTCTTGAAAACTTCGCACACTAAAGTTTTTATCATTTATGCCTCTCAAATGAATTCTTCTACCAAAAATATTTGATACGTAACCAAGTTTTCTACAGCTTTTAATTGTAGAGTTCATGTAATCCTTTATTTCAGGAAATTTTTTAAAATAAGAATTAATAAATTCTTGGGCCTCTTCATTTGAAACTGAAATTTGCTTTGCTAAACCATATTGAGTTATACCGTATATGATACCAAAGTTTATTGCCTTTGCTTTCCTTCTTTGATCTTCAGAAATTTTGTTAATCGGCACACCAAAAACTTGGCTAGCAGTAAGTTTGTGAATGTCCTGATTTTGTTTGAATGCTTTTTTTAGCTCTTTAACATCAGCCATATCAGCAAGTATCCTCATCTCTATTTGATTGTAATCAGCAGAAATTAGAACATTATTTTTTTCTGCTATAAAAGCTTTTCTAATTTCTTTTCCGTCTGAAGTTTTAATTGGTATATTTTGTAAATTTGGATCGCTTGAGGCCAATCTACCAGTGTTAGTCGCTGCTAAAAGGAATGATGTATGAACTCTTTTGGTATCTTTATTAATATGATCTTGAAGTGCATCAGTATAGGTACTTTTAAGTTTAGATACTTGTCTCCACTCTAATATTAAATTAGGAAATTTTTGACCAGTTGACGCGAGATCCTCTAATATTTTAGCGCTAGTGGCTAAACTACCTTTTTTAGTTTTTTTCAATTTTGCTATTTTTAATTCGTTGTAAATTATTTCACCAAGTTGTTTGGGCGACCCAATATTAAATTCTTTTCCTGAAATTTTAAAAATTTCTTTTTCTATTTTTTCTAATCTTTTTTCAAATTTTTTTGATAGTTCTTTTAGGTAATTATCATCTACTTTTATCCCATAAGTCTCTAGTTTAGATAATATCTTAATCATTGGTTTTTCAAAAGCTTCATAAATTTGACTAAGCTTTTCATCTGAAACTCTTTCTGACAAAATTTCATATAATCTTAAAGTCACATCAGCGTCCTCTGCTGCGTACTCTGTAGCTTTATCTATATCTACTTCTGAAAATTTTAATTGTTTTTTTCCAGAGCCAACCAAATCTTTGTAAGAAATTGTTTTATGGTTAAGATGTAATTCCGACAAAGTATCCATATTATGACGATTATTTCCTGCATCCAAAGTGTAAGAGAGTAACATTGTATCTTCAACAGCGTTTAATTCTACTCCATATTTTTTTAATATAATGAAATCATATTTAATATTTTGACCAACTTTTTTTATACTTGGATCTTCCAAAATTGGCTTAAGTTTTTTTATAACAAAATCTTTATTTAAACTTTTAATATTTTTATGGCCAACCGGAATATAAAAAGAAATATTTTTGGCATAACTTAAAGAAATACCAATTAACTCTGCGATCTGAGGATCTAGAGAAGAAGTTTCAGTATCAACTGAAATAATACTTTTTTTATTCAAATCAATAATTAATTTGTTTAAGTCATTTTCTTTTGTAATTTTTTGATATTGTTTTGTATTTATTTTTGATGGTTTTGATATTTTGTCCTGACTAAAATTTTTTTCTCCAGGTTCACCATAAAAACTAATAGCTTGGCTTAATAATCTATTAAATTCCATCTCTCTTAGGAAATTATAAAGTTTATCTTTATTGATTTTTTTGATTAAAAACTCACTTGGGTTATTTTTGATTGGGACATCATCTTTTAGAGTTACTAGTTGTTTACTCAATAACGCTTTATCTTTATTAGCAATAAGTGTTTCTCTTCTTTTGTTTTGTTTAATTTCAGAAGCTTTTTTAAGAAGGGTGTCTAAGTTTTTGTATTTATTGATTAGTTCTGCAGCAGTTTTGACTCCTATTCCAGGTACACCTGGAATATTGTCAGAGGAGTCTCCAGCCAAAGATTGAACATCTATCACTTGATTAGGTTTAACCCCAAATTTTTCAATAACTTCTTTTTCTCCAATAACTCTACTTTTCATTGGATCGAATAATCTTATCTTAGTGGAGACTAGTTGCATTAGGTCTTTATCAGAGGAAATTACTGTAACTTTTGCTCCAGACTCAATAATTTTTTTTGCATAGGTAGCTATTAAATCATCTGCCTCGTAATTAAGAAGTTCTATAGACGGTAGATTAAAAGCTTCAACTGATTTTCTTATATATTCAAATTGAGGAGCTAAATCATCTGGTGCTTCAGCACGATTAGCTTTATATTCACTATAAATTTCATTTCTAAAATTTTTTCTTGCAGAGTCGAATATTACTGCAAAATGTGTTGGTTTATTTTTAGAGTCGTCTGATCTAGCATCCTCTAATAATTTAAAAAGCATGGAACAGAAACCACTAACCGCTCCAGTTGGAAGACCATCACTTTTTCTTGAAAGAGGAGGAAGAGCATAATAAGCGCGAAAAATATATCCAGATCCATCTACTAAATAAAAATGATCTGTTTTTTTTATAGAACTCATATATACATATTACATTGAAATCTTGATGAATTATAAAAAAGTATGAATAAATTTGCCCTAGCTGTTGAAAATCTAACAAAGATTTATTCTAGTCCCAAAACCAAAAAACATAATAAAGCTTTAAATGAATTAAGTTTTGAAGTCAGACAAGGTGAGGTATTTGGATTATTAGGACCTAATGGAGCAGGCAAGACAACGTTTTTAAGTATTCTAGGAGGTACCGTTATGAAGACCAGTGGAAAAGTAAATGTATGGGGATTCGACTTAGATCAAAATCCTCGTCAAGTTAGAGCATCCCTAGGAATTGTCCCCCAGGAAGTAAACTTAGATGCTTTTTTTAGTCCAAAAAAACTCCTTGAGCTTCAAGCTGGACTTTACGGTATTTCCAAAGAAAACCGGATAACTGATTTAATATTAAAGATGGTATCTCTTCAAGATAAAGCTAATGCATACTCCAGAAGCTTATCGGGCGGAATGAAGAGAAGACTGCTTATAGCCAAAGCTATGGTCCATCAACCCCCAATTTTAATTTTAGATGAGCCTACAGCCGGTGTTGACGTGGAACTAAGAAATAATCTTTGGGAAAACGTAAAAGCTCTAAACAAAGAAGGAGTAACGATAATATTAACTACGCACTATTTGATCGAAGCACAAGAAATGTGCGATAGAATAGCGATAATCAACAAAGGAAATTTAGTTGCACTGGATACAACTGAAAAATTATTAGAGAGAATTAAAACTAAAAAAATAAATTTTAAAGTTAAAAATATCGAATTAAATAAGAATTTAGAGATGAAAGATATAAATTTTAAAATAAACTCTAAAAATTCAATATTAGTTACTTATGAAAAAAATTCTCTCGATTTTGAGGAAATAATCAATTATTTAAATGAACATAATATTAAAATTGAGGATATTTCAACAGAAGATGGTGATTTAGAAGATGTTTTTGTTCAATTAACAAAACACTAGATTTTAATAAAAAAAAAGTTAAATTGTTAAAATGGAATTAGTAAAAAGTTTAAAACAAACAAAATTAATTAAATATATATTTTTGGCTTTATTAGGCTCTATTCTTTTAGCAATATCATCAAAAATTAAAATACCATTTTATCCAGTCCCTATGACTATGCAAACTTTATTTGTCTTGTTAATAGGAATATGTTTTGGATGGAAACTTGGAGCAGCAACTATTTCTTTATATTTATTCGAAGGTATAGTTGGTTTGCCAGTATTTTCGGGAACTCCAGAAAAAGGTATGGGAATAGTATACTTCACAGGACCAACGATGGGTTATTTGATAGGTTTTGTGGTAGCTGGTTTTTTAGCAGGAAAATTTATTTACGATAATAATTATTTTAAGAATTTCTTTAAATTAGTTTTTGCCACAAGCTTTATTTATATATTAGGAATGTTATGGCTAGGAACTTTAATAGGATGGGACAAACCAATATTTAAATTGGGTGCACAACCTTTCTTGTTAGCAGAGTTATTTAAAATTCTAATTGCAACACTTGCAATAAATCAAATTAGAAAATTTAGAAAATTTATTTAAGTTATCTTGGAGATCTTTTAGAAAGAATTCTTTGTAACGTTCTTCTATGCATTTTTAGTCTTCGAGCTGTTTCAGAAACGTTCCTATTGCATAACTCAAAAACTCGGTGGATATGCTCCCACTTCACTCTGTCTGCAGACATAGGATTTTCAGGTGGTTTTGCTTTTGACTCAGGAGAAGCTAATAAAGCTGCCTCAACATCGTCCGCGTCAACTGGTTTAGCTATATAATCTATTGCTCCTTCTTTCACTGCGGCTACAGCTGTTGGTAGATTCCCGTATCCCGTTAACATTACTATTCTGCTATCTTTTTTGTTTTTTGAAAGCTCCTTAACCACATCTAATCCATTGCCATCTTCAAGCCTGAGATCAACCACAGCAAAGGCTGTAGGAGCTGTCTTGGCAATGTTAAGACCCTCGGCCACTGATTTAGCCTCTTTTACTTGAAATCCTTTCTTCTCCATTGCTCTAGCAAGCCTACCCCTCAACGGATCGTCATCATCAAGGATTAATAGCGATTTATCGGCAAAGTCTGCTAATTTTAGCTGCTCTGGAACGTTTTTTTGTGCTCTCATACTTGCCCATATAGGTACTGTTGATTAAATTTCAACACGACAAAAATGTCCTTTTTTTCTTTACATAAAGGTAAAAAAACCTTAAACGCGAAATAAATAAGGTTTTTTTTATTAAATTTTTTAAAAAATCTTTGTGTAATTTAACGTGAGGGACACATGAAATGGGAAAATTTAAAACAGTTAACGAATTAGTTAACTCATTACAACCAGATTACCCCGTATATTGTATACGGCTTAACGAGATTAAAAAATCCGTAAAATTTTTTAAGGAAAATTTTCCAGGAAAGATACTCTACGCCGTAAAAACTAATCCAAACGAAAAAATTATTAAACAGATTATTGCTAGTGGTATTAATGAATTTGATGTTGCCTCTCTAAATGAAATAAAACTTCTTAATAAGATTAAGTCAGATGTAAAGTTACATTTTATGCATACTATTAAAAGTAAAGAGAGTATATCGTCGGCTTACTTTAATTACGGAGTTAAAAGTTTCTCTCTTGATAGTAAAGACGAGTTGAGGAAAATTCTAGAGGCTACTAATCAAGCAAAAGATTTAGAATTGTTTGTAAGAATCGCAATTTCAAATGAGCACGCAGAAATAGATCTTTCAAGAAAATTTGGAGCACTTCCTTCTGAAGCTTTAGGATTGGTAAGATTATGTAAGGAACATTCAAAAAAACTTGGGATAAGTTTCCACGTTGGCTCTCAATGTATGCATAAAATTTCTTACTCAAAAGGAATTCGTGAAATCGGAAGTATAATTAAAAAAACAAAAATAATACCTAATACAATTAATGTTGGTGGAGGATTCCCATCTATATATCCGGATCTTAATCCTGAACCATTAATTAATTATATGAAAGAAATTAAAAAAGAGCTAAATAACTTGAAATTAAATAAATTACCAGAAATCATATGTGAACCAGGAAGAGCTCTTGTAGCGGAAAGTGGATCTACAATTGTAAAAGTTATTTTAAGAAAAAAAAATAGCTTGTACATAAATGACGGAACATATGGATCTTTATTTGATGCTGGGGCACCAAACTTTGTTTTACCATCAAAGATGATTACAAGCGGAAGAGTGCAGTCTAAAAAACTTACTGCTTTTAGCTTTTTTGGGCCTACTTGTGATGGATTAGATTATATGAAAGGACCTTTTTTGTTACCAAATAATATTAAAGAAGGTGACTATGTAGAGCTTGGTCAGCTAGGGGCTTATAGTCTTACTTTCAGAACAAACTTCAATGGTTTTTATTCAAATGATATTCACGAATTAAGTGACAAACCAATCATATCTATGTACGATAATGCAGATGATAAAGTTGGTTCTTTAGTAGCTTAATGAATAAGAAAAATAGTTCGAATATCGGACACAATAAAAAATCTCTACTTAATTCTCCAGTTGAACATATCGATATCAAGTCATTTGATGCTCGTAAGATTGTTGATGGTATGAGTAAAATGTCTTTCACTTCTAGAGATACTGCTAGAGCGGCAGCAATTTATAATGAAATGCTTTCAGACAAAGATTGTTCAATTTTTTTAACCTTGGCAGGCTCAACTTCAGCAGGCGGATGCATGGATCTATACACTGACTTAGTAAAACATAACATGGTTGATGCTATTGTGGCTACAGGGGCCTCAATTATAGATATGGATTTTTTTGAAGCTCTGGGTTTCAAGCATTATCAGGGTTCTCAGTTTCAAGATGATACTGAGCTAAGAAACAACTATATTGATAGAATTTATGACACTTACATTGATGAAGAAGAACTTCAAGCATGTGACAAAACTATATGTGATATTGCTAATTCTCTAAAACCTAAAACATATACTTCAAGAGAATTTATTAAAGAACTAGGAAAATACTTAAAAACAAATTCTAAGAAAAAAAACTCATTAATAGAAACTGCTTATGATAATAATGTTCCTATATTTTGCCCGGCTTTCACAGATAGTTCAGCGGGATTTGGACTAGTAATGCATCAGGAACAAAATCCTAAAAGTCACATCACTATAGACTCTATAAGAGAGTTCAGAGAAATAACTGAAATTAAACTCAAATCAAAACAATCAGGATTATTAATGGTTGGAGGTGGGGTACCTAAAAATTTTATTCAGGATACGGTAGTTTGTGCGGAGTTATTGGGTAAAAAGGTAGATATGCATAAATATGCAATTCAAATAACTGTGGCAGATACTAGAGACGGAGCTTGTAGTAGTTCTACTTTAAAAGAGGCAAGCTCATGGGGTAAAGTTGATGTGACTAAGGAACAAATGGTATTTGCTGAAGCAACAAGTGTGTTACCCCTAATAGCAAGCGATGCCTTTCATCGTAAACATTGGCAAGCAAGAAAAAAAAGAAATTTTCAAAATTTATTCAATTAAATTATAATGAGTAAAACAAAAATAGCATTAGTACAGATGAAAATGTCGTCTGACCCAAAAAAAAATATTCAAAATGCTATTGATAAAATAAACACTGCAGCAAAAAAAGGTGCAAAAGTAATTTGCTTACCAGAGTTATTCTTAACAAAATATTTCTGCCAAGTTGAAAGTCATAAAAACTTTGATTTTGCTGAAAAAATACCAGGGCCTAGCAGTAATTTATTTTCTGCACTTGCTAAAGAACTGAAAATTATTTTGATAATTTCATTATTTGAGAAGAAAACATCTGGGCTTTATCACAATAGTAGTATTGTAATTAATGAAAAAGGTAAACTTTTAGGAAAATATAGAAAGATGCATATTCCTGATGATCCCCAATTTTACGAGAAGTTTTATTTCGCTCCTGGAGATTTAGGTTTCAAATCTTTTAAAACCTCAAAAGGAAATTTAGGAACTTTAATTTGCTGGGATCAATGGTTTCCTGAGGCAGCAAGATTAACAGCGCTTAAGGGAGCAGAAATTATTTTTTATCCAACTGCTATTGGATGGCATCCGAAAGAAAAAAAAGAATATGGTAAATCACAACTCGAGTCTTGGCTATCAATTCAGAGATCTCACGCAATAGCTAATGGTATTTATGTTGCTGCAATTAATAGAGTTGGAATTGAAAAGCAAGGCAATAAAAAGATAGAGTTCTGGGGGAATAGTGTAATATTTGATCCAAGTGGCAATATTGTTAAAAAAGCTAGTTTAAAAGAGAACATTTTAATTTGCGAAATTGATTTCAAAAAAGTAGAAACTTCTAGACAACATTGGCCTTTTTTTAGAGATAGAAGAATAGACTATTATAAAGGACTACTTAAAAATCCAAGAGATGCCTAGAAGAATAAAAACTCTTTTTAGGATGCCAGCTGAATGGGAAAGACAACAATCTACATTAATTGGATGGCCATATAATAAAGATGATTGGCCAGGCAAGTTTAAAAATATTCCTAAAATATTTGCTAAAATAATTTCTAAAATTACTAAGTCTCAGGGGGTAAATCTATTAATTAAAAACTACAATTCTAAGGTTGCAATTAAAAGATTGCTTAGGAAAAATAATGCAAAAATACAAAATGTAAAATTTATAATTTGTAAAACAAATAGGGTATGGATGAGAGACACAGGGCCAATATTTATTAAAGATAAAAAAAATCAAAATATTTTATTAAATTGGAAGTTTAATGGTTGGGCTAAATATAAAAATTATAGATCAGATAATGAAGTCAATTTGAGAATAAAAAATCATTACAGAGGTAAAGTCATCAGCCCAAAGTTTAAAAAAAAACCAATAGTTCTTGAGGGGGGAGCAATAGATGTTAATGGAAAAGGATTATTGCTTGCAACAAAAGAATGTTTGTTAAGTAAAATTCAACAAAGAAATTCTTTTTTAAAATTAAAAGATTATAATCACATCTTTAAAAAATTTTTTGGAGTACAAAAGGTTATTTGGCTAAATAAAGGAATCGTAGGAGATGATACTCATGGTCATGTTGATGATATTGCCAGATTTGTAAAATATAATAAAGTCTTTGTCGCGTATGAAAATAATAAAAAAGATAACAATTTCAAAAATCTTGATGAGAACTTTAAAATTTTAAAAAAAATCAGAATTAATTCCACGCAATTAAAAATCAAAAAAATTCCAATGCCTAGACCTATTTATATAGATAAAGTCAGAGTTCCAGCATCATATCTTAACTTTTATATTTTTAATAGATTTGTTTTATTACCTACTTTTAATGACCCTAAGGATAAGATAGTAATCAAAATTTTTAAAAAGGAATTTTATAATAGAAAAATTATTCCAATAGATTGTTCTGAATTAATTTGGGGTTTTGGGGCGATTCATTGTTTAACACAGCAAGAACCAAAATAAGTTTACCCTTTAAGTAAAATATTCTTGGGAGACCAGCTAATTACCACTGAAGCACCACCTAAATTTTTATCATCTTTAAACAGTAGTTTGGCATTTTGCCTCTCTAATAAAGTTTTACCTAAGAAAGTTCCAAGGCCCAAGCCAGAGTTTGAGTTTAATTCTATTGATCTGGATTTAATATATGGCTCTCCTAAATTATTGATTATATCTTTAGGAAAGCCTGGCCCATCATCATTGATTGTGACTTTAATTTCTTTATCGTCACTCACCAAGAAAATATTAACTTTGCTTTTTGAAAATTTAATCGCATTGCCTATGAAATTTCTCAAGCCGTAAATCATTTCTGCTGATCTTTGAATGTCAATTTTATTTTTATCATTATCAGATACTAAAATGATTTCCTTGGAAGATGTTTCTTTAAAAGAATTTATGATTTCCTCAAGTAGATCCTCTAATTTTGTCGAACTAAAAAATTTATCTTCTTCTATCTGTTTTTTTGAAATTCTTTTTAAAATTTCACTACATCTTTTAGATTGACTAATTAACAGATCAATATCCTTAGATAGCTCATTATTATCTCCGATATCCTTTTTTAATTCTTTAGCAACCACACTTATTGTAGCTAAAGGCGTTCCTAGAGAATGTGCTGCTGCTGCTGCTTGTCCTCCTAAAGATTCTAATTCATATTCTTTATAAATTACCTCTTGAAGTTTTTTAAAAGCTTCCTCTGTTTTCTTTTTTTCACCAGAAAAACGAATACCAAAATAACTTAAAAATATTAGGCCAATCAATATAGAGATTATAATTCCAATTTTATAAAAATTTGGGAAATGTAACAAATTCATATCCTCTCCAGGCAAGGGTAAATGAAAAAATGATATAATTAATAGAAGCAAAGATGTTATTAAACCTAAAATAATAGTTGTGCCCATACTTAAAAATGTTGAGGAAACGATTGCTGGAATAACTAATAAAAAACTAAAAGGGTTAAAAATTCCTCCTGTTAAATATAGGAGAGCACTTAATTGCAATAAATCGATTAAAAGGAAAGGCGCTGCATAAAAATCTTTTAGTTGATTGATTTTAATTCCGAATTGAAGGTACAAATTAGTTACTAAACCCAACGAAATGATCAAGTAACTTTCTATTATTGGAAAAGGTAAATTTAAGTAATAAAAAACCGTGCTAATTGCTAAAATTTGGCCAATAATAGCTATGTACCTCAGTATTGTTAATGTATTTTTATCTAAGCTTAAATTCTCTTTTACTCGAAAAAGAGTAGATATATTCATAATTTTTTAGATATCTAAATTTACAACTTCTAAAGCGTTGTTTGTTATAAAATCTTTCCGCGGGGCGACTTCATCTCCCATCAAAACTTCTATCATTTTTTGATCATCTTTTGATTTATCTTTAGTTCCTTTAGAATATTGAACTCTTAGCATTGTTCTATTCTCAGGATTTAATGTTGTATTCCATAATTCCTCTGGATTCATTTCACCCAGACCTTTAAATCTCTGAATTGATAATTTTTCCTTTTGATCTACTATAAACTTCTTAAATTCAGCTGTGCCTTTTTTTAATTTATTTTTATTTTCACTTAAATTCAAAATATAGTCCTCCAAGGCATTATCGTCTTTAATATACGTGCTTTTGTTAGCTTTAGTTACCTTAAACAAAGGAGGTTGAGCTAAATATAGATGTCCATTTTCTATCAATTGATTGAATGGATAATTATTAAAAAAAGTTAATAAAAGAGTTCTTATATGTGAACCATCCACATCTGCATCAGTCATAATTACAATTTTATCATATCTTAAATTTTCAATATTAAAATCTTTTGAACCTGTTCCCAAAGCATTTATTAAAGTTACGATTTCACTTGAGGACATCATTTTTGATAATGCTTTCGTTGATTGATCTTCTCCATTTTTTTTTCCGTTTACAAAAGTATTTAAAATCTTACCTCTTAGAGGTAATACTGCCTGAAACTCTCTTACTCTTCCTTGTTTTGCAGAACCTCCTGCGGAATCTCCCTCAACGATAAATAGCTCTGTTCCCTCTCGTTTCTGAATTTGGCAGTCTGCAAGTTTTCCAGGTAAACCGGTTAATTCAAAAGTGCCTTTCCTTCTTACACTATCTCTTGCTTTTCTAGCTACTTCTCTTGCCATAGCTGCTTGAGTTATTTTTTCAATAACAACTTTTGCAACGGAAGGGTTTTGATCAAGCCATGTAGAAACTTTTTCACTTATTACTTGTTCAACAATATTTCTTATTTCCGATGAGACAAGTTTGTCTTTTGTTTGAGAGGAAAATTTTGGATCAGGCATTTTGATCGACAAAACTGCTGTCAGACCTTCTTTAATGTCTTCACCGGATAAATTAATTTTATTTTTTTTGTTATTTCTATCTGAATAGTGTTTGTTAATTACTCTGGTTAAAGCGCTTCGAAAGCCAAGCAAGTGGGTCCCGCCATCCTTTTGTGGTATATTGTTAGTAAATGGAAGTACTTCTTCTGAGTAACCTGCATTCCATTCAAAAGAGCATTCTACAGCCACATTATTTTTCGAAGATGTTACATAGATAGGTTTTTTGAAAACTTCCTTTTCATTTTTATTGATTAAAATTGGTTTCTTTTTGTTAATATATTTTACAAATTCAACTATACCACCATCGTATTTATGAACATATTCTCTCATCTTTTTTGATGAATTATCAACTAAAGAAATTGAAATTCCTTTATTTAAAAAAGCTAATTCTCTTATTCTTTTTTCTAAAATAGAAGCGCTAAATTTAATTGAAGAAAAAATTTTTTTTGAAGGTAAAAAGTTTATTTTAGTCCCTTTTTTTTTTGTTTTTCCAATCTTTTTTAATGGTTTTGCCGGATTTCCATCATTAAAATTAACCTCGTACTCGTTGCCGTCTCTATAAATATTTAGTGATAATTTTTCTGACAAAGCATTTACAACTGATACTCCAACTCCATGTAACCCACCTGAAACTTTATAAGAATCATGATCAAATTTACCACCAGCATGTAGTTGTGTCATTATAACTTCGGCTGCAGACATTTTTTCGCTTTTATGCATGTCTACTGGTATTCCTCTACCATCATCTTCAACGGTTACAGTATTATCTGAATTGATAGAAACTTTAATATTCTTACAATATCCTGCTAGCGCCTCATCTATTGAGTTATCAACCACTTCAAAAACCATGTGATGCAAACCAGATCCATCATCTGTGTCCCCAATATACATGCCTGGTCTTTTTCTTACCGCATCCAATCCTTTGAGAACTTTTATTGAATCCGCACCATATGAAAAATTATTTTTTAATTCAGAATTTTTTGACATTGTTTTATTTTTGTTTGAAAATACAAACATATCATCTTTTTATAACAAGATAAAATGATCGATCAACAAAGTGCGCTAAAAGTATTCTATATCAACGTTTTTAAAGCAAAAATAAAAAAAATTTTTAATTTTAAAGAATTTAGATTTTCATTGGCATTATCACGTAATAACTATTTTTATCTGACACATCTTCAATTAAAACAGGAGAAACAGAATCTTTTAAATTCATTTTTAAATTTTTGTCTTCTACCTCAGAGGCAATATCAATCAAATATTTTGAGTTGAAACTTATATTTAAATTTTCCGAGTTATAAGATGCATTTATTTTCTCATTTCCTTCCCCTGAATTTGCGCTATTCACAGAAAGTTGAATGTTATCTTTATTGATCATTAGCTTAACTCCCTCTTTTCTATCCAAAGAAACACTCGCAACTCTTTCGATAGAATTAATAAAATCTTTAGAGGGGACTACTAGCGTCTTAGTATTGTTAGTTGGTACCACTTTTTTATAATCTGGAAATTTACCGTCAATAACCTTTGACACTAAAGTAATATTACCTAAAGAAAACTTTATTTTGTTTTCGCTCGTTTGCATAGTAAGTTTATCTGGTATTTCCGATAGTAAAGAGCATAATTGGAAGACAGTTTTTCTTGGTAATATTAAAGATGTAAAATCTGCTACATTTTCTATCTCTAAACTGCTTGAGGATAATCTATGGCTATCTGTAGCTACCCCAGTCAAAAAATTTCTTCCATGTGACTCGGTCAAATGCAAGAAAATTCCATTTAAATAGTGTCTTGTATCGTCGTTGGATATTGAAATTTTTGTCTTATTTAAAAGTTTTAAGAATCTTTTATTATTTAAATATATTTCTCGCCCCTCAAATTCATCAGTAAATGTTGGAAAATTATCTGTAGGTAAACACAACAGATTGAAATCTGAATTATCGCTTTTTAAACTGAGTTTGTTTTCAGATTTTAAATCAAAATTTAAGTTAGCATTAGAAGATATTTTTCTAAGTATATCAAATAGAATGGCTGCTGATGTAGTTGTGCTTCCCTCATTTAAAACTTTTACATCACTTATTACATCGTAAAATACGATATCTAAATCGGTAGCTACAATAAAAAGTTTTTTATCTTTTAATTGAATTAGAACATTTGAAAGTATGGGCAGAGTATTTTTTTTTTCTACTACACCTTGTACAAAGTTTAAAGATTTTAGTAACGCATCTCTTTTTACTACAAATTGCATTTATTGTTCTAATAAAAGACTCTTAATTTGGGATATATTTTTTTTCATCTCATCATCTTGCTCCGATAACCGAGTAATTGTTTTTACCGCATGTATTACGGTAGTATGATCCCTATTAGCAAATCTTCTTCCTATCTCTGGTAACGATCTAGTAGTCATCTTTTTTGCTAGATACATAGCTATTTGTCTTGGTCTTGCCAACGGTCTTGAACGCCTTTGAGAGAGCATTTCACTCAAAGAAATATTATAAAAATTTGATACAACATTTTGAATTTTATCCACTGTAATTACACGGATTTGATTAAAGACATCTTTTAGAATATTTTTACAATCTCCAATATTTAAAATCTTATTATGAACTCTGCTAAACGCTATTACTCTATTTAATACGCCTATAAGTTCTCGTATATTGGTTTTACTTTCACTTGCTATAAAATTGATAACCTCATTATTTAAGTTTATATTTTCTTTAAATTGATTTTGAATTTCTTCTATTTTTTTTCGAATAATTTTTTCTTTTAATTCAATATCTGGAATATCAATATCAACAACTAATCCTCCTGCAAGTCTTGATTTGATTCTATCCTGAACTCTATCCAACTTCATAGGAGGTCTATCTGAAGAAATTATAATCTGCGAGCCTTTGTCCATTAAACTGTTAAAAGTATGAAAGAACTCTTCCTGAAGGCTCTCTTTACCGCTAATAAATTGAATGTCATCGATTATAAATACCGCAGATTTTCTAAAAAAATCCTTAAAATTTACCATGTCATTCTTTTTGATTGATTTAATAAAATGATACATAAATCTTTCAGCAGATATAAACATCACATTATTATCATTTTGCAATTCGAGACCAATGGCGTTTAATAGATGCGTTTTTCCTAGACCAACACCGCCACAAACGTACAGTGGATTATAACGAGAAATATGCTCACAAACTCTTTTCGAGTAAGACAGAGCTATGTCGTTACTTTTCCCCTGTATAAAATTATTAAAGTTAAGATTTGGATTAAGTCTATTATAATTGAGAATTGAGTCCTTAATTTCAGTTACTTTATTCAATTCATCAATTTTTATAAATTCTTGATTTTGTTTATTTTCCTCTATTATCTTAAATTCAATTCTACTTAGACTTAGCTTAAAACTTTTTACTTGCTCAAGAATTTTATCTAAATATCTTGAGACAATCCAATCTCTAAAAAATCGAGTTGGTACCCCTAATATTAAGTAGTCATTATATTCCTTTACTAAAGATATTTTTTCAAGCCAACTATTGTAAACTTCGCTTCCAAAACTCTTCTTAAAAGCATTTTGAATTTCTTGCCAATTCAAAGTATTTTCCTCTTCAGAAATATAAGCTGAGTGTTTAATATTTTTTTTTTCCATGTTGAAGTTCTTTTAAGAGAATCCTTTAAACTCTCTTTTAAAAATATTTGCAAGATTTTTTTTTAAAATTTTAAAAAAAAATGGACTCAGGTTGTAGCATTATCGTAAAGATAGAATTTATTAAAATTTTTTTTACAACTAATAAATGAAACTATATTTTGTCTTTAAAAAAAAAAAATTCTAAATATAGATAAATTAATTTTTATCGATCAACTTAAGATTGTTTACAAAGTATTAAATCTTTTTAGAAATTCTAGAAATTTTTCTTGCAGCAGTTTTTCTATTGATAACCCCAGATTTAGCAACCTGCATTAGAATTGACTGGAATTTTGAAAAGTATTTTTTTGCTTTTTCTTTTTCTTTTGAATTTATCAATAATTCCATTTGTTTTATGGCGCTTTTGTATTTGCTTTTCCTTATTCTGTTGTTTCGAGTCTGATTTTTAACTCTTCTAACTCTTCTGATTGCTGATTTTGTATTGGGCATTTTCAAGATTTTATATATGTCACTATAATTATGGTCAACTTTATTATTTTTGACATTGATTACAAAAAAAAGATGAACGATTTGAAATAACGATCCTCATTACTTTATTGTTACAATCTGTATTAGAACACCTTTCTCCTTTACGGCCATAAACCTTGAAATATTGTTGAAAGACACCCTTTTTTCCATCATCACTAGAAAAGTCTTTAATAGATGAGCCTCCTAGCCTTATTGATTTTGATAAAATCTTTTTTATGCTTCTCACAATTTTATTAATTTCAAAATCACTAAGTTTGACCACTCTTCTTGTTGGCCTAACACCACTAGCAAAGAGCACCTCATTAGCATAAATATTTCCTATTCCAGAAATAAATTTTTGATCCATTAGAATATCTTTGATATTCCTATCACGTCCATTAATATACTTTTTAAAGTAACTTAGATTAAATTCTTTGTCTAGTGGTTCTACACCTAAATTAATCAAATGAAAACTTTTATACAATTTTTTGTAATTATAAAATTTAATAAAACCAAATTTTCTAACGTCATTATAAATTAGTTTTTTTTTCTTTTCCAAATAAAAAATTACTTTATCGTGCTTTTTATCTTTTTGTGGATTGATATTATAGTAAAAGCTTGTTTTAAATTTTCTTTCATTGCCATCCATAATGAAAAATTTACCAGTCATTCCAAGATGTACTAGCATAAAAAAATTTTTTCCTATTTCAAAAATTAAAAATTTTGACCTTCTTTGAATTTTAATAATTTTTTTTCCTTTAATCTGATTGATATCTTCTTTATTTAGCTCATATCGTAATTTACCATCTCTGATCTCCACATTTTTAATAATCAAATTTGATATTTTTCTCTCTAAGGACCTTTTAACAACTTCAACTTCTGGTAATTCTGGCATATAATTCTTTTATGAAACGTACTATTCTAGATAAAAATAAATTAGTCAATTCTGTTTTTTCTGAAGTCCATGAAAAATATGATTTTATGAATGATCTAATGTCGTTAGGAATTCACAGGTCCTGGAAGACAAAATTTATCAATTGGCTGAACCCGCAACCAGGTACTAAATTAATAGATGTTGCCTCTGGTACAGGAGATATTGGTAAACTTTTTTTAGAAAAAACTAGCAATTTAGGGGAAATTACTTGTGTTGAGCCAAATGTTGAAATGTTAAATCAAGGTAAGATAAAGCTTAAAAATTTTACAAAAATAAAATGGATTAATGCGCAAGCTGAGAAGATACCAATAAATGATAATACATACGACTATTATACAATTAGTTATGGGATAAGAAATGTTACAAGCATAGATTTGGCTTTGAAAGAAGCTTTAAGAGTTTTAAAACCTGGTGGAAGATTTCTATGTCTAGAATTTTCAAAAATTAATAATGAAACTCTAAATTTTGTATATAAACAATATTCTAAAATTATTCCTTATATTGGCAAAATCGTGGTTGGATCTGATGAGCCTTATAAATATTTAGTAGACAGTATTAAAAAATTTTATAACCAAAAAGAACTGGTCGAAATAATGTCTAGAAATGGCTTTTCAAATATTGAGTTTAGAAACCTTTCTAATGGCATCTCAGCAATACATTCAGGTTGGAAAGTTTAAATGTTAAAAAGAGTTTTTAAATTATTCCAAATAGCAAGAAAATTCTCTACATCTGGAGCTGTTGATACGATAAATGAAATACATAAATTGCCAACTACTGTAAATTTATTTTTCAGTTTTATATCTTTTGGTACTAAGCAAAATTTACTAGATAAACAAAAAACTTCCGGGGATAAACTTTGTGTTGCCTTACAAGGAATGGGAACAACTTTCATTAAGCTTGGACAATTTCTTGCTACAAGACCAGATATTATAGGTGAAGAATTAGCAAAAAGTCTTGAAAAGTTGCAAGATAAGGTACCTGCATTTGATTTATATGATGCAAAAAAAATTATTAAAAAAGAAATAGGGGAAAATTACTTTAAAGATATTTTTGAAATTAGTGAACCTATTGCAGCGGCTTCTATAGCCCAAGTTCATTTAGCAAAAATAAAACATGGAGAAGAGCAAAAACAAGTTGCGATAAAAATATTAAGGCCAGATATTGAAAAATTATTTAATGAAGAATTAGATGCTCTCATGTTGTTTGCATATATTGTTGAAAATACTTTTAGTAAAGCAAAAAGACTAAAGTTGATTGAGGTAGTTCATCTATTAAGAGAGATAACAAATATAGAAATGGATTTAAGGTTCGAAGCTGCAGCAGCAAATGAGCTTTATGAAAATACTAAAAATGATGTTGGATTTATTGTTCCTAAAATTTATTGGAATTATACAACTAAAAAAATACTTACTTTAGACAAGGTGGAAGGAGTCTCTATTAGGGAAATCAATAAAATTAAAGAGCAAGGAGTAGATTTAAAAAAATTAGCAGAAAACTTAATACAATTATTTTTAACACAAGCTGTGAGAGATGGATTTTTTCATGGAGATATGCATCAAGGAAATTTATTTGTTGATCAAAATGGAAATGTAATACCTGTAGATTTTGGTATTATGGGACGTCTTGATAAGAATAATAGAAAATTTTTAGCAGAAATTTTATACGGCTTTATTAAAAGAGATTATGTAAAAGTTGCTGAAGTTCATTTTCAAGCAGGGCTCGTGCCTAAGGATGCATCAAAAGATGAATTTGCACAAGCATTAAGATCTGTTGGGGAACCAATTTTTGGACAATCTATTAAGGATATTTCTGGAGGCAACTTATTAGCACAATTATTCGAGATTACAGAGAAGTTCAACATGCCAACTCAACCGCCTCTTCTTTTGTTGCAAAAAACAATGGTAGTTGTGGAGGGTGTTGCAAGAAAACTTTATCCAGAGACAAATATTTGGGAGGTGTCTAGACCTGTTCTTGAAGACTGGCTTAAAAATATTAAAAGTCCAAAATCAACAATAGACACTGCAATTAGCACCTCAACTGAAATTCTTAAAAGAATACCAGATCTTCCCGAATTTATTGATAGAGCTGACTACGCCTTAAGATTAATGGCTGAAGGTAAGTTAAATTTGGCGATTGGTCCTAACAAGAATTTAGAATTAGAGCAAATGAAAATTAAAAACTTTAGAAATAATATAGTTATTAGTTTTTTTGGTGTTGTAATTGTCTTTTTATTAGTATTTTAATTACTCATGATATTTAAAAATAAGAAAATCCTCGTAATTATTGGTGGCGGTATTGCAGCCTATAAATCATTAGATTTAATAAGATTATTAAAAAAAAGTAATAATGAAGTTAAATCTATATTAACTAAAAGCGGAAGAGAGTTCGTAACTCCTTTATCACTCACCACTTTGACAAAAAATAAAACTTTCGAAGACATTTTTGATAAAAATGCTGAAGCTGAAATAGATCATATATCTTTATCAAGATGGGCAGATATTATAATTATTATGCCGACAACTGCGAACTTCATGACTAAATTGTGCTTAGGCAAAGCAGAAGACTTGGCAACCACAGTAATTTTAGCATCTAACAAAGATATTTTATTAGTTCCTGCTATGAATGTAAGAATGTGGTTACATAAGGCTACTCAGAAAAATGTTAAAACTTTGCAAGATTACGGTTATTTGTTTATAGGACCTGAAAAAGGTGAAATGGCTTGTGGAGAGTATGGAGATGGAAAAATGTCAAGTCCAAGACAAATTTTTTCTTATCTTCATGACTACTTTAAAAATAAAAATTTAATAAAAAAAAAAAATCTTAAAGCCTTGGTTACTTCAGGACCAACAAGAGAATATTTAGATCCCGTAAGATATTTGTCAAACGAGTCAAGTGGCAAACAAGGAAACGAGATAGCTCAAGCGCTTAGCAGATTAGGTATCCAAACGACTCTGATTACTGGGCCAACAAATCTTACTTCAAAAAAAGAAATTAAAATAAAAAAAATAGTAAGTGCTGAAGAAATGCTTGAGGAAGTTAAAAAATGCTTACCAGTAGATATTGCCGTATGTGCTGCGGCAGTATCAGACTTCAAGCCAATAAAAAAAATTAATAACAAGATTAAGAGAAACCTAGTA
The DNA here is from genome assembly GCA_902598315.1 of uncultured Pelagibacteraceae bacterium. GTDB lineage: Bacteria > Pseudomonadota > Alphaproteobacteria > Pelagibacterales > Pelagibacteraceae > Pelagilacustribacter. Next base: position 108,939 of record CACKBP010000004.1, read on the forward strand.
TCAATTGAACTAAAGAAAAATAAAGATATTCTTGAGTATCTTGGGAAAAACAATAAGCATAGACCAAAAATAGTTATTGGCTTTGCAGCAGAAACAGAGAATTTGACTAAAAATGCTGTATTGAAACTAAGACAAAAAAACTGTGACTTAATAATAGCAAACGATATTTCTAAAAAAAATAGTGGATTTAATTCAGATTATAACAAAGTGAAAATAATTGATAACTTTGGAAAAATTAACGTTATTAAAAAAAACAAAAAAAGTTTCATAGCGAATAAAATTGCTGAAATTATCATAGATAGACTATTAGTTGATGATAGAAGTTTTAATTAAAAGATTATCAAAGAATATTGAATTACCTAAATATGAAACGAATGGTTCATCTGGAATGGATCTTGCCGCTAACATTGATAGAGAGATAAAAATTGAGCCAGGAAAAACATCTATAATTTCAACAGGTATATCTTTGTCTATACCTAAAAATTTTGAAATACAAATTAGACCTAGATCAGGTTTAGCCGCTAAAAATAATATATCGGTTTTAAATACTCCAGGAACTATAGACTGTGATTATAGAGGCGAGATTAAGGTTATATTGATAAATTTAGGACATAAAGCTTTCATCGTGGAAAAGGGAGCAAGGATAGCTCAAATGGTTTTATGTCCCATAGTGAGAGCAAAATTTAAAGAAGTTGAAATCCTTGACGGAACTATTAGAGGTTCTGGTGGTTTTGGATCTACTGGAGTGAAATAGTTTATGGAGCTAGGTTTGAATGACTTTAAAAGATTTGAGAAACAAATAATTTTAAAAAATATTGGTGCAAGAGGACAGAAGAAAATACTGAATTCTAAAGTGCTAATTATTGGAATAGGAGGTTTGGGCTGTCCACTTTTGACATATTTATCAGCCTCTGGAGTAGGTACTGTTGGCATCGCTGATCCAGATAAAGTTGAAATAAGTAATTTAAATAGACAAACTCTTTTTACTGTCGACGATATAGGCAAGTATAAGGTTAATCAAGCGAAGATTAATATAAAAAAAACTAATAATAAAATTAAGATAAAAATATTTAGAAAAAGAATAACTTCAGTTAATATCAAAACTATAATTAAAGACTTTGATGTTATCTGCGATGGTACTGATAACTTTGAAACTAGATACTTAATAAATGATGAATGTAAAAAGAATAAGAAAATTTTAATTTCAGCAGCAATCAGTAAGTTTAATGGTCACCTATATAAATTTAATTTTAAAAAAAAAGCATCCTGTTACAGATGTTTTATGCCAGAGAAACCTAAATTAGAAAATAATTGTGATTCGGAAGGAATTTTTTCTCCCGTTGCAGGAATTTTAGGTTCACTTCAAGCCAATGAGGTACTTAAAACAATACTTGGTTTTAAGGACGGTTTAGATAATCAAATGATTATATTTGACTCAATTAGGTCAAATTTTAGAAAAATAAAATTAAGTTATAATCCCCATTGTAAAAACAAATGCTAAAATTAAATTCTATTATTTTTTTTTTTATTTTATCTTTTCAAAACCTAGTAGCCAGCGAATATTTTTTAACATTAAGAAATGAAAAAGTAAATCTAAGACAAGGTCCGTCCTTTGAATATCCAATAAAGTTATTTTATAAAAAAAAGTTTTTACCAGTTTTGGTTCAGGATAGTTATGAAAACTTTAGAAAAATAAGGGATCATGAAAACAATACTGGATGGATTCACATATCACAATTATCAAAAAAAAAAGCTGCAATCGTTATTGATGACAATCAGCTTATATTCAATAAACCTTCTATTTATTCAAAGCCGGCAGTAATTCTGGAAAGAGGGAGGCTTTGTAAAATTAAAAAATGCAAAAATGATTGGTGTAAAGTCGAGGTAGAAAAGTTTAATGGTTGGATAAAAAAGAATAGTTTGTGGGGTCGGTTGGATTAATTATTTTTTGTACTTAGCTATCCAGATTTTATCTAAAATAAAATACCATATTGAATTGGCCAAAGGCTCAACAATTGCATCCGTTAGAGCCACTATAAAGCTAACATCTGCCACTAACATTAAAACAGTTATAGCGATAGCAAAGTGGCCAATAGTATAAATAATTGTTCTTAATATAGAACCTTTATTATTTTCGTAAATATCTTTTGCTGTTACGTATATTCCTTTATTGAACTCTGCCATTTTTAAATGGGTTTTCTAAAACACATGCTACTAGATGTATTCTATCTTGCTCCCCTCCATTAAAAAAATTGTGATATTTAGTGTTGTTTGTAATTGTAACTGATCCATCCGCAGGCATGTGTCTACAAACTTCTTCAATTACCATCCTGCAACCTTTATTTGTTATGATTGGTATGTGTAATCTCGGCTCAGGATCTCTATGCCAGCTAAGGGTAGATCTGGGTTCTTTTAATAATATTCTGACTCTTCCAAGCTTAAAGTGTTTCCTTAAAGTATTGTAAACTTCCTCAAAATATGTTCCTTTAAATTCAGAAACTATTTCAGTATATTTTGACTCGTCGATAGGTTTATCCCTCTCAACTTCTTTACCTTTTTCATCAGGTATGGTCCAGTATGTGCCTCTAACATTGTGGCCTTCTATAGAACTTTTATTACCTGGGATTTGATTTAAAGAGATAGCACCAAAGTTTTTAATACCTAAAGTGCTAAATTTCTTCTTTTTTAAAACAGTATTTAAATCAGCTCTCAACTTATCAATATCGAACTTTAAATTCGGAACAATGTAAAAATCATCTTTTATATTTTGATTTAATGATTCTAAATTTGGCGTTTTAACAATTTCCATATTAATTCAACTTTTTTAAATTTGGCCTATCTGCGTTCATTACTTTTGTCCAAACTTGAACGAAATCTTTTATAAATTTCTCTTTATTATCATCTTGTGCGTAAACCTCTGCATACGATCTTAAAATAGAATTAGAACCTAAAACCAAATCAGCTCTAGAAGCTGTGAATCTAACTTTATTAGTTTTACGATCAATAATATCGTATGAGTTTTTTCCCGTCGGCTTCCACGTATATTTCATATCAACTAAATTTACAAAAAAGTCATTTGTAAGTGCTCCAACCTTATCAGTCATAACACCTTTTTCTTTGGCAGTTGAATGATTTGTTCCTAGCACTCTCATTCCCCCTACTAAACAAGTCATTTCCTGTGCGGTTAATCCCATAAGAGAAGCTCTCTCCAATAGTAGTTCCTCAGGCATTACTGAGTAATCGGTTTTAAAATAGTTTCTAAAGCCATCATGATGAGGTTCTAGCCATTTAAAGCTTTTAATTTCAGTTTGATCCTGTGAAGCATCGCCCCTTCCAGGGTTAAATGGGACTTTTGCTTTAGAACCAGCTTTTTTAATAGCTTTTTCGAGGCCTACATTTCCTGCTAATACTATTGTATCAGCAATTGTTGCTCCGGTTTTATTAGCAATTCCCTCAAGCACTTTTAAAACTTTGGAGAGTTTTTTTGGTTCATTTGCTTCCCATTGATTCATTGGTTCTAAACGAATTCTTGCTCCATTAGCTCCACCTCTTTTATCGGTTCTTCTATAAGTTCTTGCGCTATCCCAAGCGGTAGTAATTAAATCACTAGAATTTAATTTTGACGAAGAGATCATTTTCTTCACTTTCTCCACGTTATATTTTTTTTTAGGTTTTGGAACATTACCTTGCCAATACAAATCTTCTTTAGGAGCCCAAGGTCCAATATAGTTTTCTTTATTTCCCATTGTTCTATGAGTTAACTTAAACCATGCGCGTGCAAAAGAATCCTCAAAGAATTTCGGATCTTTATAAAATCTCTCTGAAATTTTTCTGTACTCAGGGTCCATTGCCATTGCCATATCTGCATCAGTAAACATTAATCTAGCTTTTTTATTAGGATCTCCCAAGTCTCTTGGTTTTTTTTCCTCTTCAAGATTGATTGGTTCCCACTGCCAAGCGCCTGCAGGACTTTTTTTACTTTCCCACTCATAGTTAAGTAAAAGGTCTAAATATTGATGATCCCACTTATCAGGATTTGTTGTCCAAGCTCCTTCAAGACCTGATGTAATTTGATTAGCTCCAGTGCCATTTTCTTGACTCCAGCCAAAACCTTGCTCATGAATTTCAGCTCCGGCAGGTTCTGGCCCTAAATTCTTAGGATTACCATTTCCATGGGCTCTCCCAATAGAATGTCCTCCGACTGTAAGTGCTGCGGTCTCAACATCATTCATTCCCATTCTTCCGAAAGTTTCCCGGACATCCATCGCAGTTCTTACAGGATCGGGTTTTCCCTCAACGCCTTGGGGATTCACGTAAACTAGTTGAAAATGAGAAGCTGCAAGAGGTGCTTCTAATGAAGATCTATCTTGTGGGTCTCCGTATCTGTTAACTGCTAATGGAACTGTTTCTTTTCCCCAGTAAACATCTTTTTCAGGCTCCCAAATATCTTCTCTACCAAATGAAAAACCGAAAGTTTTAAATCCAGCATGCTCATAAGCCAAAGTGCCAGCTAGAACCATTAAATCTGACCAACTTAACCTATTGCCGTATTTTTTTTTAATTGGCCATAAAAGACGCCTAGCTTTATCTAAATTTGTGTTATCAGGCCAAGAGTCTTGGGGTGAGAATCTATGTGAACCAACATTAGGTCTTCCGTCGAATTCCCTATAAGTACCAACCTGGTGCCAAGTTAGTCTCACCATTAATCCGCTATAAGTTCCAAGATCTGCTGGCCACCACTCTTGGCTGTCCGTCATCAACTTTAATAAATCTTTTTTTAAAGCTTTAAAATTTAGTTTTTTAACTTCTTTTTTATAGTTGTATCCCGGAAGTGGATCCGTTTTTGTATCGTGTTGATGTAAAATATCTAAATTTATACTATTAGGCCAAAGTCTAGCGGTATTAGACTCTCCAGCTTTAGTAACGCCACCGTGCATTACTGGACATTTACCATTATTACTTTTTTTATAATCTACACTCATAAGACTAGTTTATAATTATTCTAAAGTGAAAAACAAGCGACAAACTGTCAATTTTTCAAATTTATAAATACCTCAACATTTTTAATTTTTTTACCATTTGGTGCTTTTGGAATTTTTTGAATGACTATATCATTCGCATCAATGTCTATTAATTCTGCAGTTTCACTATCATAAAAATGGTGATGGTTTGAAACATTAGTATCAAAATAAGTTTTATTTCCTCTTACTTCTACTTCACTTAAATGTCCTGCTGCTTTAAATGCGTGAACAGTATTATAGATTGTAGCTAGCGCAATTTTAGAAGTTGATTTTTTTGTTAAAAGTTTGTTTAAACTTTCAACTGTAAAATGAAAAGTTTTTTCTCTTTCGAATAAAAATTTGGCTATTTCAACTCTTTGTTTAGTCGGTCTTAACCTGGAGGATCTTAATTTTTTTAATATATCTATTTTTTTCACGTTTTAGTTCGCTTTTTGATCTACTTTATAATCATTCTAAACACAAATATATATGAAACTTTTGCTAAATCAAGTAAAACAATTCTGAATCATGCAAAAAAACAGTTACAATTACGATGAACTAATTTCGTGTGGAGAGGGAAAACTATTTGGTGAAGGAAATGCTAAGCTACCACTTCCTCCAATGTTGATGTTTGATAGAATTACACAAATAAAAAAAGATACCGGTGAATTTAATAAAGGTTTTATCAAAGCGGAGCTTGATATTAAAGACAACCTATGGTTTTTTGATTGTCATTTTAAAAAAGACCCAGTTATGCCAGGCTGTCTTGGCCTAGATGCTATGTGGCAGTTAGTTGGATTTTATTTAGGCTGGATAGGTGAGCCAGGAAAGGGTAGAGCTTTAGGAGTAAATTCTGTAAAATTCACTGGTGAAGTATTAAAAAATACTAAAATGGCGACTTACGAAATAAATATGAAAAGAATTTTAAAAAAAGAAGGCACTGCTGTTGGATTAGCTAATGGTATTTTAAGTGCAGATGGTAAAATAATTTACACTGCAGAAAATCTTAAGGTGGGGTTATTCAAATCATGAAAAGGGTTGTAGTTACTGGAATAGGGGTAGTTTCTTGTTTAGGAAATAATCAAGATGAAGTTTATAAGTCATTACTAAATGCAAAATCAGGGATTACATTTTCTGAGGAATATAAGGAGTATAATTTAAAAAGTCATGTTCACGGAAAACCAAATATTAAATTAGAAGATCATGTGGACAGAAAATTTATAAGGTTTATGGGGCCAGGTTCTGCTTATAATTATGTTTCAATGAATGAAGCTGTAAAAGATTCTGGACTTGAAGAAAAAGATGTAAGCAATGTTTCTACTGGAATGATTATGGGATCAGGCGGTCCTTCAATAGAAAACGTTATATTAGCAGCTGACAAGACAAGAGAAAAAAGTCCAAAAAGAATGGGGCCTTTTGTAGTTCCAAGAACAATGTCGAGTACAGCCTCAGCAACTCTTGCAGTGCCTTTTAAAATAAAAGGAGTTAATTATACTATTAGTTCAGCGTGTGCAACTAGCGGACATTGCATTGGTAACGCTATGGAATTAATTCAACTAGGAAAACAAAAAATTATTTTTGCAGGTGGCAGTGATGAAGTTCATTTCGCAATGACTGCGATGTTTGATGCGATGACAGCCTTATCTTCAAAATATAATGATACTCCTGAAAAAGCATCAAGACCTTATGATAAAACTCGAGATGGTTTTGTTATCTCAGGTGGTGGTGGTGTTTTAGTTTTAGAAGAATATGAGCATGCTAAATCAAGAGGTGCAAAAATTTATGCAGAATTAACAGGCTATGGTGCTACGTCAGATGGTTACGATATGGTTGCTCCATCAGGAGAAGGAGCGGTCCGATGTATGAAAATGGCATTGAGTACTGTAAAAAATAAAATCGATTACATAAATACTCACGGGACATCAACACCTGTTGGAGACATTACTGAGTTAAAAGCAGTAGGAGAAGTATTTAGTGACTACAAACCAAAAATTAGTTCCACTAAGTCTCTTGCGGGTCACTCACTTGGAGCTACTTCAGTTCATGAGGCTATTTACAGTTTAATTATGATGAAAAATAATTTTATAGCTGCTTCTGCTAATATAAATGATATGGATGAAGAGGCAAAAAAATATCCAATAGTAACTACAGTTGAAAAAGAAGTAAATTTAAATTCTATAATGTCAAATAGTTTTGGTTTTGGAGGAACTAATGCTACTCTAGTATTTGAAAAGGTAAAATAATGAGTTTAATGAAAGGAAAAAAAGGTCTTATAATGGGCGTTGCTAATGAACGCTCAATAGCTTGGGGCATATCCCAAAAACTTGCCGATGCGGGCGCAGAATTAGCTTTCACTTATTTAGGTGATGCTTTGAAAAAAAGAGTAATACCCCTTGCTGAGAAGTTAAATTCAAAAGTTACTTTTAGCTGTGATGTAGAAAAAAAAGAGGAGATTATAAAACTTTTTGAAGATGTAAAATCAAAATGGGGAGAAATTGACTTTGTGGTTCATGCCGTAGCATTTTCAGATAAATCAGAATTAACTGGGGAATATTTAAGCACTACTAGAGAAAATTTTCTTAGAAGTATGCTTATCTCATGCTTTTCTTTTACTGAGGTATCTAAAGAAGCTTCTAAAATAATGAGGGATGACGGAAGTTTACTAACACTTACTTACGAATCTTCTAAAGCTATACCCAATTACAATGTAATGGGAGTTTGTAAATCTGCCTTGGAGGCAAGTGTAAAATATTTAGCTAGAGATCTTGGTAAAAAAAAAATAAGGGTAAATGCTATTAGTGCAGGTCCAATTAAAACTTTAGCTGCTTCAGCAATCGGAGATGCAAAATTTTTGTATAAATGGAATGAAGATCACTCCTTTTTAAAAAGAAATGTAGATATTCATGATGTTGGAAATTCTGCTCTTTATTTACTAAGTAATTTGGCGGCAGGTGTAACTGGTGAAATTCACTATGTAGACGCAGGTTATAACAAAGTTGGAATGCCTGATCCTAAAAATATGACTTAGGCAGATGCTTGTTTCATTGAAAGTTTAACTTTTCCCCTATCAAATCCAACAACTTTTACAGAGACTTCATCGCCCTCTTTAACTACATCAGCTACTTTTGCAACTCTTTTGTTTGCCAACTCAGAAATATGTACAAGGCCGTCTTGTTTTCCTAAAAAGTTTACAAAAGCTCCGAACTCCATAATTTTAACAACCTTACCTTTGTAAATTTTTCCCATTTCAGGTTTAGCGATTAAATTTTTAATAAATTCAATAGCTTTATTTCTTGAAGCTTCATCTGGAGCAGCGACTGTTACCTCACCTGTATCCTTTACATCAACTTTAGCTCCTGATGTTTCAACGATTTCTCTGATTGTTGCTCCACCTTTTCCAATTACAGTAGCGATATCTTTCTTATCGACTTTAATTGTTTCCATTTTTGGAGTGTGTTTTGAAAACTCTTTTCTCGAAGTCTTGATAGCTTTATTCATCTCAAGTAAAATATGCTCTCTTCCACTTTTTGCTTGATCTAAAGCTTTTTCCATAATCTCAAAAGTAATACCAGTAATTTTGATATCCATCTGAAGTGAAGTGATCCCATTTTTTGTTCCGGCTACTTTAAAATCCATATCTCCCAAATGATCTTCATCACCTAAAATGTCTGAAAGAACTGAGAAACTATCTCCTTCTTTAATTAATCCCATCGCAATTCCAGCTACTGGCTCTTTGATTGGAACACCTGCATCCATTAATGATAATGAAGTTCCACAAACAGTTGCCATTGAAGAGGATCCATTTGACTCTGTTATTTCTGAAACTACTCTTAGTGTGTAAGGAAAATTTTCTTTTTTTGGTAGAGAAGAATTGATTGCTCTCCAAGCAAGTTTACCATGTCCTATTTCTCTACGGCCAGTTCCTATCCTTCCGCATTCTCCAACTGAAAAAGGAGGAAAATTATAGTGTAACATAAAATTGGATCTTTGCATGCCTTCTAAACTCTCTAATCTTTGTTCGTCATCTGTCATTCCAAGGGTTGTTACTACAAGAGCTTGAGTTTCTCCTCTGGTAAAAAGAGCTGAACCGTGAGTTCTTGGTAAAATTCCAACTTCACATTTAATTTGTCTTACATCAGCTAATCCCCTTCCATCTATTCTTTTCTTCTCTTTTAAAATAGCTGTTCTCACTATATCTTTTTCTAAAGATTTTAATTGAGACATTGCTTGATTTTCCGTAACAGATTCATCCTCAACAAACATTTCTTTACATTGAGATTCAATTTCAGAAATAGCAGTAGACCTTTTTTTTTTATCGGTTTCTTTAAATGCGCTTCTTAAATTTTTTTCAAATTTTTCAGCAATTTTCTTTTTAACATTAGAATGATCAATTTCTTCAACTTCCCATTTTGGCTTTCCTGCCTTTTTAGTCAAATTTTCAATCGCATTAATTATTGGCACAAATTGTTCATGGCCAAATTTTACTGCATCAAGCATAACTTTTTCAGATAGCCCTGATGTTTCTGACTCCACCATCAATACCGCATCTTTAGTGCCAGCAACTACTAGATCTAATTCGGAGTCTTTAAGTTGTTCTACTGACGGATTTAATAGATACTTTCCATCTTTAAATCCAACTCTACTTGCTGCTATAGGCCCCATGAATGGTAAACCTGATATAGCTAATGCAGCTGAAGAAGCAATAATTGATAATATATCCGGTTGATTTTCACTGTCGTAAGACAAAACTGTAGGAAGCACCTGTACCTCATTCATAAAACCAGAGGGAAATAATGGTCGAATTGGTCTATCTATTAATCTAGAAATTAGTGTTTCAGCCTCAGTGGGTCTTGCCTCTCTTTTAAAATATCCACCTGGTATTTTACCGGCAGCATAATATTTTTCTTGATAGTTTACAGATAATGGAAAATAGTCTTGCCCTTCTGCAACTTTTTTTGCTCCAACTGCTGTAGCTACCACAACTGTCTCACCTAAAGTAGCGATGATTGCTCCATCTGCTTGACGAGCTATTTTTCCAGTTTCTAAAGTTAATTTCTTACCACTTATCTCTAATTCTTCCTTATGTATTTTAAACATTATTTCCTTAAATTTAATTGTTTTATTACCTTTTGATAGGACTCAACATTTTTCTTTTTAAGGTATGAAAGAAGTTTTTTTCTTTTATTTACTGATTTAGTCAAACCTAAAGTTGAGTGTTTATCCTTTTTAAAATTTTTAAAATGATCAGATAATTTAGTAATTTTATCTGTTAATAGTCCGATCTGTACTTCTGTGGATCCAACATCTTTATCATGTATAGCCAACGACTTAATTATATCTTTTTTTTTCTTTATCATTATCTTTGTTCTTTTTTATAATTTTTTCAATCTTTTCAGCATATTCAAATGAGTTATCTTCTACAAATGTGAGTTTAGGAAGAAACTTAATATCTAGCCTTTTAGACAGCGCTTTTCTAACAAGATGAGAGTATTCAGTCAAGATTTTTACTGTTTCTTTAGTATCTATCCCGCCTAGTGGAATTACGTAAACTCTAGCTGTTTTGAGGTCTGGGGTCATTCTTACTTCAGTAACAGTTATTAATTTCGAATTGATGAAGGGAATTTTGGCCTCATTCCGAATAAAAAGTTCTCCCAAATTTTGTTTTACCAACTCGCCAACTCTCAATTGTCTCTGACTAAATGCTCTTTGTGATGTATTGTTATTCATTAAATTGACCTACTTATTTCTTCAGACAAGTAGGATTCTATTACATCTTTTTCTTTAAAATCTATAAAATCTTTAATACTAATACCGCATTCTAATCCAGTTCCAACTTCTTTTACCTGATTTTTTTCTCTAAAAATGGACAAGATTTCTCCGCTATAAACAACAACGCCATCTCTTATTATTCTAGCTTTCGATTTGCTCTTTATTTCTCCGCTAATAACTTTTGAACCAGCTATTTTTCCGGCACTGGAAACTTTAAATATTTTTTGAATTTCGGCACTACCAAGTACAGTTTCTTTAATATCAGGTTCTAGTAATCCGGACAGAGATTTTTCTACAAATTCGATCGCCTCGTATATTATATTGAAATACTTAATATCAATTTTTTGCTCATCTGCTAATTTCTTTGCTTCTCTATTCGGTTTCACATTAAATCCAACTAACAGAGCATTTGAGGCTTTAGCTAATGTTACATCAGTTTCATTGATCATCCCAATATCTGATAAAATAATTTTAGCTTCAACCTCGTTATGTTTTATTTTATCAATAGCCATTTTTAAAGCCTCATTTGAACCTTGAACATCTGATTTTATTATAATATTTAGCTCGTCTTTCGATTTAGTATTTTCAAAAAGTGTTGTTTTATCCTTTGCTATAAGTTTTGACTGTGCACTGTCAGCTTTTCTAAATTCTACAGTCGCTTTTGCTTCGTCCTCATTTTTAGTCACTACAAACTCGGCTCCTGCGTAGGCTGAGTTATTCATTCCTAAAATTTCTATTGGCATAGATGGTAGTGCCTCGTCTAACATCTTGCCCTCGTGATTTATCATTGCTCTTATTTTGCCCCATGTATCTCCACAAACAAAATAGTCTCCTTTTTTAAGCTTGCCATTATTAATTAAAATTGTTGAGACAGGGCCTTTTCCTTTATCTATTTTGGACTCAATTACTATACCTCTTGCGCTGTCCGTGTATGATGCTTTTAACTCAAGAATTTCTGCTTGTAATAAAATACTTTCTTTTAATTTATCTAAATTAATTTTCTTAGTGGCAGAAATTTCAACAAATAAAGTGTCCCCACTCAAATCTTCAGCTACTAGCTCATATTGCATCATTTCATTTTTAATTTTGCTAATATTTCTTTCTGGTAAATCGCATTTGTTTATTGCAACAATTATTGGTACTTTGGCAGCTTTTGCATGTTTTATAGCTTCAACAGTTTGAGGTTTAATCCCATCATTTGCTGCAACAACTAAAACCACAATATCAGTTATTTTGGAACCTCTCGCGCGCATTTCTGTAAACGCGGCATGACCTGGTGTGTCTATAAAGGTTATAAGGTTACCTTTATCGGTTTTAACTTGGTAGGCTCCAATATGTTGGGTTATACCGCCATGCTCTCCAGAAACAACATTTGAATCTCTTAATGCGTCTAATAAAGAGGTTTTTCCATGATCAACATGACCCATTATCGTAACTATTGGAGGTCTTAATTTGACCTCGCCTTTAATTTCACTTTTAACTTTTCCAGTTTCAATTACTGGTTTTTCCTCTAATATTGGTTTGTGGCCAAATTCTTTAACTAAATATTCCGCAGTATCTTTGTCTATATTATGGTTAATTGTTGCTACAACTTTCATATTAAATAAAAATTTTATAATCTCACTTGATTTTTCGGCCATTCTATTTGAAAGTTCTTGTATTGTTATTTGCTCTGGAATTTTTACCTCTCTTATTACTTTTTTA
>CACKBP010000005.1 GCA_902598315.1 uncultured Pelagibacteraceae bacterium
TTTTCTATAATATCAATTTTAATATTATTATTATTTGTTCTTATAAATTGGAGTGAAGTTTTATACGGTTTGTCCACTTACGGCGAACTAACATCAAGAATAATTAACAATACAAATCGCATGACTAATCTTGGGGGCTTATATCATATTGCAAAAAAGGGAAACTATTGCTTCATTAATTGCAATTTCAATATTGCACCAATTGTTATTATTTCATTAATTACTTTTGCAGCTACTTTATTTAATTACAAGTTGAAATATTTAAAAATGATTTTGTTCATAATCATTTGCAATTACCTACCAAATTTAGGTTGGTTTCTTACTGATTTATTTAATTTAAATAAAATCAAGTCTATGAATTTCTATGAGTATGCATATTATCTATATATACCCATATCTATTCTAGCCCTGCAAATTTCAATGGAGAATAAAAAATTTTCTAAAATACCATTAGTGTTCTTATTTTTTGCTATAATGGCAGTTTTTTATGCTAAAATTGAATTTTTTAAAAAAATATATTTTGAGTCACAAAATAAAATTCATTTGGTTGAAAATTTAAATAAAAAGGAGTGGGCACATAATCAACTTGGAAGAACTACCACACTTTTTCCATATGAGCAATTTCACCCAAATTTTGCTTGGGTTTATGGATTAGAAACCTCAGATGGATGGCAACATTTTATTTTAAAAAATTATCAGTTTTTTTGGGATTTTGGTATATTAAGAAAAAAACAGATCAGTGAAGAAACTAGGTACGGCGCAGATTTATACGCTGACAAATCTGAATTAACATTAGCAAGAAATCAAAATAAACAAATTTATCTTAACAAATATATTGATTTAAATTTATTAGCTTTGATCAATAATAAATATATTTTATCCTATGATATTCTTGAAGAACAAAAAATAAAAAAAATTTCAGGACCAGAGGAAGCTCCATATCAAACTATTATGAGCAATGAGGATAGAACTCTAAATTTTTATTTAGATCAATTAAAAAAAAGAAATAAGTATCTAAAAAAACCACCAAATATAAATATTTACGAAATTGAGAATGCTTCTGATAGAGCCTTCCTGCCTAATAAGATTATAAAAATAGAAAATAAGCTCAGCTTAAATGAAAAATTTAACTTTATGTCAAAAAATTATACAAAAAATATTACCTTTAGTGAAACGGATAACCATAAAAAAGCAATGGGAGAAATCACAAAGGTAAAAAAAATTAAAAATGGTTATTTTGTTAAAGCAAAAATAGATAGAGAAGGTATTTTGATTTTAAACTCTTTTTATAACCCTTTTTGGAGAGTGATTGTAAACGATCAATACAAAGATATTATAAATTATAGTGATATTCATATGGGTGTAAAATTAAAAGAGGGCAGGTATGATATTAAATTTATATACGATAGACCTTTATTGAGAGAAAAATTAATAGAGAAATTTAAATTTTTCTAATTTAATGTCACAATTATTTTAGTCATGTAAATCAAGACCGTCTGACTTGAGGTTTTTAGGTGTAAGCCTATATTTTTTGTCATACTCTTTACCTAAAATCTCGTGCATTTCGTTACCCTCAGGGGTAAATTTTTCAGCTTTTTTTATTTCCCCCCAACGACTTTCAGGAAATTTGACATAATAAGCGAAAGTTCGAGCTAACCCTGAAATTTCCTCTTTAGGAAGCTGAGGCATATTTAACATGCTTTGACCACCGGCTGAAATTGACAGAGATACTATGTCCTCTTCTTTCATGTATCCTTTTTTAATTGCTAAATCTCTTAAAGGCGTGCCGTGATAAGGTGCAAAAACGTATGCACCAGTCGCATCTATATTTTTTGGTAATTTTCTCACAAATCTAATAGTATCAAAAATTAACTCTCTATTTTCATCTGGCATTCCAATAATACAATTTGCTACCGCCACGTATTTTCTATCGGCAAGCATATGAAATGCTTTGATTTGCAAATCATCAGAAACATTTCTTTTAAGATATTTTTTTCTGTAAGCTTCGTTACCGTGTTCTATGCCTATATTACATCTTAACATATTCATGTCTTCCAAATCCTTGGCCCTTTTTGGAGTGACTGTTTCAGCACGTGTATTCATCCAAAAAGGAATCTTGTAGTCCATATACAGCTCTTTAAATTCATCCCATTCTTTATTGGACATTGCTAAAAAAGTATCAACAACAAAATAGATTAAATCAACGTCATATTTTTTTACTAAAAAATCTAATTCGGTTCTAATTCTTTTAATTGATTTTTTTCTATGAAAAATTTTATTTACCTCACTTTTGTAAATTACATTATTAGAGGGAGAGTTACAAAAAGTACAAGTGTATGGGCAGCCTCTTTGTGTTTCTAAACCTACCGCTCTATAAATCTTACCTTGCATGGGTCTATAGATACTTGTTTGATCGAACAAATCCCAATCTGGTATTGGTATAGTATCTAAACTTATCCCTGCTCTTAATGCATTACGATAAATATTACCTTCACCTTTTACTGTAAAATTCGCCACGTTATCTATTCTATCACCGGTAATTAACCGATTGCACATTTCAATTACAGCTTCTTCTCCTTCACCTCTACAGATGTAGTCTACATTATCGTTTTGAATTAATTTTTCAGAAGCATAAGTAGCAAACACTCCACCAAATAATGTTTTAAATGTTCTCTCTTTTTTTGGTATTAAATTTAAAAGATCTATAGATAAGAAGTATGTACTTTCTAAAACAGATACTAATATTAAGTCTGGTTTAAAATTGTTTATTTTATTAATAAAATCTTTTTTTATTCCAGTTTTAGGTTGTTTTTTTTTTAACCATTCTGATTTGTTGAAAGCTGGTCGAGATCTATTTTTTGATCTAGCTTCATCCGCTTCCTCTCCTAAATTGGCAAAGTTAATATCTTGATAAAACGTACAATCGAACAAATCTACTTTATATCCTTGTTGTTTAAAAAGAGCAGTAAATATACCTATACTTTGTGGCATTACTCCACTCATTTGAATGTTTGGATACAACATCAAAATTCTGAAGTCCTCTGGCTTTCTACTTTTAAAGGGTGATTTTAACATTTTTCTTAGCTTATATTCACTTTATATAATAATTGCAACAATATTTTATGAAATTTTAAAACAATATCCATACTTATAATCTTCTTGCACAGTTGGCAGATTAAAAAACTTAATTTTTTTGTTAGGGTATTTACTATTTATAAAATTTTTAAAAAAAGTCTTAGAATAAAATCTTTGTGGAGTAAATTTATATTTTTTATTAAATTGTTCTCTAGTTAATTTTTGTTTTTTCATAGCATTTTTTAAAAAAATGCTCTCTAATTTTTTATTTTTAAGATCGTAAATGAAAATAGTCCTCTTTGTAACTCTTAACATCTCAGATAGGATTTCCTTACAGTATTTTTCGCTTGTAAAATACTGAAATACTGAATTAGCTATTGTCACATCCACCTCATTATCTTTTAACTTTTTAAAGAAATCTACTTTTTTTGAATTTGCTTGGATGAATTTTGTATTTTTTAGAAAGCTTTTTTGAAAATTAATCAAAGGTTTAGAAATCTCTATACTATAAAGTTTACTTACTTCATTTTGAAAAAAAAATAAAAATGCTCCATTCCCTGATCCAAAATCTAAAAGCTTATCTTTTTTTTTTAGATTGATTTTTTTTTGAAAGAACATTGTTATAGATTTAAATTTTTCTAAGGTTAAGTTTTCGAAAATAACTTTAGCTAAATGATAAGGCTCTAGGTTAGTTTTTTTACTTTTGATATTATATTTAAATGTTTTTTTATTAAATAATTTATACCAATTGTTTTTGTACATATTTTTTTAAATAAAAAGAGCCTTTTCAATTTTTTTAATGAAGTATTTGTGCTTATTTAGACTACCCATATAACTATATATATTAAATTTTTCATAATTAGAAAATTGATGACCAAAATAATAATTAAACATTGCTTCTTCAAAATGTGTAGTAGATCTTTTTAGATCGAGGTTTTTCGAATACATATTTGAGAGTAGTTTAAAATGACTCATTTTTTCAGGTGATTTATCCAAAAAAAAATCCCATCCATAAACATTTATCTTTTTAGATATAAAAGAAACCGCAACTAAAAATGTTATAAAAGAACCAAGCTGTGTCCAAGGTAAGTATGGTTTTTCATTTGGGTATTTAATAATTTCATCCAATATTGCTATTTTCTTAACATTTTTCCTGCTAAATATTTCCTCAAAATCCTTATCTTTTATATAGTCCTCAGAATTTATTTCACCATTTTTATTTTTTCTGTAAGTGTGAACTGCTAATACATTATGACCTGCGTCGCTAAGTTTTTTTACCAATTCAGAGTTAGTGGCAACGTAAGTAATATTAGGATTTATATAATCAACATAACTTCTCTCGTTTTTTATATTTATATTGTGACCAACGATTTGATTAGAGTCCCAAAATTTGAAATATTTACCATTCTCCTTTGTAGAGTATGCTAAGTTTTTATACTCATCTATTTGAAGAGAGTTCCAAAAACTTAAAAGATAAGTAGGTTTAGTAATATTTTTTAAATTTGTAAAATTAAAGCTGTTCCCTACGCCTATTGCGTCAATTTCCTCATGAACTTCAAAATCATCACTTTTATCCCTCAAAAATTTATAAGGCATTTCATTAAGATTATAACGTTTCATCTTATTTTTTTTTGATGGTAAGGCTTTTCGTGTAGAAAATTTATAAGTTATCTGAGGATAAGTATGTAAAGCAATTATCATTAAAATTACGTCGATTATTCTTAGCGCATTTTTAATAGATGCTTTAAAAGATTGAGGTAAATATTTTTTTAAATTCATTACTATGGACTTAATCTAAAATTTTTTCTTCAATATAATTTGAGTGTGTTTTAATAATTTCTGTATTGATTTATAACTCGTAGCTGTAGAGAAAAAAATTAAGCCGTTATTAGGATAAAATATATTTTTTTTTAGTAAATATTTTTTAAAATCATTAATTTTTTTTGTTTTTTTTTTCTCTAAGAAATCTCTTTGAGGTCTATTAAAGACGTTTTTTTTTGAAAAAATTATTCTTAATATGCTTTGAAATCTATAAACTCTTGCATCAACATTATGTAATATTAAAAAATCATTCAATTTTTTTTGGAAATAATGACATTTAGCTACTAAATTTTTTAAAATTTCTTTGTTAGAATCTAAATATTTTAATGTTTCATATCCAACGAGTGAACTCATTGAATTTGCAGAAAAGGTCCCTCCGAAAAATACTTTTAGTTTATTTTTTTTTAATTTTTTATAAATTGAATTATTTATTCCTATTACTCCAATAGGTAACCCCCCACCTAAGACTTTTCCCAGTAGAGTTATCTCTGGATTTATTTTGTATTTTTTTTGAACGCTACCCTCTAATGTTCTAAATCCGGTTATAATTTCATCAAAAATTAAATTTATTTTATTCTTTTTGCAGTAACTTTGTAAAAAATTTAGGTAACTGCCAATTGTATCCGTTGGTAATCCAGCTTGAACTGGCTCAATAATTAAACAATTAATTTTATTTTTAAATCTCTCTAAAATTTTTTTTGAATTTGGTATATCATTATAAGGAATAAAAATTATTTTTCCTTTATTTTCCTCGATACCAGATGAAATTGGCTTAGGTTTAAAATTTTTATCGGGATAGAAAAGTGTCTTACTAACAGAACCATGCCAACTTCCAGCAACTGATACAATTAATTTTTTTTTGTTAGTTGCAAAGGAAATTCTTAGTGCTTTTGTTACAGCTTCAGTTCCAGAGTTACAAAAAACAATTTTTTTAAAATTTGGAAATTTTTTTTTAATCAGTTTTGAAAATTTTACTGCATATATATTAGGATGAGAAAAAATTGAATTTTTTTTGTTTAAGTAATTTTTTAAACTTTTGACTAATATTGAATTGTTATGTCCAAATAACAAACTTCCAGAACAATGAGATAAATCAATTAATTCTTTTCCTTTATAATATATTTTATCTTTAAAGCCTTTTTCAAATAAAATAGCTTTTTTATTGTATCCACCGTTTAAAATAATGTCATCCATAATTAACCCTTAGTAAATATTGTACCTTTAATTTTTATTAAAGCTGCCTTTATCTTTTTTTCATTTTCCCTTGAAAAAAATTTTCTAATAAAAAGGAAAATATAATGACGAAGAAAAATTCTTAAATTTTTTTTAAAAATTTTTATTTTATGATAAAGAGAGCCTTCTATAAATCTTTTTGATATTTGATCTATTTTTTCTAATTCCTTTCTTATATTACTTTTGGAAATATCTTTCTCTCTTTTAGTTATTAATGTATGCACGTGTAAATGCCTATACGAAGTTTCAGATAAAACAACTTTCCAATTTTCATCGTAAGGATATTTTGCTATATCAGAAGCATTAAGAGGTTTATCTTTAAATAATTCTTTATTATCAAAAAAAAATCTATTGCTAATATACCTATTGATATTACAAAAATATCCGTCATCAGATATGTGTTTATGAATTAATTTGAAGTAATTTTTAACTACGTCAAAATCCATTTCCATCATAGAGCGGATATTTATGAAAAGATCTACAATAATATCTTTTTCGATTTTAATGTTAGATGGTAAGATAAATACGTCATATTCATTAAGTAATTTACTATTTAACGAACCTTCTTTCAAATAATCATCAATTAAAAAAAATTTTTTATCTTTCTGGCTTTTATTAAGATAGTATGATGTCAATAAATTAGCTGCTGGTAAATCAAGAGAGATAAACTTCAATTTATAATTTTTAATCAAATAGTCTGCTAAAACTCCAAATCCACCTCCAATTTCTATTACGTTTTTGATATTTGAGGAATTATCGAAAACTTTTTTTTTAAGATCATGAAAATACTTGAGATGGCATAAATTATACTCATCATAGAAAATATTTTTATACTTATACGCTATTGGAGAGTTACCTATATTTTCTATTATTAAATTCTTTAAAACAAAATCTTCACCAAACCACTTAATCATTTTCTTAAGTTCCTCGGTGGCCATTCGTTTATTATGAATATCGAATGTGAATTTACTATCTTCAGGCGGATTTTCCTCGATTGAATTGTAAAAATCACTCAAAAGATATGTGCTTTTTAAAAAAGCTGTTCGGTTCGAGTTAGCTTGATAAATATTTTTTTCTGATATTTTCCCTTCATTTGAAAAGGCATCATTTCTCATTCCATAACTGTCCATTCCATCTGAAAGCCAAACTTTATGACCTCTAAAATTTACAATATTATTTTTATCTAAAAATTTTTCATGATAAAGGTCGTGCAGAAATCCCCATTCTTTTGATCTTAGGTTACTTTGATTTTTAATAAAATCATTGGCTAACTTATAGTTAGACACTAATCTATCTAAAAAATCAGAATTTACTTTACTGCTCATAACTAATTTATTTGAAAAGCAACAAAAGTATCCAACCTTTTTGAATCGTTTTCCATGTTTGTCTTCATTGCAACTTTTCTATCAGGAGAAAAGTAATCAAAATATATATCTTTCCTTGCGTTTTTTTTGAAAGAATTTTTTATAATTTTTACTTTTTTAAATTTTTCTCTTAATAATTTTAAAGCTTCTTCCCAAATTGTACCTGATAAATTATTTTCTGGATCTTTAATTTTTTTTAAGTTCAATTTCATCCTCATTACATTAATATATCCTACGTTTAAATATTTTTTATTTAAGTAAGCATCATCGAATGCAGCGATAAAACTTTTCGAAGATATATTTAAAAATTGCTTTAATTCTTTTTTCACGTGTTCAGTTGTATGTAATGAGTCAAAAAAACCAAAATCTGCTTTTTTTTTCATTTCTTTTAAGACTCCAATACCAATATTTTTATCAATACTATCGAAGCCTATGAAATTCCAAATTTTATTAATATCTTTTTTAAAATGTAAACCAATTGTTTCTGTAAACAAGTTTCTAAGATATGACCCACGACTTTGATTGATGTCCCAAGAATAAACTTCACCGCCATAGATGCAACAGTGAACTATTAATGCGATTGTACTTGCGCCACATCCTGTTTCAATAATAATTAAAGGTTTTCTTTTTTTTAACCTTTGTTTATTTAAAATTTCAAAGATTGCTATACATTCTGAGTCAGGAATACTATTCACCCATCTAGGCATCAATCTTTTCACAAAAAGCAAAAAGCTTTTAGGATCTTTTTTTAAATTTCCTCCAAAAATATAATTATACATAATTAAAAATTGTTTTACTTAATTTTTTTCCAAGCATCATAATGTTTTGATCCATAAACAGTGCCATCAACATTGCAAACAGAACATGGTGATGAACACCTTTTTCCATTTAGAAGCTCTCTTCGATATTTGGATAAAAATTTACCATTCCAAATTTCAAAAAAATCTTTTTGCATTACATTACCCATTGAAATTTTTCTATTCCAATCATTTGGACAAACATACAAGTTGCCATCCCAATCTACTGTAGTTTGATAAGCTGTATAATAACATTTTTTTGTTTTATTAATTTTTCTCGTGTTCTCATCAATTTCTACATTAATAGTTCCTCCTCTATTAGATATAGCACCTAAACCGTAATCTTCATCTTTATGCCAACGTTCCCTTAAAGTGATAAAATTTTCTGGTATATTAAGTTTATTTATCATTTTTTGAAATTTTATTTTTTGTTCCATTCCATCGTACATACTAATTAAAATTTGAGATAATTTTGAATTGTATAATTCTAAAATTGTTTTTTCAGTAATCATGTCACCATTGGTAACCATTTCTACACCACCAAAAACACCTAACTTATTTATAATTTTTATTAAATCTTTATGAAGCATTGGCTCGCCATAACCGCATAAGCAAAATGCGCCCATAAAGTTTATCTTTTTAAGATCACTAACTAGTTTATCGATTAATGAAAGCTCCATTTTTTGATAAGTGTTAGGAGCAATATTATCATCAAATTTTGGACAGAAACTGCACGATCTATTACATACATCTATTAAACTTAGTTCAATCCAACTTGGCAAAGGTATATTTTTAAAAAATTGTGGGTCTCGATCAAGTATGGGCTTTTTTCTTGAAGTATTCTTATTTATTGCCTCTTTTAAATTTACAGCTTCTTTTAGATCCATAGATTTGAGGTTATTAGCATAAATTTATATTATAATAAAATTGACTCTTGACAGTTCATTATTTGAACAATAAGTTATGTTCAATATATGAACAAGTCAAGAGAAAACTCTGAAAAAGAGCTAGAACTAGAGGTAATGCGAACTATTACCGATAAACCCGATATAACCCAAAGAGAGCTAGCTGACAGGTTGGGACATAGCCTTGGTAAGCTTAATTATTGCTTAAGAGAATTGAAACTTAAAGGTTTTTTAAAAATTGAAAATTTTAGAAAAAATCCTAACAAATTAAACTACCTTTATATTTTAACCCCTAAAGGCTTAGCGGCTAAAACAAAATTAACAATAAGCTTTATGAACAGAAAAATGAAAGAGTACGACGAACTAAAGAAAGAATTGGAACAAAAAAAATAAAATATGTGGGCAGTCTTTAAAATTGATAAAAGGAGAGAATTGTTTCTCTCGGAAGACATTAAAAAAAAATTAGGGCAAAATCCTATTTTTTATAAACCAAAAATGCTTCTACAAAATTATAAAAAAAATAAGCTATTATCAAAAGAATTTAGTTTACTTGGAGATTATGTATTTTGTTTTCACCCAAAATTTAATTGCTCATCAAGTTTAAGTCTCCTGAGTTTCTGTAGAGGATTGAAATATTATTTGGTGGGATCAATCAGTTCTCAAAAAGAAATTGAGGAATTTATAAATAAATGTAAAAATGCGGAAGATCTCAACGGCAACATAACAACTAATTTTTTTAAAATTGATACAAAAAATAATTATAAATTTAAATCTGGTCCCATGACTGATAAATTATTTAAAATTATTAATATACAGAGAAATAAATTAAAAATTTTACTGGGTGACTTAAAAACTACCATAAATAAAAAAGATTATTTATTTTACCCAGTATAAAAAAAAATGAAAAATATATAATTTTGTAAAAGATGTACTTTTACGAAGTACGGAGTATTGGTTAAACTTGAAATTCAAAAAAAAATCATTAGTAACTGGCGGAGCGGGATTTATTGGAAGCAATCTAGTAGATGAGCTTGTTAGGTTAAAGCACCATGTTACAGTATTAGATAATTTTAGCACTGGAAAAAAAAATAATTTAAAACATCACAGTAAAAAAAATGTGAAGATAATCAATATTGATATATCTAAAAATTTAAAGATAGAAAAATATATAAAAAATATAGATTACGTATACCATCTTGCTGCTTTAGCAGACATAGTTCCTAGCATTAAATATCCAGAAAAGTATTTTAAATCAAATGTGATTGGAACATTTAATATTTTAAATGCCTCATTTAAAAATAAAGTTAAGAAATTTATCTACGCTGCTTCAGCAAGCTGTTATGGAATACCAAAAAATTTTCCTACTAGTGAAAAAAATAAAATACAAATTGAATATCCTTATGCATTTACAAAATGGCAAGGTGAAGAATTGGTTATGCATTGGGCAAAGATATATAAATTTCCCGCTGTATCTTTAAGATTTTTTAATATTTACGGTCCTAGATCTAGAACTTCTGGTGCATACGGAGCTGTTTTCGGAGTTTTCTTAAAACAAAAATTATCCAAATACCCTTTAACGATAGTTGGTGACGGTAGACAAACTCGAGATTTTTTACATGTTAAGGATCTTATTAAAGCAATTTTACTCGCTACTAAATCAAAGAGTGGTAAGATTTATAATGTTGGTTCCGGTAAAGAAGTTCAAGTTAATAAGATAGCCAGGCTTATTGGCGGCAGCCAAATTAACATTTCTAAGAGACCGGGAGAACCTGATAGATCATTAGCTGATATAAGTAAAATTAAAAAAGAATTAGGCTGGACTCCTAAAATAAATATTGAGGAAGGCGTGCAAACATTATTAAAAAGCATTAATCATTGGAAAAGTGCTCCATTATGGACTCCAAATAAAATCAAAAAAGCCACAAAAGATTGGTTTAAATTTTTAAAAAAATAAATATGGCAACTTTTTTAAATATTATACAATTATCAAAAAAAATTGATGAAATCAGAAAAAAAAAGAAAAAAGTAGTTCTTTGTCATGGGGTGTTCGACCTATTACATGTAGGACATATAAGACACTTTGAAAAAGCTAAGACTTTAGGAGATATCCTTGTTGTATCTATAACAGCAGATAAATTTGTGAACAAAGGTCCAGGCAGACCTGCTTTCAAAGAGGAAAATAGAGTGCATGCGGTATCCTCTATTAGAGATGTAGATTTTGTAACAATTAATCATGATTACACAGCAATAAATCTAATCAAAAAGATTAGACCAGATATTTATTGCAAAGGCCCTGATTATAGAAAGCATTCTAATGATCTAACAGGTGAAATCAAAAATGAGATAAAACATATTAAAAGAGTAGGCGGTCAAATTATATATACAGGTGGAGAAACTTTTAGCTCAAGTGTTTTAATAAATAAATTTTCGGAAAATATTTCAAGTTCTCAAAAAAATTCGATTAATAAAATTAAAAAAAGTTATACCTTTAATTCGTTAAATAAGTTGATAGAGAATTTTAAAAAAATAAAAGTATTGGTAATAGGAGAAACTATTATAGATCAGTACGTTTTTTGTGACGCTTTAGGGAAATCAGGTAAAGAACCAGTTTTAGCCTTACGTGAAATGAAATCTGAAACTTATTTAGGAGGCGCACTTGCTATTGCAAGGCATATTTCAAAATTTTGCAAAAAAATAAATTTATTTTCAATGATTGGTGAAAAAAATGAATTCTTAAAAGAAATAAAGACAAGCTCTGAAAAAAATATTAAGTTAAATTTTATAAACAAAAAAGATTCACCAACTATTTTTAAAAAAAGGTTTGTCGATTATATAAGTAACAATAAAATTTTAGGAGTTTACAATATTAATGATGATCCATTAAATCCGATGGATGAGAAAAAATTTAATAATTACTTGAAAAAAAATTTAAAAAAATATGATCTAGTAATTGTATCTGACTATGGTCATGGATTTATTTCTTTAAAATCAGCAAAAATAATTAGCGAAAATTCAAAATATTTAGCTGTTAACGCTCAAATTAATGCAGCTAATATTGGTTATCACAGTATGAAAAAATATAAAAATATTAATTGCATGGTAGTAAACGAAAAAGAAGTTCGACACGAATTAAGGGATAGAACTAATGATTTAAAAATTTTAATGAAAAGATTGGCTAGAGAACAAAAAATTAAAACAGTAATTGCAACTAAAGGGCAGAACGGGTCTATCATGTATAATCTCAAAGAAAATAGTTTTGTTCAATCTGATGCTTTTGCGAAAAAAGTTGTAGATAAGATTGGATCTGGTGACAGCATGTTAGCCCTTATTTCCTTGTGTTTAAAATCTAATTTTAGTAAAGAGCTCTCACTTTTAATAGGTTCTTTAGCTGCAGCTTATTCTACGGAAACAATGGCTAACAAAGAACCAATTTCAAAAATTAAAGTATTAAAAGCACTAGAACATATTCTAAAATAAAACCATGAGAAAAATTTTAATTACTGGTGGCGCTGGGTACGTGGGGTCTGTTTTAACTCCATATCTTTTAAAAAAAGGTTATGAAATAACTGTTTTAGATTTAATGATTTATGGCAATGATGTTTTAAAAAGGGATAAAAAATTAAGTATTATTAATGGCGATATACGGGATATTAATTTACTAGAAAAAATTATACCGGGGCATGATGCTATAATCCACTTAGCGTGTATATCTAATGATCCAAGTTTTGAGTTAAACCCTGATTTAGGTAAATCTATTAATTTTGATGCATTTGAGCCCCTTGTAAATATTTCAAAAAAATCAAAAATAAAAAGATTTATTAATGCGTCAACATCTTCCGTTTATGGCATTAAAAAAGAAAAAAATGTTGATGAGACAATGGAATTAAAACCTTTAACAGATTACTCAAAATACAAAGCTGATTGTGAAAAAATTCTTGATAAATTTAACGACTCCTCTTTCTGTGCTGTGACTTTGAGGCCGGCAACAGTTTGCGGATACTCTCCACGTCAAAGATTAGACGTTATAGTAAATATTCTGACTAACCTAGCTTATCACAAAAGAGAGATAAGTATTTTTGGAGGGGGTCAATTACGCCCTAATATTCATATTAACGATATGATTAGAGCATACGAATTAATGTTAACATCTGAAGATAAAAAGATATCAGGAAAAATCTTCAATGTTGGCTTCGAAAATAGATCAGTTGAGGAAATTGCAAGAATAGTTCAGGATAAAGTCGGCAAAGATGTTATATTAAATAAAACCGAAACGAACGACAATAGGTCTTACCACATTTCCTCAGAAAAGGTAAAAAAAGAGCTTAATTTTTCTTGTAAATTTAATATATCTGATGCAGTAAGTGATCTAATCAATAAATTTGAAAATAAAGTTTTTAAAAATCCTTTAACAAATGAAAGATATTTTAATATTAAAACAATGAAAAAATTAAATCTTAAATAAGTTATGAATAAAAATTTATTAAAAAAAATTTATCAGATAATGCATCTAATTAGATTTTCCCAAGAACATCTGATAAATATTTATCATCCTGAAGATAAAATGAAATGTCCTATACACTTTTGTAAAGGACAAGAAGCTTTAGCATCGTGTTTAAGTCAATTTTTAGTAAAAGATGACTACATTTTATCTCATCACAGATCCCATGGATATTATATCTCGAAAAAATGTCCTATAGACCAAATGGTTGCGGAGTTCTATGGAAAACGAAGCGGCTCAAATGAAGGTTTAGCTGGCTCTCAAGAATTATCTTACTCAAAAAATAATTTTTACAGCGGAACAATTCTTTCTGGCATGTTTTCAATAGCATTGGGTACTGCTTATGTTCAAAAAATTTATAATAAGAGAAATATTACATATACGGTTATTGGTGATGGAGGCATGGAAGAAGGAATAGTTTATGAAACTTTGAACTTAGCATCATTAAAATCTTTACCAATTCTCTTTATTTGTGAAAATAATAGATACTCAGTGCATACAAACATTAATGAACGAACAAAGAGCTCAAATTTTAAAAAAAAAGTCGAGTCATTTGATATTAAATACATTAAGATTTCTGAATATGAAATCGAGAGTATTTTTAAAAAACTCAAAGAAGCTATTCAATACATAAAGTCAAATGCAAAACCTGTTTTTATTGAGTACGACACAATGAGAACATGTGGACATGTTGGCCCAGAAGATGATGACAAAGAGCATGACTATCGAAAACTAGATTTATTAAAATGGAAAAATAAAGACAGTTTTATAGATTTACGTAAAAAATTAATAAGAATATCTAATATTAAAAGCATAAATTTGATTGAAAAAAGAAATATAAATATCGTTAAAAGTGCAGTTACTAAAGCCCAGAAAGCGAAAACTCTAAATTTTAATACAAGCCTAAAATATAATCTTATTAAAAAATTTTCTAATAAAGTTAAGTCCTTTGCTAAACCTTCTATTGATTTTAAAAGTAATCAAAAAACAACAAAGCTAAACCCATATTAATGAAAAGAAAAATTAATTTTTCTACAGCTATAAAAGAAGCAATGTTTGAATCAATGAAATTAGATCAAAAAGTAATTGTTTATGGCCTTGGAGTTGGAACAAGTGGAAATATATATGGCACTACAAAAGGTCTTAAAGAAAAATTTGGGTCTAAAAGAGTTTTTGATGCCCCGGCAGCAGAGTCAGCCCTTACAGCAATGGGTACTGGGATGGCATTATCTGGCGCAAGACCGCTTCTCATACATCAGCGGTTTGATTTTATGATTTACTCTTTGGATCAAATAGTAAATTGGATCTCTCTTTGGAGTTACAAGTCGGCTGGTAAAAGTCAAATTCCAATAACAATTAGAACAGTTGTAGGTAAAGGATGGGGTCAAGGACCTCAACACGCAAAATCTTTGCATTCCTGGTTTTCCAATTTACCAGGAGTTTCTGTTGTTTACCCATCTTCTCCATATGAAGCTAAAGGATTATTATTAGGTTCAATTTTTTCTAATTTTCCTACTATTTTTTTTGAAAGTAGAAGTTTGCACGCAAGTGTTGAGAACGTTCCAATAAAACCTTATTTTTTAGATCCTACAAAATCATTTATCAGAAAAAAAGGAAAAGATTTAACTATCGTTGGCTTTGGACCTTCAATTGTAGACGCTTTAAGAGTATCAGACGAAATTGAAAAACGTAAAAAAATCACTTGTGAAATAGTTGACCTAAGAACAATAAATCCAATTGATGAAAAAACAATTATAAACTCTTTAAAAAAGACAAAAAATTTATGTGTTATTGAACATGGTTGGCCTAACTCAAGTGTTTCGTCTGATATTATCTCTATAGTTACAAAAAAAGTAAAATTAAAAAATAAACCTTTACAGGTTTGTTGGCCACAAAGTCACGTTCCTACATCGAGTGACTTAGAAGATAAATTTTATTTTAAAATATCTGAAATAATTCAAAAAATTGAAAAAAATTTTAAGTAAAATGATTTCTATCCAATTTAGAGAATTAGTGAAGAAATATGAAAAAATTCTTACATCGACTTCTAGAGGCTTTGATACCAAATATGAATTTCTTGAGGCATGGGTTCCTAGTTCGGAGATTACCCAAAGTGTTTTAGACCTAATAAACTCCGCTCTTGATTATGAAATCAAAGAATTAGAAATTTTATTTGATGTTAGCGATTTTAAAGAGCTAAATTTTGATAAAATTAAAAAAAAGTTCCCACAAAATATTAAAATTTTGACAGAAGAAAAAAAAATAATTTTAACTGGTTAGTGATGAAAAAAAGCATTTTTGAAAATGAAAAATTAATTTTTTCTTTTTACTATGACGAACAAACAAGTAAGTTTAGTCAGATTAATTATAAAGATAAAAAGTTGAATAATTTTGAAAAAAAAATTTTAGACGAAGCAATAAAACTTTTTTACGAATGTAGCATTCAAGAATTGTATGAACATTTAATTATAAGAATAGAAAATAGATTAAGAGATTACTCCTCTAAACCTTATAGTGATGGAGTGTTAATGCCAGAAAATTTAAGCGAATTTTCTTTCTTTCAACATTTTTTCAGAGGTATACTTAAAAAATTAATAGCAAAAAATTTAAGTTCAAGAATTAATTTTCAATGCTTAAAACCTTCTAAAAGTTGGACTGATTTAAACGACAACCAAAAAAAAACGGCTATTATAAATGAATTTAAAAAATTCAATTTTCCTTCTGGATATTCAGTTGATAATCTTGATATATTAAGGATCGAAAAGAATAGTGATATCTTTATAGATTTACAAAATATGCACGATATAGATATGAAAAATAAGCTTTGTTTATCACTTGAAATTTATTTAAAAAGGTCATTAGATGAGTCTTTAAACATTTACTTAGAGACTGTTGTAGACAAAAATAAATTAAGAAGGTTGAAACTTTAGTTATGTATAATTTTGACTCAATGCAAAAACATTTAAATGAAGAGCTATCTCAATCATTAATTTTAGATGGGACTAAAATTCAATGGTATACGGATAGAGTCAAAGAGTGGGAAAAAGGAAATAAAATTGCTCCAGTCACAATTGATATTGCTCTAACAAGGAGTTGTAATTATGCTTGTCACTTTTGTTACGCAATGACACAAGAAAATGATAGATCAGTAATTACTAAACAACATATCTTTGATTTTTTGGATGATGCAGCTGAAATTGGGGTTAAAGGAATAAGTTTAGTATCTGACGGAGAAAGTACAGTTTCACCAGTATTTGTCGATGCAGTTGAAAGGGGAGGAAAAAATGGTTTATCGATGGCAACTGCAACTAATGGATTTTTACTAAACCAAGATAAATTAGAAAGAATATTACCTCACTTAACTTATTTAAGATTTAATATATCTGCAGGAGAACCAAAACGTTATGCAGAAATTATGGGATGCAAAGAACAGTGGTTTGAAAGAGTGTGTAAAAACATAGAACTAGCCGTGAAAATAAAAAAACAAAAAAACCTTAAAGTTACAATAGGAATGCAAATGGTTTTTATGCCTCAGTATCACGATCAAATTTTGCCTTTGGCAAAATTAGGTAAGAGAATTAAGCCAGATTATCTTGTAATAAAACAATGTAGCGATGATGAATATGGATCACTTGGAGTTGAATATGGAAAATATAAAGATCACTTTAAATTATTAAAAGAAGCAGAAGCAATGTCAGATGAAGATTATAAAGTTAGAGTAAAA
The DNA here is from genome assembly GCA_902598315.1 of uncultured Pelagibacteraceae bacterium. GTDB lineage: Bacteria > Pseudomonadota > Alphaproteobacteria > Pelagibacterales > Pelagibacteraceae > Pelagilacustribacter. The sequence goes on from CACKBP010000005.1 coordinate 17,418, forward strand.
TGGTCGAAAATAAAATCTGAGGGAGTGAGGACTTATCAAAGATGTTATGGACCTCCTTTTTTATTACAAATGTCTGGCTCTGGTTTGATCGCACCTTGCGGGCAGCTTTTTAATGAAAAATTTAAAAAATTTCATATCGGAAATATTACACAAACAAGATTCAAAGATATTTGGGAAAGTTCAAGGTACTGGGAAGTTATGAGCTATTTATCCTCTGCTTATTTCAATGCTCAAAAAATGTGTGGCAATCTATGTTTGCAACATAAAGTCAACGAATATTTAGACGGTTATAAAAAAGGTCTAACAGATCTAAAAAAACCAGAAAGTCACGTAAAAAAACCTCAACATTTAAGCTTTATTTAAATCTAGCTTTCCAATTTAAATTTTTATTATAAGCATGATAGTTTTAGGAGTTCACTGCGGTTTTACATTATTCAATCATGAACCTGGCGCAGCTATTTCAAAAAATGGAAAAATAATTGCCAGCTGTGAAGAGGAAAGATATACAAGGAATAAAGAAGCTTGGGGAAATTTACCTATTTTTTCAATTAAAGCTGCTTTAAGAATAGCAAATATCAATTTTAATCAGGTCGATCTAGTCGTTTCAACGGGTGTTACCGCAAAAGGTTTAAAACTTAAATTACAGAATTTTTTTAAAGAAAATTTTAACCATTGCCCTAAAATTATTTTAGTTCATCATCAGCTTGCACATATCTCCAGCGCTTTCTATTCTTCAGGTTTTGAAAAAGCAACATGTTTATCTCTTGATGGTTTTGGTGATGGAAAATCTGGTTTAATTTCTGAAGTTAGTTTAAAAAAAGGTATAAAAGAAATTGAGTACATCGAAAAAAAAGACTCAATTGGAAATTTTTACACCATGGTAACAGAATTCTTAGGATATCATACAGGTGACGAATATAAAGTTATGGGTTTAGCTGCTTATGGTAAAAAAACTGTTGATTTTTCAAAAGTTATAAGTTTTAAAAAAAATTATTGGCAATGTGATGATAAATTTTATTCAGGTAGGCAGTCTCCTTACTTGAATACATATTCAGAAAAATTTGAAAAATTATTTAAAAAATATAAACGAAATCCAGATCAAAAAATAAATCAACTTCATAAAAATTTTGCCGCTAGTGCTCAAGGGGTAGTGAACTTTGCATTATTAAAAATATTCAATTATTCAAAATCAATATCTAAATTTAAAGAAAAAATTTGTTTTGCAGGAGGAGTAGCTCTTAACTGCTCCGCTATGAAGGAATTGCTTTATTCTGGTATATTTCAAAATATTTATATACCTCCAAACCCATCAGATCGTGGACTCCCAATAGGCTGCGCATATTTCGGAAGCACATATTTAAAAGATAAGCCTAAAAAACTAATTACTCCTTTTTTGGGAAATAAATATTCTGATAAGCAAATTAAAAAAGAATTAAAAAATAATAATTGTATATTTTCTAAACTAGATAATCCTTCTAAAGCAGCTGCTAGTTTTCTCTCAAAAGGTAAAATAATCGGCTGGTTTCAGGGTAGATCGGAAATAGGGGCCAGAGCTTTGGGAAACAGATCAATTCTCGCAAATCCTTTAAAAAATAATATGAAAAAAATCTTAAATGCTAAAATTAAATATCGTGAGGAATTTCGTCCATTTGCACCCGCAGTTACAATTGAAGAAGCAGAAAATTATTTTAAAACTTTGGGTAACGAGATACCTTTTATGAATTGTACAGTTAATGCCAACCCAAAGAATTCAAAAAAAATTCCCTCAGCAATTCATATTGACAATACATCAAGGGTACAGACTGTAAATAAAAAGCTTAATCCAAAATTTTACAATCTTATTAAACAGTTTAAAAGATTGACCGGTATACCTGTTGTCATTAACACAAGCTTTAATTTAAAAGGCCAACCTATAGTAGAAACACCTAGAGACGCCTTAATGACCTTTTTTGGAAGCGGTATTGACTATCTAATTATTGGCTCTTTTCTAGTAAAAAAAAAAAATTAAGATTTTAAAATACGTCGAAATGTTAAAATACCTTTTAAAACAATTTAGAGATGTAAAGAGAGAGGGCCATAAAGAATTTATAAAAAAACTTTCTTTACTATTTAAGTTAATCACAACTATTCCATTTTATTTGGTAGCAGTAGTTTGCTGGGTTTTTATAACTCTCGTCCGCCCTTTTGTCCTTATTAGGATTGATGTGATCTCAAGTACTAATTTTGGTTATTTTGTTCTTACTCCAGCTTTATACTATTGCAAAAAAAAACTTAAAATTGATCAGCCAGAAAGGAAATGTATTGATTTGTTTTGTTTGGATCACCAAGGATTTAAAAAATATAATAAACAAATTGAAAAAATGTGGAGAAGGAAGCTTTTTTTTCTTCCAAGTATTTTATTAAAGCCAATTTATAACATAAATAAAATTATACCAAAATATAAAATACCGACACTAAATATTCAGTCGAAATTAAATATAAGAGATGTTGAAAATTTAATAGAAAAATACCAACCACTAAGCTTTACCAAAGAAGAAGAAAAAATCGGTAAGGAAAATTTATTTAAGTTTGGATTGAATGAAAATGATAAATTTGTTTGTTTAGCAGTTAGAGATGCGGCTTACCAAAATGAAAAAATTTCACCCAAACTAACAGACTGGTCCCATCATAATTTTAGAAACGAGGATATTGATAATTTTACTCTTGCTGCAGAGGAATTAACTAAAAGAGGGTATTTTGTTTTTAGAATGGGTGTAGTTGCGGAAAAACAATTCAAGACAAATAACCCTAAGATTATTGATTATGCATTTTCTAAATATCGAAGTGACTTTATGGATGTTTACTTAGGGGCTAAATGTTCTTTCTGCATCAGTACCGGTCTTGGTTTTGATGAGGTACCATATGTATTTGGCAGACCTATAGCGTATTTAGTTTTGCCAGTGGGCGAATTTAGAACCCATAATGAAAAATTTCTTATAACAACAAAAAAACACTTATTACTGAACGAAAATAGAAAATTATCTCTGTCTGAAATTTTTAAATATGGTTTGGCGTATGCGTTTGACACTAAAATTTATGAGAAAAAAGGCGTGAAATTAATTGATTATGAACCAGAGGAGATAAAAGAATTTACTCTAGAGATGTTAGAAATGACTGAGAATAAATCCAAAACACGAGGGGAAAGTGAAATATTACAAAAATCCTTCCAAAAAATCTATAAAACAAGTCTGGAAAATTTAAGCCCTGAAGAAAAAGGTAAAAGCCCTTACATAAAATCCCACGGTGAAATAAAATCCAACTTTAGTTCAAGTTTCTTGGAAAAAAATAATTGGTGGTTAAAATGAATCTTCAATTTTTAAAGTATATAAATTTTTTGTGTAACAAAAAACAAAAAAACTTACTTTTTTTCTTTTCTTTTTTAACTTTTTTACTAACCTTACTAGAAATGATTGGTCTAGGCTTAATTCCTATTTCAATTGGCACTTTAATGAACGTTGAAGAATATAACAGATATCTACCTGAAATATTAATATTTAATAGTTTTATTAACAAATCGCAATTAGACCAGTTTATCTTTCTTAGTTTTATTATAATAGCTATTTTCTTTGCTAAAAATATTTTTGCCTTTTTAATAATCTTTTTTGAGGGGAAATTATTTAGAAATATCAAAACTGACAATGCAAATAAGCTTTATAATTTATACGTAAATTTACCAATTATTCATCACTATAATTACAATATTGCTACAATTATGAAAAATGTAGTAGCAGAGTCTAGAATAAGCTCAGAATTTATTAACTCTATTTCTGTTGTAATTCGTGAATTATTTTTGTTTACGGGTTTGATGGCCTTAATGATCATCTTCAATCCATCAATAGCATTCTCAATTTTATTAGCTGGTATTTTTTTGTCTTCAATATATTTGCTCGTAATAAAAAAAAAGTTATTAAGTGAAACTAAAACTGCAGAAAGAATAAGGGAATATCAGATAAAAAATATTAACCAGGTTTTTTCGTCATTAAAAGAAACAAGAATACTTAATACAACAAAATTTTTTATCAAAGAGTTTTTTGGAAAGACTTTTCTCCATGAAAATTCATATTTTATCCTAAATATTTTTAATAGAATTCCAAAACTTATATTTGAATTTCTTGTAGTTTCCGGAATTCTACTATTTTCGATATACCTTCTAAAAAGAGGATATAATTTGGAAAGTCTTTTACCTATACTTGGTTTAATCGTAGTCGTAGCAGTAAGATTATTACCTTCATTTAATGCTATAACAGGTGCTATTACAGCTCTTAAAAGATATGAGGTTTCAGTCAAAATTATAATGGAAGAATTTAATAAATTTAAAAAAATCAATATTAAAGATTATAATAAAAAGCATAATGCAAAAATTGTAAATTTTAATGAAAGTCTCAAATTGAAAGATATTTCATTTACTTTTCCTAATGAGAATAAAAATCTGTTTAAAAACTGCAGCATTGAGATAAATAAAGGAGAAAAAATAGGTATAGTTGGTCCAAGCGGTTCTGGTAAATCTACTTTATTAAACATAATCTTAGGGTTATTAAAACCTAGTTCAGGCAAAGTTTTGGTTGATGATGAAGATATTCACAATAATATAAATTCTTGGCATTTAAAAATTGGGTACATTCCTCAAGAAATTTATTTATTAGATGACACAATTACCAAAAATGTTGCATTAGGTTTATCTGAGGAAAAAGAGGACTTAACAAAAGTTGAGCAAGCTCTTAAACATGCAGAACTTTTTGAGTTTAGTAAAGGTCTTAAAAACGGACTAGACACAAAAGTTGGAGACAGAGGAGTTAGATTTTCAGGAGGTCAGCGTCAAAGAGTTGGTATAGCTAGAGCTTTATACCGTGACCCTAGTATTTTAATTTTTGATGAAGCCACAAGTGCTTTAGACGATGAAACAGAGAAAAAATTTATTGATAATATATTTACATTACCACAAGAAAAAACTCTTATACTGTCTACTCACAAAATTGAAATCTTATCAAAATGTGACAGAGTTTACGAAATTAGAAATAATAATTTAGCAATATATAAAAGCTCTTCCAATCATTAATATGAGAACAAATAAAAAAATATTCATAATTGGTTCAGGAGGGCATGCTAAAACGTGTATAGATGTTATTGAAACCTTAAATAAATTTAAGATTAGTTCTTTGATAGATAAAAATATATCAGCTAAAAGATTTTTAACATATAAAATTATCAAAGAGAGTGATTTCGAAAAATTTTCTAAAGAAAAAGCAAATATATTAATAGGTATTGGGCAAATTAAAAATAGCAAACTTAGAGAAAATAAATTTATAAAATATAAAAGTCTTGGATATAACTTTCCAAATATAATTTCTAAATTTGCATATGTCTCTAGGCACGCTTTTTTAAAAGAAGGAAACTTAGTTTGTCACGGAGCTGTAATTAATGCTAGTGTTGTAGTTGGTTCAAATTGTATAATAAATAATCAATCACTTCTTGAACACGATACGATAATTGGAAATCATTGTCATATATCAACTGGCGCATTGATTAACGGAGGTGTTTTTATAGGTTCAAATACATTTATTGGTAGCGGCACAGTTGTTAAAGAAGGGATTAAAATAGGTAAAAATTGTATTGTAGGAGCCGGTCTTACAATAAAAAAAAACCTTAAATCATTTTCAACAGTGAAATAACAAATTTTAATGAAAAAAATAACAATACTAAAAGATTTAACAATTATTCAAGCTATGAAAAAAATAGCAACGTCTGGAAGTAGATGTTTAATAGTGGCTGATAAGTCGAATAAATTATTAGGAACACTTACTGATGGTGATATAAGAAGAGCAATATTGAAAGGAAAAAAGCTTTCAGATACAATAAGTTTGATTTATAACTCAAAGTCAAATTATTTAGTTAAAGGTAAGTTTTCACTTAAACAAGCAAAAAAAATACTCTTAACTAAAAATCATATTTTATTACCTGTAGTAAAAGAAAATTTAAAAATAATTGATTATTTAAATTGGGAGAAAGTATTTGGTGAAAATAAAAAATTAAAAATTTCAAATAATATTCCACTGGTGATCATGGCTGGAGGAGAGGGTAAAAGATTGAGGCCCTTTACAGAAATTCTTCCAAAAGCTTTAATACCCTTAGGAAACAAAACTATCATCGAGAGAATAATAGATAATTTTTGTGAGTTCGGTTTTAAGAACTTTTACATAAGTACGCTATACAAAAGTCAAATATTAAAATCTTATTTTAACGATATTAAAAAAAACTATAAATTAATTTTTTTAAACGAAAAAAAACCTCAAGGCACTGTTGGAGGATTGGCTGCACACAAAAAAAAGTTTGATGAAACTATATTTTTATCTAATTGCGATATATTGATTAGTGCAGACTATACACAGATGTTAAAGTTTCATCAAAATTACAAAAATGATATTACAATAATTGTTTCAACAAAGTCTTACAAAATTCCGTATGGTGTTTGCGAATTAGATAGAAAAGGTAAGTTTACACGAATATTTGAAAAACCTACAAAATTTCATCTTATTAATACTGGATTATATATACTTAATGTAAAAGTTTTAAATTTAATTCCTAAAAATAAATTCTTTCACATGACTGATTTAATTAAAGTTTTAAAAAATAAAAAGAAAAAAATTGGTATTTATCCCATTGATGAGAGCAATTGGATAGATGTTGGGCAATGGCCTGAGTACCAAGAAAATAAAAAAAAATTTATATAATTTTATAAATAAATGAGTGATTTATTCTTTTTAGACAAAAGAGATAAAAATAATTCTTTCATTAGATTTAAGGTTCCTGAGTTGAATATGAGGCTCACTAACAAAATATTTGAGCAAGTTTCAAAAAATCAATTGTATAAAATTTTGATAGAATCTTTACCAAAAGAATATATAGATCTATATTTTAAAAAAAAAATATTTTATGACATTAAAGATATAAGCTCAAAAATAATTATTAACGAATGGAATTTTTATAATAAAAAAAATAATTTTTTAAAGGAAATAAAAATAGATAATTCACCTTTTATTAACATTATTAATAAAGAATTAATCGGCTCCGTTTTCAAAATTAAAAGCAGCAGAATTAATTTAAAATATTTTAATTTTTTTTTAAAAGAAAAATATGCAATTTACATTAAATTTTTAAAATTTAAAAAATTCTTCACAATATATAAAAAAAAAAATCATTTTGATAAATTTGACACAAAAATAGGCGTTAATTTCGTTGAAGGATGTAATCCTAATTTTAGGAATGATCTATTTTTTTTGAAAAAAAATAAAATTAAATACTCATCAATCGTTTATTATTGTGAAAATAAAAAACTAATAACTAAGTATCTTGATGGTACTAAAAATCTTGAAGATTTAGAAAAAAAGGGAATAAAATTTGTAAAATTATGGGAGTGGAATAATATAAAAAATATCAGCTTTTTGGAGAATATAAAAAAAAATATAGAAAACTTTAATAATAAAGACAAATTTAATTTATGGTTATTAAAAGAGATTAAAAAATTAATATTACAAATAAATTTCTGGTACTGTTTTTTTTCAGATTATAATATTAAAATTCATTTTAACTCAGAAGAACACGGTATATCAAACGTTATCAAACAAATTGCTATAAAAAAACTTGAATCTTGCTCTATTGGAAAATGTAGATCAGCGCCTCAAAAAATTGAGAATTATTGGTTTGGGTTTTATCCAAATGACATCTTTTTTGTGTGGGGCACTGATAGTGGAAACAGTATTATGAGATCAACAAATTTCTTTAAACATGTTATTATTTCTGGTTATCCATATCAACAAAGTAAAAATCAATTTAAGGAAATTTTTTTGGTAAAAAATGAATTAGCAAACCAAGGAGTAAAATTTACTTTATTACTTACAGATGGCTCTTATTCAAATAATAAATCATCTACGCATCAATTATTTCCTAATGATCAAATGTCAAAATATTTGAATTATTTCCTAAGAATATTAATTGAAGAAAAAGAAATGGGTCTAATAATAAAATCAAAGAAACCAGGTTATTTATCCTCTTTGAACGGTATTAAAGAATTATTGCAAAAAGCAAAAGAAACTAAGAGGGTTTACATTTTTGATAATTTAGGTTTGGAACCCAAATCTTTTTCAAAAATTGTAGACTTCGCAATTGGTACATCAGTAGATTTTCCTTCCTCAATTATACAGTTAGCAATCTATGGATCTAAATGTGCGATTTATGATTATTCAAATTTTAGACCTTCAGAAAAACTTCTATATTCATGGGGTGAAAATAAAGTAATATTCAGTGATTTAGACAGGATTTTAAAAGAGTTTTTAAACCATTTTAAACACAGAGACATAAAAAGTCGTTTCGGTGACTGGTCTAAAAATATCAGTTCTTATGATATGTTTTGTGATGATAGAGGCGGGGAGAGAATAGAGGAATATGTTAAAGATTTAAAAAACTCTTTAGATAATGGAAAATCAGTTAACGAAAGCTTAAAGATTGCTAATGATTATTATGCTAACAAATGGGGTAAAGAGACTTTTTTAAGATTTGATTGACTTAGAATAATTTTAATATAATTTGATAATTGTGTTGAACAAGTGAGTGGGGAATCAGTGTGAAATTCACTGGCTGTTCCTGCAACCGTAAAGTCGGAGCGCCACCCAACATAGCCCGCTGTTGAATGAAGGCCAGGAAAAGCCTAGTTCTGCTATTAAAAATTAACATCGGCAAATTATCAAAGTTTAGCAATTTTTGCTGAACAAAAGACTATAGGCTGATATGAAAAAAATTTTCTTTATATTATTTGTATTAATTTTTTTGACACCTCTTTACAGTAAAGAGATGAAAAATTGTGAATGGAAAAATGAGAACGGCGTTCCATGCTTAACAATTTTTTCAGCGCCAAATACTTCAAAAATAACTGAGAGCACTTTAGGTAAAACGATAATTACAAGAAAGCAAATTACCGATTCTGGTTATAAAGATGTAAGAAGCGTTTTAGAATATGTTGTAGGCGTAGATGTATACGCGAATGGACCTAAAGGCCAAAATACCTCAGTATTTATGAGGGGCTCAAATTCAAATCACACTCTAGTCTTACTCAATGGAATACCAATAAATGATCAAGGTGCACCAAAAGCTCAGTTTGATTTTGGTTATGACTTTTTACAGGGTATACAACAAATTGAAATTTACAAAGGTGCTAGCGGAGCAATTTTCGGGCCAGCTGCAATTGGCGGGGCAATAAATCTAGTTACTGATATAGAATATGAAAATAGTGCATCGATTAGCGCTAATGATAAGAGAAATAATTCTCTCAGTGCTAATTATACTTACATTACCAAAGAGGGATGGCACCATAATATTAAAGGTGGATCAACTCAATCAGAAAAAATCTCTGCAAAAAATAATCAAAAAGATCTTGATGGAACAAAAAATTTTACAATGAACTATAACACTCAAAAATTTTTGACGGATAATTTGAAATTTAAAGGAACAGGATATCTTAGAAAAACGGAGTCAGGGTATGATGTTTCAGCAGATGAATACGCATCTGGAACGAACATCATGTATGCTCTTCAATCTAGTTTAGAGAATAAAAAAGACAATAAATTTGATATTTTTACTTCTCACATCCACGTTTATGACAGAATTTATGATGAGGATGTAAAAAATAAGTATTATTCACAAGCTTATACTTTAAAAGCTGAGAGAAAAGTAAATTTTTCAGAAAATTTTTCATATGGTTTTGGAGGGGATTACAAATATAATAAAGGTGATTTTATAGTTAATGGCACTTACGGTAGTTCAGCAAAAGGACACTCAGATAATTTAGGAATTTTTTCTAATTTAGGTTACAGATTTGACGATACAACTATCTTTTCTTTCCATACTAGGGGAGATTCTCACAAATATAGTGAGGAAAACCTTACTTATAGATTAAACGCGACTAAAATTATAGATAAACTTACATTAAGTTTATCTGAGTCAACTGGCATCAGACATCCTGATTTATACGTCTTACATGGCGGTAATAGTAATTCTAGTTATTACAATGGATCGTTTAAAGCTATGTTAACTACCAAACCAGAGACGAGCTTGACACGTGAACTTTCAGCTCGATATAGTTTTTCTGATAAAATTTTTTTCGATACTACAGCTTATCGTAGTTCGGTATCAGATGTATTAAATCGCAGTAATTCAACGGGAGGATACAACGAGACTATTGATATTGATCAAGAAGGATTAGAAAATAGTTTTACTTTTAAGGATGATAAACAAACGCTTAAACTATCAGGTACGTTTTCTAAAAGCACAGAGGGTAGCGGGAAACCTCAATTAAGAAGACCAGAAAAGCAATATGGAATAAATTATAATGCGGAATTGAAATCTAATTTCTTCGGGCCATTAGGGTTAAATATCGACTACAGACATGTAGGAAAAGCAGAGGATTACGTAGGTTTTATTAGAAAAAAAGTAGACAGTACAGACATCGTCAATGTGTCTCTCTCGAAAAAATTATTTGGATTAGATTGGATTGTAAGTGGAACTAATTTAACCGATGAATATTATCAGAGGCCTTACGGATATAATCAAGAGCGCAGAGAATTTAATCTATCCTTAAGAACTAAATACTGATAATTTAAGTTTATGAAAAACAATCTATTAATTTGTATTGGAGTCTTTTTTTCACTAGCAGTTAGTAGATTTATACCTCATCCTCCTAATTTTACTAGCTTAGTTGCTTTAAGTTTTTATGTTCCTGTTTTTTTTGGCCGAAAATATATACCTGTAGTTATCTTAAGTTTTGCTATTACTGATTTAATAATAGGATATCATAATGGAACGCATTGGACATGGGGAAGTGTTTTGGTAATTGGTTTGGTATCTTCTTTCTTTGCAAGTAAATTAATGTATAGAATTTTAGGGTCTTTAATTGGATGCGTTATTTTTTATGCTATGACTAACTTTGGTGTTTGGACCACAGGCATGTATGGATTAACATTTAATGGTTTAATCGAATGTTATATTCTTGCTATTCCATTTTTCGGTAATACTTTATCTTCAACACTAATTTTTTCAATAATAATAGAACTAACATATATTTGTTTAATTAAGATTAAAAAAAAATACTTACTTAAATACAAATAATAAATTTTTTTTTATTAATCATTTATGAAAAACAATATATTAATTACTGGCGCCACAGGATTTATTGGGTCTCATCTAACAGAAATGTTTGTGAGAAAAGGATTAAAAGTTGTAGCATTCGATAGATATAATATTAATAATGATCACGGGTGGTTAAATAAATCTAAATTTAAAAATAAATTTAAAATTATCTTAGGAGATATAAGAGATCAAGACTCAGTGATAAAGGCAATGAAAGGCTGTGATACTGTAATTCATCTAGCTGCATTAATTGGCATACCTTACTCCTATGTTTCACCATTAGCATATGTAAAAACTAATATTGAGGGAACTTATAATGTCTTGGAAGCTGCTAAAATCTTAAAATTAAAAAATATTATTATAACTTCAACAAGTGAAATTTATGGAACGCCAAAAAAATTACCAATTAGTGAAAATGACCCAATAAATTGTCAGTCCCCGTATGCAGCCACTAAATCATCTGCAGATCAATTATCGTTGAGTTATTACAAGTCATTTAATCTGCCTGTAAAATTAATAAGACCTTTTAATACCTATGGACCAAGGCAATCTAACAGAGCGATAATACCTACAATAATTAATCAATGCCTAAAAAATAAAAATAGAAAAATTAAATTAGGTAATTTGAATACCACAAGAGATTTTAACTACGTAGAAGATATCTGTAATGCTTTCTATGAGGTTTATAGATCAAAAAATACTTTCGGTGAAATTTTAAATGTCGGTAGCAATACAAATATTTCAGTGAAAGATTTAACAAACAAAATAATGAAAATTTTAAACGTTAAATATAAAATTGAGATTGTTAAAGAAAGAGTAAGACCTAATGCAAGCGAGGTATTACATTTAAAATGTAACAATAATAAAATAAAAAAATTAACCAGATGGAGAAATAAGACATCTTTAATTCAAGGCCTTATTAAAACAATAGACTGGTATAAAAAAAATGTTACTGCAGCTGGTGAAAATCAGAATTATCAAATTTAATGAAAATACTTTGCACTATCTGTGTTAGAGCTGGTTCAGAGGGTTTAAAAAATAAAAATTTTTTAAAACTAAGGAACAAGCATCTAATTCATTACACTATAGAGACTGCTATAAAATCAAAAATATTTACTGATATTGCTGTTTCAAGTGATAGCAAAAAAATAATTAAGCTAACAAAAAAATACAAAAATGTTATCAAGATCCAAAGGCCTAACAGATTAGCCACTAGTTCTGCCAGTAAAATAGAGGCAATTAGGCATGCTGTATTATTTTGTGAGAATAAAAATCACTCAAAATATGATCTGATCTTTGACTTGGATGCCACATCAGTTCTTAGAGAAGTCGAAGATATAAAAAAAGCTTTAAAAATATTAGTTAAAAAAAAAGCAGACAATCTTTTCTCTGTTAATTACTCTAGAAGGAACCCTTACTTTAATATTGTCGAAAAAAGAAATGGAAAAATACAAGTAGTAAAAAAAAATAAAGAAAATATTACAAGACGTCAAGATGCACCATTAACTTACGATATGAATGCATCAATGTATATTTATAAGAGAAAGGTTTTGTTTTCAAATAATTGCTTGTTTAGAAAAAAAACTGAAATTTACATAATGGATTTTGAGCGTTCAATTGATATTGATACAAAATTTGATCTTTTAATGATAAAAAATTTGATAAAATAATTGGTGACAAAGTTTTTATGAAAAAAAAAATCGTATTTATTTTAGGTGGATCTGGGTTAATAGGTAGTGAGGTAACTAGAATCTTATTGGAAAAAAAAATATATGAAATAATAAATCTAGATATTAAAAAAAACAAAAGCCAAAATAACAACGAAATTTTTTTTAAATTCGATTGTAATAATAATATCGACAATAAAATTAAAAGAGTTATAAAAAAATTTGGGGTCCCAGATATTTTTATTAACTGCTCCTATCCAAAAACTAGGGATTGGAATAAGAGTTCATTCAAAGAGATAAAATATAAATCATTAAACAGAAATACAAAATCCCATCTCATTTCATCTTGTTATCTTGCAAAATTAATTGCAGATGAGAGTGTTAAAAAAAATAAAAAATGTAGTATTGTTTTATTGTCATCGATTTACGGATTAGTTGGTCAGGATGCTTCAATTTACAGAAATACTTCAATTAAGGAAAATATGGCTTACTCTATTATTAAAGGCGGAATTGTAAATTTTACTAAACAAATGGCTTCTCACTACTCAAGAAAAGGTATTAGAATAAACAATGTTTGTCCAGGTGGTGTAATAGAAAAGCATAAAATGAAACTTAAGAAATATAGAAATTTAGTAAAAAATTATTCGTCGAGGAGTCCTATAGGAAGATTGGCTGAACCCAAAGAAATAGCTAACTCAATAATTTTTTTGTCTTCTGATGATTCATCTTACATAACAGGCACTAGTTTGATCGTAGACGGTGGTTGGACTGCAATATAACAAATAAATGATATAAATTGATGAAAGTCTTAATAATTGGATTTGGCTCAATAGGAAAAAGACATTTTTCAATAATTAAAAATAATTTAAAGTTTGCAAAAATTTTCATTTTATCAAGAAGAAATCTCAATATAAGAGGCGCAAAAGTTAATAAAAATATAAACGAAATTAAAAATATTAAATTTAATTACATAATAATTGCCAACGAGACAAGCCAACACTATTCTACGTTAAAATATTTAGAGAAAAATTTTAAAAATACAAAAATTCTCATAGAGAAACCACTTTTTCATAAGTATATAAATCTTAAAAGTAAAAATAAAATTTTTATAGGTTACAATTTACGCTTTCATCCTGGAGTAATTTTATTTAAAAAATTAATAAAAAATCAATCTATTTTTAATATAAAAGTGATCGCAAATTCTTACTTACCTAATTGGAGAAAAAATGATTATTCTCAAAGTTACTCAGCGAATAGCAAAAAGGGGGGAGGAGTAATTTTAGATTTAAGCCATGAAATAGATTTAGCAATGTGGATTTTTGGTAATATTAAAATCGTGAATTGTTATCAAGGGAAAATTTCTAATTTACAAATTTCTTCAGAAGACTATTTAAAAATTTTTGGAAAAATTAAAAAGTCTAATTTTTATTTAGAATTATCTTATTTTTCTAAAAATGAAACAAGATCTATTCAAGTTGATACAAACAAAAATTCAATTTTACTCAACTTAAAAAAAAATTATTTAAAAATAGATAACAAGAAAAGTAAAATTTTTAAATATAGTATGGATAAATCTTATTTAGATATGCATAAAGCTATAATCTATAACAAAAATTCAGATTGTTTATGCTCTTATGAGAAGGGTAAGAAAATATTAAAACTAATTCAAAAAATTAAAAAATTTGAGAATAAAAGCAAAAAATATTTATAAAAAAATATGATTTTAAAAAAAGAAAAGCCAATCGTCATTGCTGAAGTTGGTGTAAATCATAATGGAAGCATAAGTAAAGCGAAAAAGTTAATAGAGCATGCATCAAGATGTGGGGCGGACGTTGTAAAATTTCAATATTATAAGACTGAATTATTAGTTTCAAAATCTCACTATATAAAAAACTCAGATTATAACCCTAAAAAAGTATTTAATATGTTAAAGAAATATGAATTAAATTTTAACCAATTCAAAGAGCTTAAGAAATATGCAAAAAGAAAAAAAATAATATTTACAGCTACACCCTTTGATAAATTAAGTGTTAGAGAGCTTGATAAACTTAACGTACCTTTTTTCAAATTAGCATCCAGTGACATCAATAATTTCCCTTTAATTGAAGAAATTTTAAAGAAAAAAAAACATTTAATTTTTTCTACAGGAAGATCTTCAATAAAAGAAATAGAAAAAACAATCAATTTTTTAAAAAGGAAGAAATTTAAAAAATTTTCAATCTTATATTGTGTCAGTTCATACCCAACTCAATTAGAAGAATTAAATTTAAATGCTATTAAATACTTTAAAAGTAAATTTAAATGTAAAGTTGGATTTTCAGATCATACAAGTGGAGTTGAGGCCAGTATTGCAGCAGTGGCGATAGGAGCTGACTATATTGAAAAACATCTTACTTTGAACAAATCAGAGAAGGGACCTGATCATAAATCTTCGATTGAGCCAACAGAATTAAGCAAGATGATTAAAATTATAAGACAATTACAATTAAAAAAACAATTTAAAAAAGAACCTACTAAAAACGAGTTAAAAACTAAAATCAAAGCAACTCGAAGTTTGTTTGCATTTAAAAATATATTAAGAGGTACAAAAGTAAAAAATGTAGATATTATTTCTTTAAGGCCGGCCATTGGGATCAAACCTGAATATTTTAAAAAAATAATAGGAAGAAAAGTCAAAAAAAATATCAAGAAAGGCGATTTAATCAAGCTTTCAAGCTTAGTATAAATCATGAAAATTCTCGTTACTGGATCATCTGGTTTTTTAGGAAAAAAATTAGTTAAAATATTATTGAGGAGTAATCATAAGGTATTCGGAATAGATATTAAAAAAAATGATAAATTTGAAAATAAAAATTTTAAATATTTAAAATTAAATTTAAATAATTTAGGTAATTTAAAAAAAAATATAAAAAAAATTAAAAAAATTGATTTAATTATTCATACTGCAGCAAAACAACCGTATAAAGCTGAATTTGATATTGAAAATTATTTTAAAATCAACTTTTCCGGAACAAAAAATCTTTTAGAAGTTTGTAAAATTAATAAAATTCAAAAACTTATTCAGTGCTCAAGTTTTAGTATTTATGGTAATTTAAAAAGTCCCATAAGTGAAAATGATGTTCCCAATCCAAGAAACACTTATGGTTTAAGCAAATTACTGACAGAAAATTTACTTAAATTTTATTCTGAGAAATACTCTATGAAAATAATAGTCCTTAGATTTGATGGAATATATGGACCAAAACAAAATTTACCAGGTTTTATAAAAATGTCATTTAAAGCTGCAAAAAGAAATAATTCAATCAACCTTTTCAATATGGGAAAACTTAAAAGAGATTATATTTATATTGATGATGCTGTGAAAGCAATAAATATGTCAATGAAAAAAATTGATAAAATTAGATTTAAGATTTTGAATATTGGGGGAGGGAGTGCCATTTCGTCTCATAGCTTGGTAAAAAAAATAATAAAGATTTGTAAGTCAAGCTCAAAAATCTTACTGGTGAAAAAAAATAATAAAAACTTTTCAAAAGATATATATATGAATATAAAAGAAGCTAAGAAATTTTTAAAATTTAAACCCTTAAACATAAATAAAAATTTGATTAAAATGTACAATGCTGAAAAAAAGTAAAAAACTTTTCCAAGTCGCCAGTCCTTATTTTTCTAATCAAGATAAAAAATGGATTTTAAAAAGAACTAATGAGGTATTAGATAAGAAGTTGAGCACTGGTCCATTCTCGAAAAAATTTGAGGAAAAATTTGCAAAATTTATAGGTGTTAAATACGCAGTATTTTTAAATACTTGCACAAGTGCATTGGAAATATCTGTAAGATATTTAAATTTAAAAAAAAATGATGAAGTAATAGTCCCCTGTGAAACATTTATTGCAACCGGAATGGCAGTAAGCTCACAAGGAGGAAAAGTAGTTTTTGCTAACATCAATCCGAAAACATTTTGTATAGATTTAGATGAAATAAAAAAAAGAACTACAAAAAAAACAAAAGCTCTGATGCTTGTTCATTTTGGAGGTTATATGCCCCACGATATTCTTGAAATTAAAAAATATTGTAAAAGAAAAAAAATTTCAATTGTCGAGGATTGTGCTCATGCGATTGGATCAGAAGTTAGAGGTTTAAAAGCAGGATCAATAGGTACTTCTGGATGTTTCTCATTCTTTTCTACAAAAACAATAACTACTGGAGAAGGTGGTATGTTAACTACTAATGATAAAAAATTATATAATTTTGCATTATCCTTGAGAGAACGGGGAAGAGATTGGAAGAAAAATGGCGAACTCTACTCCATAGGTTGGAGATCATGTAGGGTACCAGAAATTTGTGCGGTAATGGGTTTAAGCCAATTCTCTCACATAAAGAAAATAAATTTACACAGAAAAAAAATATGTAAGATTTATGAAAAAGAAATAAATAAGACTAATTTTCTCACTTGCTTACCTTTAATAAATAATTCTAATATGTCTATTTGGAAACACATAACCGTGATTAATGACAACAAATTAAAGAGAGAGAAATTAGCAAAAGTTATTAGAGACAAACACGGTATAATTATTAATTGGGCCTATGATCCTCCCTTACACTTACAACCAGTATATAAAAAATTAATTCCAAACACTAAAAAAAAATTCAAGAATACAGAAATATTAATGAAAAAACATTTTCACCTTCCGCTTCATATGCAGATCTCAGAAAAAAATGCTAAATTTATTATCACAAAAGTCATTGAAGAATGTAAAACAATTTTAAAAAGATGAGTAAGGTAGTAATTCATCAACCAGAATATTTACCTTGGATTAATTTATTTATAAAAATGTCTTTGTGTGAGAAATTCGTTTTTTTAGACAATGTTCAATACGCGCGTAGATCATTTCAAAATCGAAATATAATTAATTCAAATAATCAGCTATCTTATATCACAGTACCAATAGAATATTCTGATAGAGATACTTTGATAAATGAAATAAAGATAGATCTTAACAAAAAATGGAAAGAAGATCATTTAAATAAATTTAGAAATTCATATAAAGAAACTAAGCATTATAAAAAAGTAATAAATCTCGTTGAAGAAATTTTTTCTAACAACTACAGCTACTTAAGTGAACTAAATCAAGATTTAACCAAATTAATAGCAAAAAGGCTTGATATAAATTGTAATTTTTATCTCTCTTCAAAAATTAATGCGGAGGGGAAAAAAAGTGCAATAATTCTAGATATCTGTAAGAAATTTAATACTTCAAATTATATTACGGGTGTGGGTTCAAAATCATACCTAGAAGAAAATGATTTTAAAAAAAATAATATTGAAATATCATATATAGAACCAACTAACATTACTTACCACCAAACAAATACTAAAAAATTTATTTCAAATTTATCTATAATTGATTACTTATTCAATGTTGGATTTAAACCTTTACAAATAAATTTAAATTAAAGTGAAAAAACGAAAAGTTTTATTTATTACAGGATCACGATCAGATTTTTATATTCAGAAACCAATTTTACTGGAAGCAGCAAAAAGCCCAATGCTAGAACCTTTATTAATTGTTTCAGGATCTCATTTATCAAAAAAATTTGGATTGACATTGAAAGAAATAAAAAAAGAAAAGAAAATTAAAATTATAGCTATTATTAAAAATCTAAAAGTATCTGATGAAAAAATTTCAAGATTAAAAACCATGTCAAATCAATTAAGCAAAATTATAAATTTAGTCAAAAAAATTAGTCCAGATATAATCATTTCACCTTTTGATAGGGAAGAATCAATATCTATTGCGCTCGTAGGCATTTATTTAAGAATTCCAATAGCACACCTAGGTGCAGGAGATAAAACAGAATATAATTTAGATGGCATTATAAGACATAGTGTAACTAAACTTTCTAACTTTTCTCTCTGTTTTACTAAGCAAAATTCGGAAAGAGTTAAGAAAATGGGAGAAGAAAAAAGCAGGGTATTCACTGTCGGACACACTGCAGTAGAAAGATACAAAAAAGCAAATAAAATTTCCCTTTCAAATTTATCTAAATTTCTTAGACTAGATCTCAAAAAAGAAAATCATATGATATTATTTATTCAACATCCTGTTAGCAACTGGCTTGACAAAACGAAAGAGCACATAAAAACTTCTTTCAGAGCTATTGATGAATTAAATTTGCCAACTATTATAATAAGGTCTAATTCTGATCCAGGAACATTAATAATTCAAAAAGAATTTCAAAATTTTAAATTTAAAAATAAAAAAGTAAGATTTTATGAAAACATTGAAGAAAATCTATTTATTAATATAGTAAAGAATGCCTCAGTTTTGTTAGGAAACTCTAGCATGGGAGTATTGGAGGCACCCTCTTTAAATTTACCAGTAGTTAATATTGGGGAGAGGCAGAAAGGAAGGCAAAACGCTGGAAATATTATCTTTGTACCACATGATAAAAAAAAAATTATTTTAGGGGTAAAAAAAATACTTAAAAATATAAATTTAAAAAAAAAATTTAAAAATATATATAACTCCTCGACGGCCTCAAAAAAAATTGTAAAAATATTAACTAAAATTAAACTTGATGATAAATTACTTAACAAAAAAATGACATATTAATGCAAAGTTTTTACCTTACAAATCGAAATGAAAATAATTTAAATTTAAATATTTTAGATTCTTATTTAAATAAAACAACTGTTGTCGCAAACAATTTTAATATAAATTTTTTTTATTCAGATAAAAGAGAGTCTATAATTAAAAAAGACAAATCATTCATCGCAAACCTGGGTGTTTTTATATACAAAAATAGATTTAACAAAGAAGCACTAAAATTTTTACTTGAAGACTTAGAAAAAGGAGAAAACTTAGAAGATATTTTACTTTCAGATTATACTAGGGGCCAATTTTGCTTAATATTATTTTTAAATAATAAACTTCAAGTTATTACTGACAGACTGGGTTACTATCCTGTTTACCTATATAGAAAAGGTAATAATATTTCCATGTCTAACGCTATGTTGGGTCTGGCTAAAAATAATAAAAATAGTTTAAATAAAATCGGCGTGGCTCAATATTTATCTGAAAACTATAAACATATAACTTATGCATGTTGCGATCAAAACATCACTAATGAAATAACATATTTAGAACCAGGTGCGATTTATAGTTTAGAAAATAACGATTTAAAACAGTACAAATATTTCTATTTAAAAGAGATTTTAAAAATAGGAAAATATATATCCTTTGATGAAGTTTTAGAGAAAACGGAAAAAATTTTATCTGAAAATTTATCTTTTTTAAAAAATTTCAATGGTGAAATTCACTCTGATGTAACAGGAGGAGTTGATACTCGAGTAGTTTTAGCAATTTTAAAACATTTAAATATTAATCATTCGATTGGAATACAGGCTATTACTGAATATGACGACTTTTCAAATTATGGAAAATTTAGTGAAATAAATATTGTTAAGAAAATCTTAGATTACAGAAAGCAAAATTTTTATCTATTTAGTGAAGATGATTATTTAGAAAATCAAAAATTAATTGACAATATAACTTTTTTTCACAGTCACAAACAAACATATAATAGAAGAACTGGTTATTTTTTTAATATAAGAAATAAGGGTAAAGATATTTTAACTTCTGGTCTCAGTGGCACCGAGTTGCTACGTTTGTCTTATTACGATTATTTCAAAAGAAATGACAAAATTGACTTAGAAAACTTCCACCGAGAATATGTAGAATTAGTAGATATTTTGCATGATGATTACTTAAGTGAGAATAAATATTATGAACATTTAAAAGATTTTTATAGTAAAAACTTATCTGGAATAAATCACAAAAAAGATAAAGATTTATCCTCTTACATCGACTATTTTGCTTTCTACAGAACCCACTTTTGTAGATATTTGTCATTAGCAAATAGTTTTTTACCCTTTTATACTCCATACGGCGATTATCCTTTTGCAAGTTTCATGTATCAAGTTTCATACGACTTAAAGAAAAAGTTTAAAATTCAAAGACATTTACTATCAAAAATTGAACCTGAATTAGCGTCATTTAACTCTACACGAGGATTTCCCTTAGAAAAAGTCAGTTTTTTCAATTTTTATAAGTTTTCAAGAATGATTAGCAATAATATCCCTCAGCAATATTTTAGTATCAGGCAAAAAATGTCGACTTTTTATAAAAAAAAATTAATAAATTTTCTTTTTGAAAATAGAAAAATTTATGACACTTATTTTAAAAAAAAGAAAAAAGATTATTCTAAGAGGAAAAATTTATGGAATACTCCAGATCAAATCTCAGTTATTGAAGATTTAGAAAATTTATTAAAAAAAGATTTACCCGTTTTTGAAATAGTTAGCCGTAAAAAGTTGGTTAAATACACAAAACAAGATTGCAATTATAATGTTATTAATAGGGTAATAAACTTAAATCGAATATTAGAATATATTAATTACTGATAATGAAAAATATTTTATTTATAGCACCCCACTTAGATGACGAAACAATTGGCTGTTGTGGTACAATTTTTAGACACAAAGAAGAAGGTGATCACACTCATTGTCTATTAATCACTAAAGTAAAATCTAATAAAATTTGGAGCAAAAATGTAGTTGCTAAAAAGCAAAAAGAATTAGAAAAGATTAAAAAGATTTATAAATTTAATTCATTTAATCAATTTAATTTTAAACCTGGAGAGTTAAAAAAAAAATCTTTAAAGGTACTTGTCACAAAGCTAAGTATTATCTTTAAAAAAATAAAACCAGAAATAATATATACACCTTTTGAGAGAGATATTCATACTGACCACCAAATCGTCACTAAAGCTGTCTTGTCTGCAAGCAAATGGTTTAGACATAAAACTATTAAAGAATTGCTGATGTATGAGACTTTGTCTGAAACAAATTTTAATTATAATGAAGATCTAGCATTCAGGCCAAACTATTTTGTAGATATTTCTAAATATTTGAAAAAAAAATTAAAGATCTGTAACGAATACAAAACAGAATTTAAAAAACATCCATTCCCAAGAAGTTTAAAATCTGTAGAGGCCTTAGCTAAATTAAGAGGATCAGAGTCAGGTTATAACGCCGCTGAGTCTTTTAAATTAGTATTTAAAAAAATCTAGATAGTACAAAATTGATCAAAAACATTTGTATAGCTCAAACTGTTAATGAATTGAGGTATATCTTAAACAAAGATATTCCAAACATTTATGTCGTGCCATTAGACTTAGAGGTACAAATTTATTGTCTCAAAGAAGGTATAAATTATTTGGATCCTATTGATTATATTAACACAGAATTTCATAGATACGGTCTCATAGAGTCTGAAAAGTTAATTAATAGTATAAAGTATAAAAATATTGAATTTGAAAGCCATCAAATAATTGTAAAAACTTTCATCGGTTTTAGATTTAATTCAATAATTTATTTAATTTATTTATTAAAAAAAATATATGAAAAAAATAAAGTTGGTAAAATAGTAGTTTCAGGATGGAATACATATAGAGGTGAATACTCTGAAAACAATTATTTTATATCATCAGTTTTAAAAATTTTTTTCAAAAAAAAAGATATAATTTTTTTATCAGAAGAGAAAATTAAAAAAACTTTTAAAACAAGAAGTGAGTTTGAAATAAAAGGTCTTAATAGCAAAAAAAAAAAGTATGTTCTTTTAACTAACATAGGGTACAATTTTTATAGATTTATCAAATTTTTTAAAAACAAAGACTATGTAATTCTAGCTCCAGAGGAGCAAAATCTACATTTTCTAAAAAAAATTGCTTTAAAAAACTTTTTTAATGTAATTTTTTTTAGATTTAAGAATAAATTTACCAAAAAAAAAATAACGCGCGTTCCAAATATTAAGATTAGTTATAAAAATAAAAAATTTGTAAAAATACTTTATGATAGGTTCGATGAGGAAAGAAACAATTTGATAAATCTTATTACCAAATGTAATGCTATAGATGGATTATTTGAAAAAGTGAAAATTTTAAAAGTAATATCAAACAATGTTAGAGGAGAACAAGGTTACTATTTAGAGAGAGCAACTAAAAATAAGATAAATTCTATTTGCGTACCTCATGGAACCATCAGTGAGAACTTTGATAAGTACGATAGAATTTATAAAAAAAATATTTCTGAAGCTATAATTTTTAATAAAGCAAGCCATATTGCTTCTCAATCAAATATTTCAAAAAAATTTTTTCAGAAGCAAAAAAATAAATTTAATAGCAAGATAATTGAATCTGGTAATTTAATTTTTTGCCAGGCTAGAGAAAGAAAAAAAAATAATAAAATCAAAATCCTCTTTGCAGTAACTTTAAAAAATTTTTTTAATATTCAATTTTTAGGCGTAGAAATGTATTATGAATTTTTAGATAATTTAAAATTTTTAAATAAATTTGCTAAAGAAAATAATATTAAGATTTATGTAAATCTTCATCCTGCTGGTGCAAAAAGTAGAAATAATTTGCAAATTATTTTTCCAGAATTAAATTTTACAAGCAATAATTTAACAAATTTATTAAAAAAAGTTGACATAACATTAAGCTTTTCATCTTCTGTAATTGAAGACTCTCTTAACTCTTTTGTTCCTGTAATACTTTTAGATAGATGGAAAAGATACAAACATTGCATTTCAGAAAAAAATTTTAATAAGAGAAATTCTGCGGTTTACTATTTAAATGATGAAAATAATTTATTAACATGTATAAAAACAATAAAAAAAAGTAAAAAAATTAACTTTAGCAAATATATCTCTAAATCAGATTTTAAAGATAATATAAAAAAATTTATCAGAAAAATAAAATGAAGATTATAAAAAAAGTCTATAATTTTTTCCTGTTATCAATTTACGAATTTTTATCAAAGAATATTGAAAAAAAAATTACTGAAACCCATGTAGATAAGATTAAATTAAAATTTTATACCCCAAACAAAATAACTTTTTTTCGTGCGAAAACTATTTTAATCAAAGAGCCCGAGACAATATCTTGGATTAAAAATTTTTCGTCTAATTCGATATTTTGGGACGTCGGTTCCAATGTAGGCACTTTCACTTGTGTAGCAGCTAAAATTAAAAAGTGCAAAGTTTACTCTTTTGAACCTTCATATTTTAATTTAGGAATTTTATCAAAAAATGTTCTTATTAATGGAATAGAAGATCTTGTAACAATACTTCCTTTTCCATTAACTGAAAAAATTAAAGTAGGTAACTTTACAATGTCATCCATTGATCAAGGAGCAGCTATCTCTACTTTTGGAGAAAATTTTTCTTTTGACGGTTCTGAAATAAATAAAGCATTTATTTATAAAACAGTAGGAATATCAATGGATCAAGCAAACAAAATTCTTAATTTACCATTACCAGATTATGTCAAAATTGATGTAGATGGTATTGAGCATCTAATTTTAAATGGAGCACAAGATGTTTTAAAAAATACTAAAGAAATATTGATTGAAATAAATGACGAATTTGAAGATCAGCGGAAAAAATCAACAGAGTATCTAAAAAAATTTGGATTAAATTTGCACAGCAAAACCCATCAATATAATAATAAAGCTAAAAAAATTTATAATCAAATATGGAAGAAAAAATAATACAAGAAATTAAAGATAAAGGAATTGTTAAAATTGATAATTTTTTGGATAAATACGAATTATCTGAATTATCAAACATTGTCTCTTACTACTCTGCACCTAAAAATGACCCGAAAAGTTATTTTCCGGTTAATTTTTGGACATTGATGTTAAAAATTCTGAAACTAGATTTAAAAAGATTTTTTCACAGTCTTTATCTGTGGAAAATAAAGGATAAGAAGAAACTGGATAGACTTGCTGCTAATTTTTTTTGTAAGAAAATTAAATTAAATTTTATTGATGCTTATTATAGTAAAAAAAGTGAATTAGCCATATTACCTTGGCATACAGATCAAGCTTATCATGGAAAGAGAGAAATAACAGAATTTAATCACCCTGATAAATTTTTTTTAAAAATATTTATTTATTTGACAGATGTTAGTCCTAATAACGGCTGTATGAGTTATGTTCCAGGCTCTCATAAAATAGGGTTTGCTATCAGGAAAGCAATTTATAATAAAAAAATACCTTATCAACCTTATTGGAGTTTAAGAGATTTTAAAAAAATTTTAAATGATAACCAAACTTATTTTTTGGATTACTTTAAGGATACCAATTTAATTGACGATTTTTTTAAAAAAATAAAAGATTTAGATTTAAATGAAAAAAAAGTGATTACTGAAGGCAAATTTAGTTACAAGGCCAAAGCTGGAAGTGCAATAATATTTGACGAAGGCGGTGTACATCAAGGATCGAAACCTCAATTTAATGATAGAATGGTTTTAAGATATTTATATAGTCCAAAAAAAATTACTTAACACTATGAGAGTGATAGCACTTCTTCCTGCAAGACTAAAATCAACAAGAATCAAAGAAAAACTTTTAAAAAAAATACATGGGGTACCAATTATTTTGCATACAATTCTTAGGGCACAAGCTATAAAATCTTTAAGTAGAATCATAGTTTGTACTGATAGTAAAAAAATTTTAAACATAACCAAGAGTTTTGCAGAAACATACGTTTCAAAAAAAAAACATAATAATGGCACTGAAAGAATTGCAGAAATTTCGAACAAACTCCAAGCCGGTCTAATAGTTGATATTCATGCTGACGAAGCGACTTTAGAGCCCAAAAATGTCGCGAAACTAATAACTTTTCATAAAAAAAATAAAAAGTTTGATATCGTTGTTCCACACAAGGTTTCAAAATATTCTGGTGGCAAAAATGTTGTAAAGATAATATCAGGTAAATACAATAAAGTGCTTTATTTCACTAGATCGGATGCTCCTTACGGCTTTAGAAAAAAAAATAATAAATTTTTACATCATCTAGACACAATATCTTTTAAACCTTCTGCATTAAAAAAATTTTCAAAATTAAAGAAAAGTAAATTAGAAATAATAGAGGGCATTGAATTAATGAGAGCTCTTGAAAATAATTTTAATATCGGGACATTTCCAATAAAAACAAAATCTTTTTCTGTAAATACACCTGGAGACTTAAAATTGGCAAAAAAAATGATTAAACCTAAAGTGTATTTTAGAAGAATTAATGAAAAAAAAAAATAAGAAAGTAATAATTTTTGATCTAGACGGAGTTTTAATAAATTCAAAAAAGAATATGGAAATTTCTTGGAATAAAACAAGAATAAAATTTAATCTTAAATATAACTTCAATACATATTTTAAAGAAATTGGTAAACCTTTTAAAGATATTCTTGTAAAAATTGGAGTAAAAGAAAAATTTAAAGAAATAGAAAAAAATTTTAGATTAGAGTCAAAAAAAAATTTCAATAAAATTAAACTATATAAGAATGTTATAAAAACTTTAAATTTTTTGAGATTAAAAAAAAAAATTACTGTTGGGGTTTTCACCTCAAAAGATAAATTAAGAACGTTAATATTTTTGCGTAAACTAAAAATTAAAGTAGATTTTGTTCAATGTCCTCAAACTGGATATAAAGGTAAACCATATCCAGATTTACTCAATAAAATAATAAAAGAGAGAGGACTTGAAAGAAAAAATTGCACGTATGTTGGTGATACCAAAATAGATTTAATGTCAGCAAAAAAAGCAAAGATTAATTTTATTCTTGCTAAATATGGCTACAAAATAGGAATAAAAAATTATAGACATTCAATAAATTCGATTACAGAAATAAAAAACTTAATTTCATGAAAGAAGATCAATTGTTAAAAACAATAAAAATTATTTCAAATAATATTTACCGAAATGACACAGATGTATCAATCGCCGCTAATGAATTGCTTAATCAGTTTAAAGGCAATCCTATGTATATTAAAAGGTTTAAGTTAAGTAGACAAAAGTATTTTTATAATCTTTTTTTATATTTAGGTAAATTTATTTATCTTGTTTTATTAAATATTCTATTTTCAATTTATTCAACATTGTTTAAAAAAAAAATATATCAATCAACTGAAATAGATTTAATTATGATCTCACAAATAATTTCAGTAAGTCAAAATGAAAACAAAGATATCTACTTTGGAAGTATTTCAAAAATTTTAAAAAAAAAAAAATTCAGACTTAAAAAAATTTATATTAACAATTTAGGATTAAGTTTCATTAATAGAAAATTCCACAATCTTCATTCACCTAATAATATTATAATAAATACTAATATTTACTTTTTACAATTATTTAAAATTTATTTTTCCTTATTAAAAAAATATTTCAAATATTTATTTTTAAGTTTTAAGATTGAAAACAAAGAAAAAAATCAAATATTAAAAATTATTTCTTTAGAGTTTTTAAATCCTAAAACTCTCAATAATTTGATTATTGAAAGGAAAGTTTTTAAATTTATTAGTGAGAACAATGTTAAGAATTTAGCTTTGACATTTGAAGGTTTCTCATGGGAAAAAATGGTTTTATATGCTGCAAAACAAGCAAGTCCAAAAACAAATGTAATTGGTTATCAATTCGCATGTCTTACGAAAAATCAAATATTGCATTCAAAATCTATGAGTAGATCTTACAAACCAGATGTCATTTGGACTAATGGTTTATTAAATAAAAAAAAACTACAAAAGAAATTTGAAAATGTCACCGTGATAGGAACAGATCGAATTAATGGAAAAGTTAATAAAAATCAAAAATCAAAAAATAATATTTTAGTAATGCCAGAAGGTATAATTGAAGAAATAGATTTAATGATGAAATTTTCACTTAGTTGTGCAAACAAATACCCAAATCTAAAATTTATTTGGAGATTCCACCCATCAATTTCAAAAAATTATATTAGAAAAAATTTTATGAATGAAATTATTCCTAGAAATATTATAATTTCAAATAAAAAACTTTTTGAAGATATCTCTACCTGTTCATCTTTTTTTTATAGAGGAAGCACGACAGCAGTTGTTGCTCTACAACATGGATTGTTTCCTTTTTATTTGAACTTAAAAAAATCGATAAATATTGATCCATTATATGATTTTAATTCTTGGAAAATGGTCGTGAATTCAATATCTGATTTTAAAAATTTTAATTACAATCTAAATAGGTTTTTAAGTCAAAAAAAAAGAAAAAAAGATGCAATAAATTTTTCAAAAAAGTATTTTATTAAGCTTAATCCAAAAAAAATAATTAAATCTCTAATTTAAATGATTCTTCATAAACTAAAAAAGTTGTATTATTTTATTCGGTCTCACATAAAAAAAAATGACTTGGAATATTTAAATTATCAAGAAAAAATGTTTTCAAAAAATAATTTAGATAGAAAAAAAGGTATAGAAATTTTTAAAAAGATAAGATCTGATTTTGAGATTCCCTATTCGAGCATGGATTCAGAGCATCAAGTAATTTTTTCCTCAATCTCCCAAAAAAAGGAAAGTATCAATAAAATTTTAGAGATAGGAACTTACGATGGAAAAAATGCATTTTTGTTATCAAAACTATTTCCACAATCTGAAATTACGACAATTGATCTACCAGAAGAGGATGAAAAATTTAAAAATTATTACGATAGAGGAGATAAGATAAAATTTTCAAATTTCATAGAAAAAAGAAATTCGTTTATTGATCAATCTAGTAATGTAAATTTCAAGAAAATCAATTCGCTTAATTTAATTTTTGAGGAGAATAAGTTTGATTTAATTTGGATAGATGGAGCTCATGGTTTTCCTTTTGCAACTAGTGATATATTGAATTCTTTAAGACTTTGTCAAAAAGACGGTTGGATTATTTGTGATGATATTTATACAAGTAGAATAAAAAAACCAGATGAAATGTATAATTCAAATACATCAATAGACACATTAAAACATTTGCATAACGCAAAAATCATTTCTTATGATTTATTCTTAAAGAGGATTGAAAAAATTTTTAATTATTTTCCCTCGGAACAAAAATTTATAGCAATAATAAAAAAATAAATTTTATGCCTAAATTTCATTTATCTATTCCAGATTACAATTTAAAAGAAATAACTGCAGTTACAAAAGCAATAAAATCTGGATGGATTTCTACAGCTGGTCCTGATGTAATAAAGTTTGAGAAATTTATTTGTAAAAAAGTTAATGCAAAATATTCAGTTGCATTAAATAGTGGAACTTCAGCAATTCATTTAGCGTTAAGTGTTGCAGGTGTAAAGAGAGGTGATGAAGTATTGGTCCAGTCATTAACCTACGTAGCTTCAATTAATCCAATTTTATATTTAGGAGCAAATCCAATTTTTTTTGACGTGGATAATAATTTTCATTTAAAAATTGATGATATTTATGAATTTTTAAAAACTCAAACAGTTTTTAAAAATAAAAAGTGCATTAATAAAAAAACAAAAAAAATTATAAAAGCTTTGCTAGTCACCCATCTATGGGGGAATGTTCAAAACATACAAAAATTAAGAAATATTTGTAAAGTTAGAAATATAACAATAATCGAAGATGCAGCAGAATCTTTGGGATCAAAAATTAAGGTTGGAAAAAAAATCATAAACTGTGGTTGTCAAGGAAATTTAGGGTGTTATTCATTTAATGGTAACAAAATTATCACTACCGGAAGTGGCGGTGCTGTAGTCACAAAAAATAAATCATTTTTCAAAAATATTAATTATTTGGCTAATCAATCAAAAGATGACGCTTTTCATGACATTCACAAAAAAATGGGTTTTAACTATAAGTTAAATAATCTTTTATCTTGTTTAGGTATAATTCAATTAAAAAAATTAGATAATTTTATTATGAGAAAAAAAAAAATTCATGATCATTATAAAAAAGAATTTAAGAATATGGATAATTTAAAACTTTTAATGCCTCTTCCTAATACTTTAAGCAATTATTGGTTTAATGTAGTTACATTTAAAAATTTAGATAATATATCTTTCAAAAAATTGAAATTAATGTGTAAAGAGAATGGGATTGAAATCAGACAAGTATGGAAACCTGCACATACACAGGACTATTTAAAGAAGTTTCAACAATTTAAAATTTATAACTCAGAAAAATTATATAAAAAATCTGTATGTTTACCCTCAAGTTTGCGGTTAAGTAAAAAAAATTTAAAATTCGTATCAAGAAAAATTAAAAATTTTTGTCAAATTAATATAAAAACTTAAAAAGTTTTACTTTTATTAAAAAAAAATATAAGATCTTTATAATCAATGAGTGATAAAATTTTTTTGTCAGATTATTTTAATACTTTAAAAAAATTGATTAATTTTGAAAAACAAACTGATCAATTAGTTAACGTAAAGAAAATTATTTTAGAAGCTAAAAAAAATAAAGCGAAAACTATGATTTTTGGTAATGGAGGTAGTGCTGCAATTGCTAGTCACTTTAGCGTAGATTTAACAAAAAATGCTGGAGTGAGATGTGTGAATTTTAATGAATCTGATTTGCTTACATGTTTTTCAAATGATTTTGGTTACGCGAGATGGGTAGAGAAAGCTATTGAATATTATGGAGACAAAAATGATATATTAATTTTAATTTCTGCAGGTGGAGAGTCAAAAAATATGATCAATGGAGTCACCGCAGCAAAAAAAATTGGTATTAAGAAAATTATTACCTTTACGGGTAATAATAAAGATAATTCATTATCACGATTAGGCGACATTAATTTTTGGGTAGATAGTAAAGCCTACAATCATATAGAAAATGTGCATCAAATATTATTACTCTCATTAGTTGATCTAATTATTGGAAAGAGTGAATATCTTCCCAATTAAAAATATAAATTAACATTAATCAGAAACATGGTTAGCGATAACAAAAACCCTTTAGTTTCAATTTTATTAAATTGCTATAATTCGTCTCTATATATATCCAGGGCTATCAAAAGTGTATTAAATCAATCTTATAAAAATTGGGAATTAATTATTTGGGACGATGGATCTTCAGATAATAGCTTGGAAATAATAAAAAAATTTGAAGATAAAAGAATCAAATTATATTCTCAGAAAAAAAATTCTGGATTAGGCAAAAGCAGAATAAGTGCTAAAGAAAAAATAAATGGAACTTTGGTCTCAATAATTGACTCAGATGATTACTTTGACTCCCATAAAATATCAAAACAGGTAGCAGTTTTTAATGAAAACAATAATATTTCATTATGTGCAACTTGGGCAAAATTTTATGATAAAAATATGCAAGAGAAAAAACAATTTAATACTAAACTTGATAACATGAGTATAGTAAAAAGATTACAATTTATTAATATTCTTCCACACTCTTCTCTGATGTATAAAAAAAAATATGCTTTAGAGGTAGGTTGGTATTCCAATAAATATGAATACTCTCAAGATTATGATTTAAGCTTAAAACTATTAAACAATAGCGAATTTTTTCTTATCAAGGAATTCCTAACACATATTGTCCAACCCGAAAATAGCATGTCTTTAAGCTCTAAGTACAAATTTATAAAAGTAGAAGAAAATATTAAAATTCTTGAGGGTAATTTAAAAAAATCTAATTTAAATTCATTGGAAATTTCACTTTTGAAAGATGTAATTAAGATTAATAATATTAAAAAAAATATATTAAGCTTAAGAAATAATTTTATAGACTCCTGTAAAAAATTATTAATAATTTTTATTAAGGATCCATTAATAATCTTTAAATTTAGGTTACTAAAAAAAATTTCTGAAATAAACAAAATATGAATGTCTTAATAACTGGCGGTGCTGGCTACATAGGAAGCCATGTGGCTTTAGAGTATTTAAAAGAAAATTGTAAAGTAACATTAATTGATAATCTTGAGTTAGGTAATAAAAACCTTGTACCTGACAGTGCAGAATTAGTAATTTGTGATATTTCTGATGAAAGAGAAATTACAAAATTAATAAAAGAGAAAAAATTTGATATAGCTATTCACCTTGCGGCATATACAAAAGTAGGAGAGTCAGTTAAAAATCCAGAAAAATATTTTAATAATAATTATACAAAAGCCATAAAATTTTTTGACATATGTGTCAAAAATAATCTAAAAAAATTTATTTTTTCTTCTACTGGAGCAGTCTATGGTAATAGTAATAGTAAAAACTTTTTGGAAAGTGACACAAAAAATCCAATCAATCCTTATTCAGAAAGTAAACTAAAAACAGAGAATTATTTAAAAAGTCTTTCCAATAAAAAAGATGTTCAAGCTATTTCGTTAAGATATTTTAATGTAGCTGGATCAGATAGTCTTTTAAGATCAGGGCTAGTTACCAACCCTGATAATTTGATAAAAGCTATTTGTGAATTTATTGTTGGAAAACGAGATGAGTTTATAGTAAATGGAAATAATTATAATACACCCGACGGCACTACTATAAGAGATTTTATTCATGTCGTAGATTTAGCAAATATACACTATATGGTTTCTAATAAATTACTTGAAAACAAAAATCATTTTTACGATGTGTATAATTGTGGTTATGGTGCAGGATACTCCGTGATGGAAATTTTAAAAAAATTTGAAGAAATTATTCAACATAAGATTAATTTTAAGATAGGCAAAAGAAGAGAGGGAGATGCAGAAATATCTGTTGCTAACGTGACCAAGTTAAGTAAAGATTTTTTGTGGAAACCTAAATTCAATAACCTTAAAGTTATTTTGGAATCTTCACTAGCTTGGGAAAAAAAAATAAAACTTTAATTTTATAAAAAATAGATTATAAATTTTTCCTTGAATATTTAGGGGCGTGTAGTTCAGTGGTAGAACGCTACGTTGACATCGTAGAGGTCATAAGTTCAATTCTTATCACGCCCACCAAAGTCTTATTTTTAGCCAATAATCAAACCTTTACATTATAAAACTTAAATACTATAAAGCATTGCCTGGTGATTTTTGCGAAGGGGCCACACCCGATCCCATTCCGAACTCGGAAGTTAAGTCCTTCAGCGCCGATGGTACTTTGTCTTAAGATATGGGAGAGTAGGACGTTGCCAGGCTAAAAAATTTATGAAAGTTGCTAGCTCATTAAAATCACTTAAAAAAAGAGATCTTAACTCTAAACTTGTTAAGCGAAGAGGCAAATTATATATAATCAATAAAAAAAACCCTAGATTTAAAGCTCGTCAAGGTTAATAATGAGTGAGAATGATTTCAAAAAAACTTATTCTGGTTTTACCAAATTTGTCTTATGGGGAACGTTAGCAGTTATAGCCATTCTAGTGATTTTAGCATTAACGCTCTTATAAATAATAGCGAACTTTAAGATGATCGTAGGCTCAACAAAAGAAGATTTAACTTTAGAAAAAAGAGTTTCCTTAACACCAGAAACTGCAAAAAATTTAATCAATCTTGGATTAAAGATTTGTTTAGAAAAAAATTATGCAAACCATATTGGTATTGATGATAAAGAATTTGAAAAAGTTGGAGTTGTAATAGAGAATTCATCCAACGAAGTATTAAATACCTGTAATTTATTAATAAAAGTTAATTGTCCATCAGATAATGAAATTAATTATATAAAAGAAAATACTATTTTAATAGGAATGCTTAATCCCAGCAAAAATAATGATAAAATACAAAAATTAATTCGAAAAAAAGTAAGTCCTTTCACGTTAGAGCTTTTACCTCGTATTACAAGAGCACAGTCAATGGACGTACTATCATCACAGTCAAATCTAGCTGGTTACAGATCAGTAATTGACTCAATTTTTGAATTCGAAAAGGCAGTTCCTATGATGATGACAGCGGCCGGTACCGTTCCAGCTGCTAAAGTTTTGGTTATTGGAGCTGGTGTTGCTGGCTTACAAGCAATAGCAACAGCTAAAAGATTAGGGGCGATTGTATCAGCTACCGATGTAAGAGCTGCTTCAAAAGAACAGGTTGAGAGTCTTGGTGGCAAGTTTTTAATGGTAGACGCAAATGAAGACATGGAAACTTCAGGTGGATATGCAAAAGAAACATCGGAAGATTATAAAAAAAAACAAGCACAGATGATGAGAGAGGCTTTAAAAAAAAATGATATCGTTATTTGTACCGCGCTTATACCCGGAAAGCCAGCACCAAAAATTTTGACCGAAGATTTAGTAAAACTGATGAGACCAGGATCTATTATTTATGATTTAGCTGCCGAGCAAGGCGGCAATTCCGCTTTTTCAGAGCCCGGGAAAATTAATTTAATTGACGGTATAAAAGTAATAGGTGTAAAAAGTTTAATGAATAGTTTACCTCTTACTGCTTCAAGCCTGTATGCTAAAAACTTATTTAGTTTTGTAAGAAATTTATATAGTAGAGAGAAGAAAGTTTTTAATATTAATTTAGAGGATGAAATAATAGAAAAATCTCTAGTAAAAAAAGATTAGTTATGGAAATAGATCCCTTTATATTTAGATTAAGTATATTTATTTTGTCAATATTCATTGGCTATTATGTTGTATGGAGCGTCACACCATCTCTTCACACACCGTTAATGTCAGTTACAAACGCTATCTCATCAGTTATTATTGTGGGAGCTATAATAGCGGCTTTAGCTGGATCCTCAGGAAGTATTTTCAACATTTCAAGTATTTTTGGTTTTATCGCTATAATTTTAGCAGCAATTAACATATTTGGAGGTTTTTTAGTAACTCAAAGAATGCTCCAAATGTACAAAAAAAAGAAAGATAAAAAGAAATGATTTCTGCAAATTTATCGGCAGTTTTCTATCTAATTTCAGGAATATTATTTATTCTTGCTCTAAGAGGTTTGTCATCTCCAGATACTTCTAGACAAGGAAACTATTTTGGAATCGCAGGAATGATAATTGCTGTAGTCGTCACATTTTTATCTATTGGTAATTTTTCTTCATCTTTAGTTTATGTAATAGTTTTTCTATTAATTGGGGGCGCAGTTGGAGCTTTTATAGCCTTCAGAATTCCAATGACTGCTATGCCAGAGCTAGTGGCAGGTTTCCACAGTTTAGTTGGTTTAGCTGCAGTTTTTGTAGCTATATCAGCCTTTCTAAATCCAGCAGCTTTTAATTTAGGAATTGTAGGAAAAATTAAATTAGCAAGTCTTATAGAAATGTCTATTGGTGCAGCAGTAGGTGCAATTACTTTTTCAGGTTCAATAATAGCTTTTTTAAAATTAAGAGGGATAATGTCTGGCTCTCCAATTACATTTAGTGGCCAGCATATGTTAAATTTATTTCTAGGTTTAGGAATTTTTGTTTTGATATTTTATCTATGTAAAACACAGTCGGCAAATATCTTTTGGACTGTAATTTTGATTTCTTTTTTAGTTGGTGTTTTGTTGATAATACCTATTGGAGGGGCAGACATGCCAGTTGTAATTTCAATGCTTAACTCTTATTCTGGTTGGGCAGCAGCTGGAATAGGTTTCACTTTAGAAAACACGGCCTTGATTATAACTGGTGCACTCGTTGGATCTTCCGGAGCAATTCTTTCTTACATTATGTGTAAAGCAATGAATAGGTCTTTTGTTAGTGTGATACTTGGTGGATTCGGAGCAGACAATTCTTCTGAAGATAAAAAAGGAAGTAAAGATCAGAAACCAGTTAAAAGTGGAAATGCTGAGGATGCAGCTTTTTTAATGAAAAACGCTTCATCAGTTATCATAGTTCCAGGTTACGGAATGGCTGTGGCACAAGCCCAACACGCTCTTAGGGAAATGGTAGATAAATTAAAAAAAAATGATATCAAAGTAACCTATGCAATCCATCCAGTTGCAGGGAGAATGCCGGGACACATGAATGTCTTGTTAGCTGAAGCAAATGTTCCTTACGATGAGGTATTCGAATTAGAGGATATAAACAATGATTTTGCAAATTCAGACGTAGCATTTGTAATTGGAGCTAATGATGTAACCAATCCTGTGGCTAAAACAGATCCTAAAAGTCCAATATTCGGTATGCCAGTACTGGATGTAGAAAAATGTAAATCAGTCTTATTTGTCAAGAGAAGTTTGTCACCTGGATATGCTGGAATAGACAATGAATTATTTTATAAAGATAATACTTTGATGTTATTTGCGGATGCAAAAAAAATGACAGAAGATATTGTTAAAAATTTAGATTAATGAAAACAAAAATATTCTGTGATATAGCTGATTATGAAACTATCAAATTTTTCAATAATAAATCTCTAGTTGATGGTTTTACTACCAATCCAAGTTTAATGAGATTAGCAGGAGCTAAGAATTATAAAGATTACTCTCTTAAGATTTTAAAAATTTGTAAAAAAAAACCAATTTCTTTTGAGGTGTTTGCAGATAACTTTAAAGATATGCTTAAACAAGCTTATGAAATTAACTCTTGGAGTAAAAATGTTTACGTGAAAATACCAGTAGTAAATTCTAAAGGAATTTTTACTGGTCAAGTTATTAAAGAATTAAGCGATAAAGGGATTAAACTAAATATAACAGCAGTTTATACGTTTGAACAAACCAGAAAGGTTTATAAAAAATTAAACAAAAAAACTAAATCTATTATCTCTATATTTGCTGGAAGAATGGCAGATAAGGGCAAAGATCCACTTCCAATCTTTAAAAAAAGTATTTCTTTGACAAAAAAAAGTAAAAATATAGAAATACTTTGGGCAAGCACTAGAGAGGCATATAATTACACTCAAGCAAAACAATTAAACTGCAATATAATTACTATGCCACCTAAAATTATAAATCAAATTAGCACATTTGGAAGAAGTTTTAAAAAAATGACAATAGATACTGTAAAAGGTTTTCTAAGCGATAGCAAAAAATCTAAATTCTATTTAAAATAATTAACTGGTTGCGGGGGCTGGATTTGAACCAGCGACCTTCAGGTTATGAGCCTGACGAGCTACCAGACTGCTCCACCCCGCGTTAAATTATTTTTTTTTTATGTTTATAGCTTGAAGCTTATCTTTCTCTTCTTTTATATCAAAAAAAATTGTTTGTTCCTCTTTCAGCACTCTTAATTTAGAATTTTCTAACGCTGATACATGAAGAAAAATATCTTTTTGCGTTTTATCTTCTGTGATAAAACCATAACCTTTTTTTGCATTGAACCACTTCACTTTACCTGACGGCATTTTTAATCCTCTCATTTTATAAAAATTAGTACCTGTTTTTTAGTTTTTGAAGTTTTTTTATTCTTTTTAAGTTTTCAGTTTGAACACGTTTCTTTTTTTCTGAAGGTTTCTCATATGTACTTTTCATTTTCATTACTTTAAAAAATCCTTCCTTTTGCAATTTTCTTTTTAGAACTCTGATTGCCTGCTCTACATTATTGTCTTTAACGTCTATCTTAATAAAAACCTCCAGTTAATTTTCATGTTTGTTATCACTTGTATACTACTTTGTCTAGACTGAGACTATCTGTGCCTTTTTTTCCTCTCTAATTTTAGCTTTTTTTTCCCTCTCAATTCTTCTCTTAGCTTTTTCTAAACTTTTTTGAAAAGCCTCTTGAGTACATAGAGATAAAATTACAGGATCTCTCGGTTTTAAGTTAGAAAAATTCCAATAACTTCTTTTTCTAATTAAAGACACCGTCCCTTTTGTGCTGCCTACAAGCTTTGATATTTGCCCGTCGGTTAGCTCAGAAGCATTTTTACAAAGCCATAAAATTGCGTCAGGTCTATCTTGTCTTTTAGAAAGAGGGGTATACTTTGGTTTTTTTCTCTCCTTTACTTCAACTTCATCTATTTTTTTTAAAAGATTTAATTTTTTATTTGGATCATTTGAGCAGGTTTCTATTTCCTCTCTTGATAATTGCCCAGCTAAAATTGGATTATAAGCTTTTATACTTTTTGCTACATCTCCATCCGCTATTCCTTTCACTTCTAATTCATGTAGATTACAAAATTCCGCAATTTGTTTAAAAGTAAGTGTAGTATTTTCAACAAGCCAAACAGCAGTAGCTTTTGGCATGAATGGAGTTTCGCTCATAATTATTTTTTTGATCTAAGATTACTAAATTTTTTATTATATTTACTAACTCTTCCTTTATCTAAAATTTTTTGAGTTCCACCTGTCCATGCAAAATGTGACCTCGGATCAATATCCAACCTAAGAGTGTCATTTTCTTTTCCCCAGGTAGACTTAGTTTCAAACTGAGATCCATCTGTCATTACAACTTTAATTTTATGGTAATCAGGATGTATGTTTTTTTTCATTGGCCGAGTTTTATATTAATATTAGTTTTTACTCAATATCTTTTTTATTAATTAAATCTTTTAAATTTTGATGAATATTACTGTTAGAGGCCAAAATATTCTTTTTTATAGGATCTTCTTCACTTTGTTCAAAAAAATTAACAAACCCCCCTGCTTCTTTTACTATAATAATCCCAGCAGCTATATCCCAATAATTTAATTCTCTTTGCCAATAACCATCAAATCTTCCTGAAGCAACATAAGCCATATCTAAAGCTGCGCTACCAAATTTTCTTATATTTGTAACGTTTTTAGAAATTTTTATATACTCAGAAAAAATTTTTTCCTTTATCTTACTAGTTTGCTTTGGCCCTCCAGTAACTAATAAAGACTCTTGAAATTTTTTCTTATTGGAAACTCTTATTCTTGAATTATTTAAATAAGCACCATTACCTTTCTCTGCACAAAACATTTCGTTGGTAATCGGATTGAAAATCACTCCACATTTAATTTCGTCATTTTCTTCATATCCTATAGATATTGCGAATTGAGGTATTCCATTGAGGAAATTCATTGTTCCATCGATTGGATCTATTATCCATCTATTTTTATTATTTGATCCATTTAAAATTCCAGACTCCTCTGTTAAGATTCCGTAATTTGGTTGAGCTTTTTGAAGTTCTTCAACTATTATTTTTTCAGTTCTTTTGTCTGCAGATGTAACAAAATCTCCAGGTGCTTTTGAAGAAACCTGCAAGTTTTCGATTTCTCCAAAATCCCTTATCAAGAACCTAGATGCCTTCATGCAAGCTTTAATAATTACATTAATATGAGGAGAGTCTAATCTCATTTACTTACTCTTTTCACATACTCTAAAGTTCTTGTATCTATTACAATTTTTTCTCCGCTTTCCACAAAAGGTGGAACGTTTATTTTGACTCCACTTTCAAGAATAGCAGGTTTATACGATGAAGAAGCGGTTTGATTTTTAATTGAAGCATCTGTAGACTCAATCTTACATTCAATTGTATTTGGTAATTGAATTGAAATTGGTTTTTCGTTCATAAAAAAAACTGTTACCTCTAAATTTTCTTTTAGAAGTTTGTACTGTTCCCCAGTAATTAATTTAGATATTTGAACTTGATCAAAAGTCTCATTTTCCATAAAATGACAATTTTCTTCATCAGAGTATAAAAAATTAAATTTTTTTTCATCTACTTCTGCTTTCTCTACTGTCTCACTCGATCGAAACCTTTCATTTAGCTTAGTTCCCTTAACTACATTTTTAAGTTCAACTTGATTAAAGGCCCCACCTTTACCTGGTTTAACATGTTGGGTTTTTAGAACATTCCAATAGTCATTTTTATGTTCTATTATCATACCGGGTTTAATTTCATTAGCTGTTATTTTCATCTAAATTTTTTTATTGCAAATTTGGGTTTTAATTTCGGGTTATCCCAAATATAACTTGATATTGCAATATATTTTGCTCCATATTTAATTAATTTTTTGTAATTTTTATTATTAATACCACCAATTGCAACAATTGGTTTTTTTATATTTTTCTTAGCCCATTTTAAAATATTCAAATCAGCTTTAACTGCTTTTGATTTCAATTTTGATTTATAAAAAGCTCCAAATGCTAAATAATCAGCATTACATCTTATAGCTTTTTCTGCAAGTAATTTCGAATTATGACAGGTTATACCCAAAATTTTATTTTTTAATTTCCGTCTAGCGATTTTCTTAGACCCATCTAATTGTCCTAAGTGGCACCCATCAGCTCTAGATTTTAAAGCTAATTTATAATCATCGTTAACTATTAATTTTACTTTATATTTTGAAGTAATTTTTTTAACTTTTTTAGTTATGTTAATTATTTTATCTTTTTTAATTTTTTTTAATCTTATTTGAAAAAATGCAGTGTTGCCGAAAGACAGAACTTCTTCAAGTTCACTATAAAAATTTTTACTTATTTTATTTGGAGAGATTAAATAAATGGATCTTTTCAATGAAATTAAGCCGCTGAATCTTTTTCTAATTTTTCAGACCATTCTCCTTTTGAAGACAGCCCATTCATTTTTGCTCTGTGATTAAAAGCTTTTTGAATATTTTCAGTATTTTTTTGGTCTTTACCGAATTCTTTAAGGGCACTTGCTTGTAAACCTCTCCCATAAGAAAAAGTAATTAAAAAACTTGTATCATTAATTTTATTAATTTCATTTAAGTTTTTGCTTGACTCAATTTCAGTTTGACCTCCCGATAAAAAAGCAATGCCAGGCACTTCTGACGGAACATTTTTTTTAAGACAATCTAATGTTTTTTTTGCAATTTGTTCAGCACTGGATTTTTCTTTACAGTCTATGCCAGGAATTATCATATTAGGTTTTAAAACAGTTCCCTTTAAATCAACTTTATGAGTATTTAACTCATTATAACATTCATTAAGAACGTCAGTAGTCACATCGTAACATTTATCTATATTATGTGAGCCATCCATTAAAACTTCTGGCTCTATAATAGGAACCATTTTTGATTCTTGAACTAAAGCAGCATATCTTGCTAATGCATGAGCATTAGACTTTATGGATTGTTTAGAGGGAAAATCATTTCCAATTTTATATACAGCTCTCCACTTTGTGAATCTTGCGCCTAGTTTGTAGTATTCTTTTAATCTTTCTCTTAATCCATCTAATCCCTCAGTAATTGTCTCATCATTAGAGCCTGCCATAGGTTTTGCACCCTTATCTACTTTTATTCCAGGTATAACACCATGTTTTGAAATTAGCTCAGGTATCGTAAGACCTAAAGTTGTTGTCTGTCTGATAGTTTCATCAAATAAAATTACACCGCCTATGTAATTTTTCATTGCACTTGAATTAAAAAGTGTTTGTCTAAAATTTAGTCTATTTTGTTCAAGATTGTCGACATTAATACTTTTGAATCTTTTTGCTATAGTACCAGTGCTTTCATCTGCAGCTAAAATACCTTTACCTTTTTCACACATTTTTTTAGCTATCTCATTTAATTCCATAAAAGTTTTTTATTTTAAAACACTCAGACCAGGCAAGTCTTTTCCTTCAAGGTATTCTAGAAAGGCGCCTCCTGCTGTTGATAAGTGAGTAAAAAACAGTTTTTCTTTACTTTTGTTTACTGCAGAGAGCGTATCTCCACCTCCTAAAATCGAAATTAAAGATTTATTTTTAGTATTTTCTGAAATTTTTTTTGCTATAGACATTGTTCCATCTTTAAAATTTTCATTTTCAAAATAACCAGCCGGGCCATTCCATAAAAGAGTATTTGAGTTATCTATTTTACTGCAAATTGATTTTATTGTTTCTTTTCCTA
The DNA here is from genome assembly GCA_902598315.1 of uncultured Pelagibacteraceae bacterium. Taxonomy (GTDB): domain Bacteria; phylum Pseudomonadota; class Alphaproteobacteria; order Pelagibacterales; family Pelagibacteraceae; genus Pelagilacustribacter. Next base: position 58,761 of record CACKBP010000005.1, read on the forward strand.
TATCTAAAATAATCTCGTCCTTTTTTATATCTTTTAGTTTTTTATTTATACCGTTACCTGATAATTCTTTTCCTACTTTACAATCTTCAGGTATGATTATTTCACAATTTTTTTCATCTGCTTGTTTAATGATCTTTTCTATAATATTTTTTGTATTTTTTTCTACTAGAGATTTTCCCACTCGATAACCCTTAAATGAAATAAAATTATTAGCCATTGCTCCAACTATTACAAGATTATCAACCTCTTTTATTAAATTAGATATAACATTAATTTTTGTAGATATTTTTGCACCACCTATAATACATGTTACAGGCCTCTTTTTATTTTTCGTAATAAAATTAATAGCGTTAATTTCTTTTTTCATTAAAAAACCTGCATAAGATTTTTTAACAAATTTTGTGATTTTATGAATCGAAGCTTGTTTTCTATGAGAGCACGAAAAAGCATCGTTAATATAAATATCACAAATTGAACCCAGTCTTTTTGCAAAAACCTCGTCGTTCTCCTCCTCCTCTTTAAAATATCTAATATTTTCAAATAAAATTATGTCTCCTTCTTTATTGTATGAAAATTCTTCCATAATATTTCTTTTTAAGTTCCCTTTGTAGAAATAAACATTCGTATTTAACTTTTTTTTTAAATATCTATGTATTGGATCAAGCGAGAGTTCCGGCACTCTTTGACCCTTTGGCCTTCCTAAGTGACTCAAAATTATGATTTTAGCTTTTTTTTTTATTAATGTTTTAATGAGTGGAAAACACAAATTTATTCTAGTGTCATCCTGGATTATATTATCTTTAATTGGAACATTAAAATCTAACCGCAACATAACAGTCTTATTTTGAACATCTAAATTTTCAGAAAAAAAATTTATATTCTCCATTAGGTCTGACTTAATTTCTTAGATGATTTTGAATTATATTTAAGATTTTTTCCTCTGTTAAATTAAAATGTTCATAAATTTTTTTGTAAGGGGCGCTTTCACCAAAACTCTCTATACCAAAACTATAACCTTTATCTCCTCTATACTTTTGCCAAGAAGAAACTGAGCCTGCCTCGATTGTAAATACCACAGAGTTTGAATCGAATATCTCTTTCTTGTAGGCTTCTGGTTGTTTATCAAATAAATCCATACAAGGCATTGAAACAACTTTTGATTCAATTTTATTTTCTTTTAACCTTTCTTGAACTTTTATAGCCAATTCTAATTCTGAACCAGATGCTACTAATATGACATTGCTCTCATGGGAAGTTACTTTTATTGTATAAGCTCCATTTGCACATTTGTTGGTCTCTGAATACTCTGGGTTTATGTAAGGTAGCTTTTGCCTTGATAACACAATCGCACTTGGAGTATTTTTACTTTTAAGAGCAATCTCCCAGCATTCTAAAGTTTCATTAATATCAGCTGGTCTAAATACATTTAAATTAGGAATTGCTCTTAAACCAGCTAGTTGCTCTATTGGTTGATGCGTTGGCCCATCCTCTCCAAGCCCAATAGAATCGTGTGAAAAAATATATATTACTTTAAGTCCCATTAAAGCTGATAATCTAATTGAAGGTTTACAATAATCAGAAAAAATTAAAAATGTTCCTCCATAAGGTATTAAGCCACCATACAATGCTAATCCATTCATAACTGCCGCCATACCATGTTCTCTGACCCCGTAATGAATATAATTTCCATTAAAATTTTTTGAATTTACTATGACTGAGTTAGAAGTTTTTGTATTATTTGAGCCGCTTAAATCAGCTGAACCCCCGATTAATTGAGGAAGAATACCAGTTAAACTTTCTATTGTTTTTGCAGAACACTGCCTGGTTGCTAAGCTTGGTTTAGAAGTAAAATATTTAGATTTTTCCTCTTTAATTAAATTAACTAATTTTGAGTTATCAAGTTCTTTATTAATATTCTCTAATTCTATTAAAATTTTTGATTTTTTTTTATTAATATCGTTTTTCCATTTTTCCTCTAACTTTTCTCCCTTTTCACCAATTTTTTTCCACTCATTTAAAATATCATCAGGTATTACAAATGGTTTATTATTCCATTTAAGTTTTTTTCTCACTAATGCTATTTCATCTTCTCCCAATGGAGCGCCATGAGACGATGACTTGCCAGATTTATTAGGAGAACCGAAACCAATAATTGTCTTACAGGAAATTATTGTTGGCTTATTTGATTTTGTAGATTTAGTAATAGCACTAGAAATCTGCTTATTGTTATGCCCATCAATTTCTAAAAAATTCCAGCCGTATGATTCAAATCTTTTTTTATAGTTATCAGATACACTTAAAGATGTAGATCCATCAATTGATATTTTATTATTGTCAAAAAAAACAATTAAATTCTTAAGTTTTAAATGACCTGCTAAACTCATGGCCTCATGACTTATACCTTCCATTAAATCTCCATCACTCGCAACTACATAAGTTTTATTATTAATTATACTTTTCCCAAATTTTTTGCTCAAAATTTCCTCTGCTAAAGCCATTCCAACAGCATTACCTAAACCTTGCCCAAGTGGGCCAGTTGTAGTTTCAATTCCAGAACCTTTTTTATATTCGGGATGGCCAGCACAAATAGAATTTAACTGTCTAAAATTTTTTATGTCCTCTAAAGAAACTGATTTGTAGCCAGTAAGGTAAAGCAATGAATAAAGAAGCATCGAACCGTGACCAGCTGATAAAATAAATCTATCTCTATTAATCCATTCTGGATTTTTAGGGTTAAACCTGAGGTGGTATTTAAATAAAACTGTAGCTACATCAGCCATGCCCATCGGCATGCCTGGGTGGCCAGAGTTTGCTTTTTGCACAGCATCGATTGAGAGAAACCTTACTGCATTTGATAAATGATTTAAATTTATACTCACTTTTAATAACCTATATAGACTTAAAGTAAGTATATCAATATTATGATATAATATTTTATGAGCATAATTGAAAAGAAAGAAAAAAATTTAAAGCTATTAATTAATAAACTTGACTCACTCACTTTAACTTATTCACAACCGACATATGAGATAGAGAAAATAAAAACTGAAAAAAATGAAATCTTAAGACAAAAAATAAAAATAGAAAACAAGAATCAAGAGCTATTACGCGAGCACAAATACTTGAAAGAGAAAATTAAAAGATTGCAATTAGAGGTCAAAAAGAAGATGGAGTTACAAAATAATTTTAACCAAGAAATAGATGAATTAAGTCAAGAAACAGAAAATTTAGTAACTGAAATTGAAAAATGGCAAATATAAGCGTAAAATTTAATAACAGAGATTATTTACTTTCTTGCGATGATGGACAAGAAGAATCGCTTAAAAAACTAACTAAATTTTTGGATAATAAATACTCAGAATTAAAAGATAAACTTGGAAATATCGGAGAAAATAAGCTTTTATTGATCACCACAATTCAATTAATTGACGAATACTTTGATCTTAAAGAAAAAGTTACGCAACAAAAAATAAAATTAGATAAAATTATTAATAAATTTAAAGAAATAAAGTCATTAGCTATTGAGTATAAAGATGAAAAAGATATCGAAATAAAAAAACTTAACAGTGAACTTGAAAATTTTAAAAAAACAATTGAAGAAAATAATAATTTATATGAGTCAATGCTTGATAAAACTACCCAATCACTTGAGAAAATAATTTCAAACACTGAGTCTCTATCCAAAATACAATAAATGGATAAAAAGGGGTTAATTAGAAAAAAATTTTTCTTCTTAAGAAAAAAAAATTACTTTGAAGTAAAAGATAGTTATTTCACACCTATAATTAAATTAATATCGAAAATTAAAATAGATAGAAAAATTAATGTATCAATTTATTATCCATCTTTTTACGAGGTGAATGTACTAAAACTCCTTGATAATGAATTTTCTAAAAATTGCAACTTTTTGTTACCAATTATTGAGAAAAATAACAAAATGCAATTCTACAAATGGAAAAAGAATGATATTTTATTCGTAAATAAATATGGTTTACTCGAGCCAAAAAAGTCTAGAAAAATAATCCCAGATGTAGCTTTAGTTCCAATTTTAAGCTTCGATAAGAAAAAAAATAGAATTGGTTATGGCAAAGGTTATTATGATAAATATTTAAATAAATACAGAAATTCTAATAAAAAGATTTTAACTATCGGTGTTGCTTTTTCTTTTCAAAAATATCATAAACTGCCAGTGAACCATAAAGATTTTAAACTAGATTTTGTTGTTACAGAAAAAGGTATGATATAATGAGAATTTTAGTTCTAGGAGATGTAGTAGGTTCATCTGGAAGAAAAGCTTTAAAAAAAAATTTATCAAATATAATAAAAAAAAATAAAATTGAATTTTCAATAATCAACGGAGAAAATGCTGCTGACGATGGGAAAGGGATTACTAAAAAAATAGCTGAGGAACTTTTCTCTCAAGGGATAGATGTGATTACATCTGGCAACCATATTTGGGACAAAGAAGAAACCGCTAGTTATATTGAAAAAGAAATTAGACTTCTTAGACCAGCTAACTTAGCAGATGGTTCCCCAGGAAAGGGTTTTGGTATTTTTTCATCTAAAAAAAAAAAATTTAAAATTGGAGTCATAAATTTGATGGGAAATGTTTTTATGAGGAAAACAGATGATGTTTTCAAAGTAGCGAAAGAGATTAGTAAAAAAATTATTTTGAAAAAAAATGTTGATTTTTCTGTTATAGATTTTCATGGTGAAATCACAAGCGAGAAAATGGCTATAGCTCATTTTTTTGATGGTGCTTGTACTTGTGTAGTTGGAACACATACTCACGTTCCAACTGCAGATACCAGAATTTTAGAAAAAGGAACTGCTTACCAAACAGATTTAGGTATGTGTGGAGATTATAATTCTGTAATAGGGATGAATAAAGAAAATTCATTAAAAAGATTTCTTAAAGATAAAGAATCACTAAAGCATTTTCCCGCTGAAGGAGAAGGAACATTATCTGGCGTTATTATCGATGCAAACGAAAACACAGGTCTAGCAAAAGACGTATCTAGAATAATAATTGGCGGATCATTGGAAATATAATTATGGCAGGTCATTCTCACTGGGCAGGTATAAAACATAAAAAAGGAAGAGCTGATAAAGAGAGGTCAAAAATATTTTCAAAACTTTCAAGAGAGATAACTGTTGCAGCTAGACTTGGAGATAAAGATCCCCACATAAACCCAAGACTAAGAACTGCTATACAGGCTGCTAAACAGGCAAATATGCCAAAAGATAATATCTTAAGAGCAATAAGTAAGTCAGAGATTTCTGGTGATAAAAATTATGAAAATTTAAGATATGAGGGATTTGGACCTTTCAACGCTGCTTTAATTATCGAGACATTAACTGATAATAAAAACAGATCTGCTTCAAGTATAAGAACGGTATTACAAAAGAATGGCGGCAGGCTAGGAGAATCTGGGTCAACTAAACATTTGTTCAATAGCTGTGGAATAATTCACATTGACAGAAATATAATTAGCGAGGAAGAGGTATTTGAGATTGCTTCAAACTCTGGAGCAAAAGATTGTTTACAACTAAATAATTTTCACGAAATAATTACACGAAAAGATGATTTTTATAAAATCAAAACTGAGTTTGAAAAGAAAATAGATAACTTCGCGTACTCAGCCATAGAGTGGCGTGCTTTAAGTATGTTAAATCTTAATAAAGAACAAAGCAGTAAACTAATTGAAGTTTTGACTACTTTAGATGAGCTAGATGATGTACAAAATGTATTTACTAATGCTAATTTAGATAATTGACTTAATGAAAATAATTGGAATAGATCCAGGATTAAGTGGGGCAATAGCGATATTAAAAGATAATAAAGTTTTAAAAATTTTTGATATACCGGTGATGTCAGAAGGGAAGAAAAATAAAAAACAACTTAATAGTGCGCAATTAGTCAACTTAATAAAGGAAAATACTATCAATGATGAAGATGTGGCAGTTGTAGTTGAACAAGTCAATGCTATGCCAGGCCAAGGAGTAACAAGTATGTTTAATTTCGGACAAACATTTGGAGCGATAAAAGGTATTTGTGCAGCTTTAAATTTACCTATATTTTTTGTTAGACCATCTAAATGGAAAAAACATTTTGAGCTAATTAATTCTTCTAAAGATGCTAGCAGAACTAAGACAATAGAAATGTATCCCTCTTTATCCAGCCAGCTTGCAAAAAAAAAAGATGTTAATAAATCTGATGCTATCTTAATCGCTAGATATTTTAGTGAGACAAGGGTATTAGATAATAATAACCGATAATTTTAATAAAAACGCCAAATTCATGACACATTCTGAAAGTAATGAACTTTAATGGAACAAGATATTGCAGCACAAATAGTTGGATTAGGTGGCGCTTCTGATTTTTCATTGTGGAGCCTATTTTTGCGAGCTGATTTTGTGGTCAAATTTGTAATAATCTTACTTATAGCAAGCTCAATATTCTCATGGGCTTTAATTTTCGATAAATTTAAATTATTTAAAAATATAAATAAATCTACAGAAGATTTTGAAAAAAAATTTTGGAAAGCTAAATCAGCTGAAAATTTTAACAACAATCTTCCCGTTAACTCTAGTGATCCTGCTACATTAATATTTAAAGCAGCAATGACAGAGTTAATAAAAACTAAGAGACAATCATCAGCAGTTCAATCAGCAAGAGTTCAACGAATTTTAGAAATAGCAACAGACAACGAAATAAAAAAAGTTGAAAAAAATTTTACTTTTCTAGCTACTATTGGATCTACAGCACCTTTTATAGGATTATTTGGAACAGTTTGGGGTATAATGAATTCTTTTCAATCAATCGCTATTTCAAGAAATACAAGCCTTGCAATTGTTGCGCCTGGTATCGCTGAAGCATTATTCGCAACCGCTTTAGGATTATTGGCTGCTATACCAGCGGTAGTTGCTTACAATAAATTTAATAGTGACTCTAGAAGATACTTTTCAAAAATTGATAATTTTTCTAAACGATTTCTATCTATAATTTAAAATGTCATTTAACTTTAATCGCTCAAAAAACGAACCTATGAGTGAAATTAATGTGACTCCGTTCGTAGATGTTATGCTTGTATTACTTATAATTTTTATGGTTACAGCACCCTTGCTTACTGTTGGTGTTCAAGTTGATTTGCCAGAGTCAGCAGCAGATTCTCTCCCTGATGATCAAGAGCCATTGACAATTAGTATTAATTCCAAGGGAGAAATTTATATACAAGAGCATCAGGTCACATATCAAAAAATGGTACCTAAATTATTAGCAATAGCAAAAAATAGAACTGATACTAGAATTTATGTTAGAGGCGACAAAAATATAAATTACGGCAGGGTTTTGGAAGTTATGGGAACATTATCTGGAGCAGGTTTCTCAAAAGTTGCACTAATTTCAGAACCATACAAAAATTAGGATGTTGCATGACAAAAAGTTTAATTTATTCAATAACTTTTCACTCAATAATGATTTTGATAACTTTTTTGACCTTACCATTCATGCTTAGAGAACCTGTAGAATTACCTCCAATTGTATCAGTAGAATTAATTCAAATATCAGACAAAACCAATATTCCTTATGCTCCAAAAGCTAGAAAAATTATTGAGGAAACTAAAAAAAAAGAGGAAGAAAGAGTGGTATCAGAACAAGCTCCACCTGCTGCTAAAGCTAAAGAAAAACCAGATCGTATTCCTTTACCTAATGATAAAAAAGAGCAAAAAAAAATAATTAAAAAGAAGCAAAATCCCGAAGAGGTTAAACCGCTTATAAGACAGTCTTCAGAATTTGAAAAAAAAGAGATTATAGACACTAATCAAATAGCTGCTTTAATTGATAAAGCAAAAGAGGTAGAAGCAGTTAAAGAAAAACAAAATAATAAAATTACCCAAAGCACTAAAAAAAATTCATTTGCAACTGGGTTAACATTATCTGAAGAAGATGCTTTGCGAGCACAAATATTTGGATGTTGGAGCGTGCCTTTAGGATTACCATATGATCAAGATTTGTTAGTAAGAATCAAACTTCAATTGAAAAAAGATGGAACAATTACAAAATCTGAAATTTTAGATCATGAGCGTATGAACATGCCAGGACAAAAGTTTTATAAAGTTCTTGCTGAAAGCGCTCTAAGAGCTGTAAGAATATGCCAACCTTTAAAAGTACCACCTACAGGGTATGATAAATGGAAAGATTTACAATTAAATTTTAACCCAACGGAAATGTTAAAAGGGTAATATGAGAAATTTGACTTTAACTATCACAGTTTTTTTTAGTCTAATTGTTAATTCGAACGCGCTAATAGAAGTGGACATAACTCGAGGTAACCTTGATCCATTACCAATTGCAGTTTCTCCATTACATGTAGATATTAAATCTGAAGAATATAAAGAACTTAAAGTAAAAGAATTAGGTTCAGAAATTTCCAAAATCATTGAGAAAAATTTTAAAAATACAGGATTATTTAATCCTCTAAAAAAAGATGCTTTTGTTCAAAAACCTGACATAGCTCATTTAAAACCTCGATTTGAAGACTGGCGCCTTATAAAAGCTCAAGCTTTAGTGACAGGTAAGTTACTGGTGAAAGGCGGCAAATTAAAAGTTGAATTTAGATTATGGGATTTAGCAGCTGCTCAGGAAATGACAGCACTTGCATTTACAACAACTCCAACAAATTGGAGAAGAGTAGCACACATTATTTCGGATAAGATTTACGAGAGGCTTACAGGAGAAGAAGGTTACTTTGACACACGAATTATTTACGTGGCTGAGAGTGGGCCCAAAAATCAGAGAATAAAAAAATTAGCCATAATGGACCAAGATGGAGCAAATACCAAATATCTAACCTTGGGAAATGAATTAGTTTTAACACCTAGATTTAATCCAACAAATCAAATGGTTACTTATATGTCTTACTTTAGAAATATGCCAAGAGTGTATTTACTTGATATTGAAACAGGGACACAAGAGGTGGTGGGAAATTTTCCTGGAATGACATTTGCCCCGAGATTTTCACCGGATGGAAAAAAAATAATTATGAGTTTTGCTAAGGATGGTAACTCAGATATATATACTATGGATTTGGAAACAAGATTAGTTGAAAGAATCACCGAACATTCATCGATTGATACATCTCCATCCTTTTCACCAGATGGCAAATTCATCGCCTTCAATTCTGATAGAAGTGGTCTGCAACAAATTTACGTGATGAGGAGTGATGGCACTAAGGTAAAAAGAATTACTTTTGGAAAAGGTATTTATGGAACTCCTGTTTGGTCGCCTAGAGGAGATTTAATTGCGTTCACAAAAATGCATAAAGGTAAATTTTATATTGGTGTAATGAGGATTGATGGATCAGGCGAAAGATTATTGACTGAAAATTACTATCAAGAGGCACCTTCATGGTCTCCTAATGGAAGAGTTCTAGTTTTTTATAGAGAGACTAAAGCAGGAGATAGAGGTGAGGGATTTTCAGCTAAATTGTGGTCAATTGATATTACTGGCTATAATGAAAGAAGACTTTCTACTAAATCAGACGCTTCAGACCCATCTTGGTCCTCTTTATTATCTAAGTGAGGTTGAATTTAATGTAAAATATACTTGAATAATTTCTAATAATTTGAAATAACCACACTAAACCTAGGGGAAAAAATGAAATTAAATTCGAATTTAAAAAATGTACTTTTAGTAATATTTGCAACTTTAGTACTAAGTGCTTGTTCAACTGCCAAAAAATCTGGCGATATTGATGGTGATGTATACACTGGAAAAGAAACTGTAGAATATTTAGCTGCAGGAGTTCCTGACAGAGTGTTTTTTGCTACAAATAAGTCTTCTTTAACAACTGCATCGAGAGCCACATTAAGAAAACAGGCAACATATTTAAGAAAAAATAAAAATTTAAATGTTACTATTGAAGGTCATGCTGATGAAAGAGGCACAAGAGAATATAACTTAGCTTTGGGTGAGAGAAGAGCTAATGCAGCTAGAGATTATCTAATGACTTACGGTATATCAGGAAAAAGAATTTCAGTAATAAGTTACGGAAAAGAAAAACCTGTTAATCCTAAATCTTCGCCTTTAGCTTGGTCTCAAAATAGAAGATCAGTTACTGTAAAAGTAAATTAATAATAGATTTTAAAAAGACCCTTTGAATTGAATGTCAGAGGGTCTTTTTTTTGCCATTTTATCTGAATAAAAAAGAATCATGTTCAGATTAGTAAAATATACTTTAATTTATACCTTGCTATTACCTTTATGGCTCTTAAGCAATCTTCAAGGTGAAGAGGAAGAAATTTATCTAAAATCTATTTCTGATCAGATACAAGTTATAACTAAAGATTTAAAAACTTTAGAGAAAGCTGTATACCAAAAATCTGATGTCTCCATGTCACTTAGTCCAAGTTCTTTAAAAACAGATGGGCTTAATGAAGATATTTTAACAAAGCATCTTTTAAAATTAAATGAAATCGAAGATCAATTTAGAGAACTTACGAATAAATTTGAAGAAGTTAATTTTAAGCTAGATAAATTATCAACTAGAGTAACTAAAATTCAATCTGATACTCAATTACGGTTTTCGGATATTGAAAGCGGTGTTGTTACTGACCCAAAAAAGAAACAAACTGTTTTGCCTGGCACAAGCAAACCACAAGATTTTGGTGCAAGCCCAGGATACAAAACTTCAAATTTGCCTTCTCAACAAACTATAAACTCTATAGAAAGTGCCCAAACTGTAATTACAGAGGAAGCAGAAAAAAAAGAATCTTTATTGCCTGATAAACCTGCGATGGAACAATATGAATTTGCAGTTAGTTTTATGAAAATCGGTGATTATGAAACAGCCGAATTTGCTCTAAGAGAATTTATAGATAAAAATAAGGATCATGATTTAGCGGGGAGTGCCCAATATTGGTACGGAGAGACTTTTAGAATAAGACAACTATATTCTGATGCTGCCACAGCTTATCTCGATGGATATCAAAATTATCCTAAAAGCAAAAAAGCACCAGACAATCTTTTAAAATTAGGGATTACAATGGTTCAACTTGGTGAAAAAGACCAAGGTTGCAAAATGATTTTGGGCCTAAAAAAAGAATACCCAAAAGCGAGCAAGTCTGTGTTACAAAAAGCTCAGTATGAGCAAAAAAAATTCAAGTGCAAATCTTAAAAAATTTTTAGGTGATTTTAAAGATTTTGATAAAATATATTTAAATTTTAAAAATAAACTAAATAAACTCAAAAAAAAAACTTATGTGGTTGCTGTATCTGGTGGCCCAGATAGCCTAGCTTTAGTAGCTTTAACTAAAGTCTATAGTCTAGATAAAAGTTCAAAGTTTCACTACATTTTAGTTAATCATAACATAAGAGAAAATTCCTCTCTGGAGTCCAAAAAAGTCAAACTAATTTTAAAAAAAAAAAAGATTAATTTAAAAATTTTAAATAACAACATTAAAATTTCTGCAAATATACAAAATCAAGCTAGAATTTTAAGGTATAAAATGATGGTAGATTACTGCCAAAAAAATAAAATCAAAACAATATTGACTGCGCATAATCTTGAGGATCAAGTAGAAACGTTTTTTATACGTCTTTCCAGAGGCAGTGGATTAAAAGGTTTATCGTCAATGCGATATTCTTCTAACTTAGAAAATAATGTCAAATTGATTAGACCTTTGTTAGATACGAAAAAAAAGTATCTAGTGAAAATTACAGAAAAAATGTTTGGTAAATATATAAATGATCCCTCTAATTTAGACAAAAAATTTCTTAGAACCAAAATAAGAAATTTAAAATCATCCTTAGAAAAGAGCGGAATAAACTACGATCAGATAATTAAATCAATACATAACTTAGCATCAAGTAATGATATTTTGGACTCTTACTATTCGCAAATATTTAAAAAAGTAGTTAAAGCCTCAAGTAAGCAAATTCTCATAAATTTAGATAAATTTGGAAAATACGAAAATGAGATTAAAATATGGATTATTAACTCTTGTATAAAAATTTTGAAAAAAAATTATTATAATCCTAGAACTAAAAAAGTTATATACCTAATTGGCAAGCTTGGTAGCAAAAAATTTAAAAAAAGCACTCTTGGAGGGTGTGTGTTTGAAAAGAATGATCCTCTTTTAAGCATAAAATTGGAAAAAAAGTAATACTGCGATAAAATGGTTATAATTTGTCTTATTTACAACTTAATTAAAGATAAAATATACTTGTTTATTAGAATTAAATGATTATTTAAAGCTTATGAATATTAAAAATTTAGTAATGTGGGTTATTATTGTTCTGCTCTCAGTTGGGCTATTCAATATGTTTCAAGATCCAAATAGATCAAGAACAACAAATAACTCTCTTCCCTTTTCAAACTTTCTAAATGAAGTTGATAATGGAAGAGTTGTAGAGGTAAAAATTCAAGGAAATAATATTTCTGGAGTATTAGCAAACGGTGATACTTTTTCTACATACTCTCCAAATTATCCAGAACTTGTTGATAAACTTTCATCAAATGGAGTAAGTATTATTGCATCACCGCAAGAAGATAAAATGCCTTCACTGCTAGGAATTTTATTATCGTGGTTTCCGATGTTATTACTGATAGGTGTTTGGATCTTTTTCATGCGTCAAATGCAAGGTGGTAAAGGTGGCGCGATGGGTTTTGGTAGATCCAAAGCAAAACTTTTAAATGAAGCACAAGGTAAAGTTACATTTAATGATGTTGCGGGCGTAGAAGAGGCAAAAGAAGAAGTAGAGGAAATTGTTGAGTTTTTAAAAGACCCAAAAAAATTTAGTCGTTTAGGAGGAAAGATACCTAAGGGTGCATTATTAATCGGCCCTCCTGGAACTGGAAAAACTTTATTAGCAAAAGCTATTGCTGGAGAGGCAAATGTTCCGTTTTTTTCAATTTCAGGATCAGATTTTGTTGAAATGTTTGTAGGTGTAGGGGCTTCAAGAGTTAGAGATATGTTTGAGCAAGGTAAAAAACATTCTCCATGTATAATTTTTATTGATGAGATAGATGCTGTTGGAAGAAGTAGAGGAGCTGGATTAGGCGGAGGAAACGATGAAAGAGAGCAAACATTAAACCAGTTACTTGTAGAGATGGATGGCTTTGACACCAACGAAGGAATTATATTAATTGCCGCAACTAATAGACCTGATGTTTTAGACCCAGCTCTTCTTAGACCAGGAAGATTCGATAGACAAGTTGTAGTAGGAAACCCAGATATCATCGGAAGAGAGGCAATTTTGAAAGTCCATGTTAAGAAAATTAATATTGGTCCAGATGTGAAATTAAGAACAATTGCGAGAGGCACTCCAGGATTCTCAGGCGCAGATTTAGCTAACTTGATAAATGAGTCAGCGCTTCTTGCTGCAAGAAAAAATAAAAGAGTAGTTACTATGTCAGATGTAGAGGAAGCTAAGGATAAAGTAATGATGGGTGCTGAAAGGCGATCTATGGTCATGTCAGAAGATGAAAAAAAATTGACTGCATATCATGAGGGCGGTCACGCTATTGTTGCATTAAACGAAAAAGCATCAGATCCAATACATAAAGCCACTATAATTCCAAGAGGTAGAGCTTTAGGAATGGTAATGAGATTACCTGAAAGAGATCAACTTTCAGTATCTAGAGAAAAAATGCATGCGGACATAGCTGTTGCAATGGGTGGAAGGATTGCAGAAGAGATTATTTTTGGACATGACAAAGTAACATCAGGCGCATCTTCGGATATTGAAATGGTAACTAAGATGGCAAAAAATATGGTTACGAAGTACGGAATGACGACAGAATTAGGAACAATAGCTTACGGGGAAAATGAAGAAGAAGTTTTTTTAGGTAGATCAGTCACAAAACAGCAAAATATGTCGGAGGAAACTGCAAAAAAAATAGACGCTGAAGTAAAAAAAATTGTAGATAAAGGTTATGAAAGAGCAAAAAAGGTATTAACTGATAAAATTGATGACTTGCATAAAATAGCCAAAGCTCTTCTTATCTACGAAACACTGTCTGGTGATGAAATAAGAGATTTAATAATAAAAGATATAAAACCAACAAGGTCTTTTAAAGAAGAGGAAAATGATGATGGAAAATCATCATCAGCATTGGGATCATTAGGATTAAAACCAAAACCTGCTATTTGATGAAATGATCAAATATTACACTAGAGCGTGTAATTTTTATTATGGACATCAAGCTAAGGCATTAATAAAAAAAAAACAAGCTCTTCCATTATGCGGCAGTAAAAAGGTCGCTTTCAACAAAATTGAGATTTTCTCAAAGAATAAACAGTCAATAAAAACAAAATTAATAAATCTGCATGATGTAAAAAATCTCAAGAAAAAAGAGCAAAAAAAAATAAGAAAAGATTTAATTAAAATATCTTCAAGTAGAAAGAATTTTTTGAAAAATTTAGATTTTTCGAAACCGTCAATTATGGGAGTGCTCAATTTAACACCAGATAGCTTTTCTGATGGCGGTAAGTTTAATAAAGACCATAAATCTTTTAAACAAATAGAAAAAATGATTAAGTCTGGTGCAGACATAATTGATGTGGGCGGTGAGTCGACTAGGCCTGGATCAAAAACGATAAAATCTATGACCGAGTGGAATAGAGTAAAAAACGTTATGAAAAAATTTAAAAAAAAATACCGTAATACCTGTTTATCTATTGATACAAGAAAGTCAGACATAATGATTAAAAGTATTAAATATGGAACTGATATAATTAATGATGTGTCAGGGTTTAATTATGATGAAAATTCACTTCTTATAATTAAAAAACATAAAATCCCGAAAATACTACACCATATGCAAGGAACACCAAATACAATGCAAAAAAACCCTAAATATCATAATGTGTTACTTGATATTTATGATTTTTTCGAAAAAAATATTAATACAAAATTAAAAGATAAAAAAATTATTATAGATCCTGGTATAGGTTTCGGTAAAAATCTGAAACATAATTTGACTTTAATGTCCAAGATATCTTTGTTTCATAGTCTTGGATTACCTATTTTGATTGGGACTTCAAGAAAAAGATTTATAAAACAAGTTTCAGGAAAATATGATAGCACTGAAAGAATTGGAGGTACCTTGGCATCAGTAATATTTCTTCTCATGCAAGGTGTTCAAATTTTTAGAGTACACAATGTTAATGAGGTTAAACAAGGAATCTTAGTGCTTGATAAGATATTATCCCAATAATGAAAAATAAATATTTTGGAACAGATGGAATTAGAGGAACAGTAAACCAGGGGAATATTACGGGTGAAAAATTTTTCAAATTTGGACTAGCTTCGGGCACTTATTTTAAAAATTTAAAAAAAAATAAGCAAATAGCAATCATAGCTAAGGATACCCGGCTATCGGGATATACATTGGAGCCAGCTTTAGTTTCAGGACTGGCATCTGGAGGCATGAATGTTTTAACCCTTGGACCTTTACCCACTAACGGTCTAGCAATGTTAACAAAAACAATGAGAGCAAATATGGGGATCATGATTACAGCCTCTCATAATCCATATCATGATAATGGTTTAAAACTGTTTGGTCCTGATGGTTTAAAATTATCTAATAAAATTGAAAAAAAAATTGAAAAATTAATAGACTCGAAAACTACAAAACAGCTCTCAAATGCTAAAGTTTTAGGAAGGGTGAAAAGATTAGAAGATGGTAACGATAGATATATTAAAATATTAAAAAACAATTTTCCAAAAAATTATATGCTCAATGGAATTAAAATTGTTTTGGATTGTGCGAATGGAGCAAGCTATAAAGCAGCTCCAAAATTACTTAAAGAACTTGGTGCAAAAGTTTTTTGCATAGGAGTTAAACCAAATGGTTTAAATATAAATGACAAATGTGGATCTACATTTCCATCAAAAATAAAGTCTTATGTAAAGAAAAAGAAAGCACATGTTGGAATTTCATTTGATGGTGACGCAGATAGAATAATTATGTGCGATGAAAAAGGTAAAATTATAGATGGAGATCAAATTATTGCTATGCTTGCATGTAGATGGAAATCAAAAAAAATTTTAAAAGGTGGAGTGGTTGGAACCCTGATGTCTAATTATGGACTAGAAAAATTTTTAAAGAAAAAAAAAATTAAATTCTTTCGATCAAAAGTAGGCGATAAATATGTAAAGGAAAAGATGAAGAAATTAAAATTTAATCTTGGAGGTGAACAGTCTGGCCATATAATACTTGGAAAATTTGCTACCACTGGAGATGGATTACTTGTGGCATTAGAAGTTCTTTTTTCTTTAAGAAAACAAAAAAAAGCTAGTAAATTATTAAACGTTTTTAAACCTTTGCCTCAAGTATTAGAGAATATTTTGGTAAAAGATAAAGAAATTATTAATCGTTCTAAATGTAAAAATGCTATACAAAGAGCTATCTTAATGATGGGTAAACAAGGAAGAATTTTGGTAAGAAAGTCTGGTACAGAACCAAAAATCAGAATTATGGCAGAGTCTCATAATAGAAATTTAATTTATAAATGCATAAAACTAATTAGGAAAACATTAAAATAAGTTGAAACCTAGAGCAAAAATTTTAATCATAGCTGGCTCAGACTCCTCTGGTGGCGCAGGTATACAAGCTGACATAAAAACTGTAACTGCATTAGGTGGATATGCAATGACAGCAGTTACGGCAGTCACAGCTCAAAATACCACTGGAGTAAATTCAATAGTATCAATAAACCCTATAGAAATAGAAAAACAAATTTTATATACATGTAAAGATATTAGACCTGATGCTATAAAAATTGGAATGTTACATTCTTCTTTGGTGATCAATTCAGTTTGTAAAAGTTTAAAAAAATTGAATATTAAAAATGTAATTTTAGATCCAGTTATGTTTGCAAAAGGAGGGGCAAGATTAATTGATGAATCTGCAATTATGAATCTTAAAAAAAAATTAATAAAAAAAGTTTTACTACTTACTCCAAATATCCCAGAAGCCGAGGTTCTCACTGGAATAAAAATTAATAGCACTGATGATATGAAAAAAGCAGCTAAAATTTTAATTAGGTTTGGAGTAAAAAATGTTTTACTTAAAGGTGGTCATAAAAAATCGAAAATTATAAAAGATGTACTGCTAAATAAAAAAGAATTTAACATATTTCAAAATAGAAAAGTAAAATCAATCAATACTCATGGAACTGGTTGTACTCTATCAAGTTCTATAGCAACATTTTTATCATGTGGAAAACCCTTAAAGAAATCCTGTGAGTTGGGAATTAAATATGTTAACCAAGCTATTAGAAATAACGTCAATTATGGAAAAGGACATGGTCCAATAAATCATCTTAACTCAATAAAAATAGAAAAAAAATTTTTATAATGAAAAATGTTGTTGTTGTAGGATCACAATGGGGAGATGAGGGAAAAGGCAAAATAGTTGACTGGTTGTCAAGTCAAGCTGATGTAGTAGTGCGTTTTCAAGGAGGTCATAACGCAGGGCACACATTAGTAATAAATAAAAAAGTTTTTAAATTAAGACTTTTGCCTTCAGGAATTGTAAGAAATGGAAAAATTTCTATTCTTGGAAATGGAGTAGTGATTGATCCATGGGCATTAATAGAAGAAATTAAAGATATTAAAAAACAAGGCATAAATGTTTCCCCAGAGAATTTTATGATCTCAGAGTCAGCATCTCTTATTCTTCCTTTTCATAAAGAAATGGATGAAATCAGAGAGGATACAGCTGGTAAAGCTAAAATTGGAACTACGAGAAGGGGTATTGGTCCGTGTTACGAAGATAAGGTCGGAAGGAGATCTATAAGAGTTATGGATTTGAGATCTGAAAGTAATTTAAATAGCAGACTTGAAAATGTTTTGTTACATCATAATGCTATAAGAAAAGGTTTGAAAAAAAAAATATTCAAAAAAGATGAGCTAAAAAAAAAACTTTTAAAAATTGCACCAGAGATTTTAAAATTCGCAAAACCAATTTGGTTAAAATTAGATGAATTTAAGAAAGAAAGAAAAAAAGTTCTATTTGAAGGTGCTCAAGGTATATTATTAGATGTAGATCACGGAACATATCCATTTGTAACTTCTTCAAATACTGTACCAGCTATGGCTGCGACCGGTTCTGGAACTGGTCCAGAAAAAATTGGATATATTTTAGGAATAACTAAAGCATATACTACAAGGGTTGGAAGTGGACCATTCCCTACTGAATTAAAAAATAAAATAGGTGAGAGTTTAGGTAAAAGAGGTAAAGAATTTGGAACAGTAACAGCTAGAAAAAGAAGATGTGGATGGTTTGATGGAGTTCTTGTGAGACAAACTATTAAAATTTCTGGTATAAATGGTATTGCGCTCACAAAACTTGATGTTTTAGATGAATTAGAAGAAATTAAAATGTGCGTAGGATATGAATTAAATGGAGAAAAGTTAGACTATCTACCCGCTGCATCTGAGGATCAATTTAATATAAAACCAATATATAAATCTTTTGCTGGCTGGAAAACTAAAACCCAGGGTATTAGAAATATGAAAGATTTACCAGATAACGCAAAAAAATATATTTATGCTCTAGAAGATTTTATTGGAGCAAAGATTTCAAGTATTTCAACAAGTCCAGAGAGAGAAGATACGATCTTGATTGAAGATCCTTTCAAGCATTAATTAGAGGGTAGCAAATTTTTTGATTTACTAGCGTTTATCATTGATTTTTGCAGTTTTTCAAAAGCTTTTGTTTCTATTTGTCTAATACGTTCTCTACTAATTTTATATTTTTTACTCAGTTCCTCTAAAGTTTTGGGACTCTCGGACAATCTTCTAGCTTCAATAATTTCTTTTTCCCTATCGTTTAAAATTTGCATTGCACTTTTTAATAACTCTTTTTTATCATCATATTCTTGTTGTTGTGAGATAATCAACTCTTGATCTAAATTATCATCTACTAACCAATCTTGCCATTCATCGGTCTCACCGCTCTTTATTGGATCGTTAAGAGACTTTTCTTGGCCCATCATCCTTCTATTCATATTAACTACTTCCTCAGAATCCACATCAAGTCTTTTAGAAATTTCTTTCACATGCTCGTCTTTCAAATCACCCTCTTGCCCCGGAGCTATTTGATTTTTAAGTTTTTTTAAATTAAAAAAAAGCTTCTTTTGAGCTGTTGTGGTTCCCATTTTCACCAAACTCCATGATCTTAAAACATATTCTTGAATCGAGGCTTTTATCCACCACATAGCGTAAGTTGCCAGTCTAAAACCTTTGTCAGGATCAAATTTTTTAACAGCCTGCATTAAGCCTAAATTACCTTCAGAGATTAATTCGTTTACTGGTAATCCGTAACCTCTATACCCCATTGCAATTTTAGCAACTAATCTAAGATGGCTTGTAACTAATTTATGTGCTGATTGAAGATTTCCATTTTCCCTCCAATTTTTTGCAAGCATGTACTCTTCCTCAGCATCGAGCATAGGAAATTTTTTGATCTGAGCAAGGTAAATAGAAAGTCCTCCAACCGCAGGTGTAGGCAAATTACTTATACGATTATCACTCATATTCATATGATTTATAGATTAAAAAAATATTTTCAACTATTAAGATTTTTAAGTAATTTCAATAGTTTTTTAAATTCGGTAGGTTTTTCAAGGCTAAAACTAACCCATTTATTTTTAGTAGGGTGAATGAATTCTAAAGTTTGAGCATGTAAAACTTGCCCTTTAATATTATCAAGAATTTCTATAAATTTTTTATTGACTTTTTTGAACTTTAATTTTTTTCTACCATACTGCTTGTCACCAAGAAGAGGAGATCCTTTATAGCTTAAGTGAACTCTAATTTGATGGGTTCTACCAGTTTCTAATTCGCACTCTAGTAAACTTATTTTTGGGACATCTTTTAAATTAAAAACTTTCAATGTTTTATAATTTGTAATTGCTTTTTTTCCTCTATTCTCACTAACACTCATTAATTGCCTGTTTTTATTACTTCTAGCAATTAAAGTTTCTATGCGACCATTCAACGGTCTTATTGTTCCCCAAACTAAACATTGATATTTTCTCTTAATTGTATGCTGACCAAATTGTTCGCCTAATTTTGAGTGCGATATATTATTTTTTGCAACAACTAGTAACCCACTAGTCTCTTTATCAATTCTATGTACTATTCCAGGTCTTAAATTTCCATTAATGTTAGATAATTTATTTTTATATTTATAGAATAAAGCGTTTGCTAGTGTATTTTGAAAATTTCCTGAACCAGGATGCACAACCATCCCTTTCGGCTTATTAATAACAAGTATGTCTTTATCTTCAAAAACTGTTTCGATATTTATTTTATTAGCAACTAACCTAGTTTCTATTTTGTCGACTGTTTTAAAAATTATTTTATCATTAATTTTAACTTTTACTGAAGGTGAGGTTATGACTCTACCATTTATAATTAAGTTTTTTTTTTCGATTAATTTCTTTAAGTATGAACGTGTCAAGTTTTCTATTTTTTTTGACAGAAAAATGTCTATCCTAATGCCAATATCTTTTTTATCGACTAAAAATTCAGTTGTTTTATTCATAAATTAATTTAAATTATTATATATTGCGCCGGTAGCTTCAACTGGATAGAGCGCCGGATTTCGGCTCCGGAGGTTATGGGTTCGACTCCTATCCGGCGCACCAACTCATAAAATCCAATTTTTAAATTTATTTTTGTTATTAATTATATAATCGGGAAAAGTACTGTCTATATCAATTACCTGATATGTAATATTTCTATCGAATAAATCTTTTTTGTTAAATATTCTTTCTTCAATATTTTTTACATTAGTGAATTTCTCTAAATTATATTCTTGGTGCGAATAAGAAATAATCTTATTTCTAATAGATGCTGGATCTTTTAAAAAACTAAAATGCCAACCTCCATTTTTAATTACTTGAAAATCTTTACGAAAAAAATTCCAAAAAGATTTTTTTTTCAATTTTATATTTCTTAGCCATTGTGGAGATTTAAGGTATTTTTTTTGACATATTTTCGTTCCTGTCCAATCACCTTCAGTAATATTTAAAAGATTAATCTTTGATTGGAAGTTTTTTTGCAAAAAGCACGCAAATTTATTATCTATTTTAAATTCTTTAATTTTATTTGGATCAGGAATTTCATCAATATCAGAAATCATTATTAAGTCCTCTCCAGAAAATTTATTATAACCTCTCTCTAAAGCATTCCTTTGAAATTGATCTCTTAAGTGATTGTTATGCCAACCTTTTTTAAATGATCTTACTACTTTTGGAAGATCATCAATTATTAAATATTCAATTTTATCTTTAAATTTTGAGAAATTTTCAAATTTAAAATTTAGTTCTTTTGGTTTACCAGCATGATCTTTGGTTGCTTCACCGATTACGAATTTATCAACATGTTTATATAATGTATTAAGCCTAATATCTAAAACTACATCTTCATCAAAATACATAAAGCAATCTATTAATTTCATAATTTAATAGTTAGTGTAGTAAAGCCTAACTTTTTATTATTTAAATTACTTGATGCGCAATGTAAACTAGTTCTATCAAAAACCAGTAAGTCACCTAATTTCCATTTAAATATAAAATCGACTTCTAATCCCTTTAAATTCTCAATATTCTCGTGTTTTAAATATTTTTCGTGAATTGAAGTGTCAAAATCTTTTCCACCATAAAGTTTCAAATGTTCAGAAGATCTCTTATTGTATCCTTTAGCTGAAAGTTCTTTTGGATCAATTGAGAAGGTAGTAGCACATCCATAAAACCGATTTTTAAATATTATTGTTTCTGAGTTTTCAGATAAAGGTAATAAAGTTTGTTTATAAATAATTTTGCTAAAATCAAAACCAGAATCCACGTGTAATGAAACTGGCATTGAGCTCTCTTGAAATAAGCCTAAACTTTCTAATCCATCTTTTGTTTTTGGGTTATCCAAATCAAAAGAATTTAGATTAGCTTTCAACTTTTGTATAAAAGTTTTTTGAAGATCTGGGAAAAAATTAGTAGACCATTTTTTCTTTATTATTTTTTGTCTTTTATTATCTATTTCGACTGGCAAGTGATCAAACAGTTTTTTAAATAGTTTGATCTCTTCACTATTAATAAAATTTTTAATTACAAACGGTTTTTGTTCGTTTTTTTTAATCTTATCTAAATATTTATGCATTATTCACCCATATTGATTAGTGTCCCACGTTTTTTTGCACCAAAATAAGAAATATAAAAAATCATAATTCCAAAAGAAAAATAGATTATAGAAATAAATATCGATTTAATAATATTCATATAATCAACTAATCCAGTCATTAATATATTTCTCATTTCTTCAAAAATATGAACTAATGGAAGCAATTTAGCGATAATTTGAAGAAAGTCTGGAAGTATTTCTATGGGATAGTAAATGCAGCCGAGCGGCGCAAGAAAAAATAAAGTTGCCCAAGCAATATTTTCAAATGAGGGACCATATCTAAGCAAACCAGATGTTACTAAAAGCCCTAAAGTTATGCCAAAGAGATATAAAGCTAGCAATAAAAAAATTAATGGAATTCCAAGCTTTAAAATAGACACACCAAATAGAGGTATTGTTATTAAAACAGCAGGCACTAGCCCTATTAAAGTTCTTAAGATTGCAGTTAATGTTATTGCTGCAATTATCTCACTAATCTTAATAGGAGCGATAAATAGATTTGTAAAATTTCTACTCCAAATTTCTTCAAGAAACATTATATTAAAACTAATACTAGCTCTAAATAAAAAATCATATAAAATTGCTGCAGTTAATATAATTCCAACAGTATTATTATAATACTCGGAATTAAGAGTAAAAAATTTTGATATAAAGCCCCATAAAAAAATTTGTACAGTCGGCCAATAAATCAAATCAAGTACTCTAGGAAAAGAATTCATAATTAAATATAGATGACGCAATCCTAAAGCATAAATTTTTTTGAAATTCATTTTAACTCCTTGCTAATTTTAAAAATGTTTCTTCTAAATTATTTCTTCCATGTTTTTTTATGAGCTCTACGCAAGTGCCGTTATCAATTATTTTACCATTTTTCATCATTATTACACTGTCACACAGCCTTTCAACTTCACTCATATTATGTGAAGCAAGTAATATTGTAATTTTATTTTTCTTTTTATATTCTTGAATATAATTTCTAACAAAGTCTCCTATATCTGGATCTAAACTTGCAGTCGGTTCATCTAATAGTAATATTTCAGGTTTATTAATTAAAGATTTTGCAAGTGAGACCCTATTTTTTTGACCAGATGAGAGTTCTCCAGTTTTTCTATTGAAAAAATTTTTAATATCTAAATCACTTGCGATATCGTTAATTCTGGTTTTTAAATCGTCTACACCGTATAATCTTCCATAAATTTCGAGATTTTGGATTACTGTTAATTTTTTTGGAAGTTCAACATATGGAGAAGCAAAATTAAATCTTTTTAAGATTTCATCTCTTTTAAATGTATTTATATTTTTATTTTCTAAAACGATAGCACCGCTAGTCGGTGTTACTAGCCCTAACATCATACCAATTGTTGTAGTTTTTCCACAACCATTAGGCCCTAATAAACCTATAGTTTTATCTCTTTCCATATTAAAATTGATATTGTCTACAGCAAAATAGCCGTTATAACTTTTTGAAAGTTTTTTAATTTCGATAAACATTATTGAGATGCTTTTTTTAGACGGTCGTTGATTGCTATACCTGGGCCATAATTAGGGACTTTAGAAACAAAGATTCTTTTGTAACCTTTTTTTTTAATTTTTCTCATAATTTTATATAAATTAGCTGCAGCTTCTTTCAAGTCACCATTTTTACTTAAATCAAAAAAATTTTTCCTTTTTTTATATTTATTCCCAAAAATGATAAAAGCATCATTAATATTTGAGGGTTTACGACCAATTATTACAGGTATCCCAGGCGAATAATGTTTTTTTAACATTCCTGGCGATTTAATTCTAGATTTTTTATGTGAAAGGTTGGTTTTTAAAAATTTTTTAATTTCCTTTGAGCTTATTATTCCTGGTCTTAATATTCTTGGTTTATCAGTTAAATCTAAAACTGTTGATTCGATTCCAATTTTTGATTTTCCTCCATTTATAATTATCTTTATTTTTTTTTGAAATTCTTCATACACATCTAATGCATTTATTGGGCTCAATCTTGAAGAAAGATTAGCACTTGGCATCGCTAAAGGAAATTTAGAACTTCTTATTACAGTCTTAACGATATTATTTTTAGGAAATCTAATTGCTACAGTGTTTAAGCCAGCAGTTGCTAATTTATCAATATTAGTATTCTCTCTTTTTTTTAAAACAAATGTTATAGGACCTGGACAAAATTTTTTATAAAGTTTAAAGAAATTCTTATTAAAAATAACATCTTTATTAGCATCTTTCAAACTTGTGTAATGAATGATTAAAGGATTTACCTTTGGTCTTTTTTTCAATTTATAAATTTTTTTAATAGATGCTTTTGAATATGCGTTTCCTGCTAAACCATAAACTGTTTCAGTGGGCAAACCAACAATATTACCTCGTTTAAGGGATTCGACAGTTTTTTTTAGTATTTTTTTGTTGAAAGAATATATATTTGAATAGATGTTTTTCATAATGTTATTATTATTATCTTTATGAAAATCAAAAATATTCTAGCTAATGTCAAAAGTAAATCATTAAAAGAGGCTAGGGATGAAATTGATGAAATACTTATAAAACTTGAGAGTGAAAAACTTGATTTTAATAATGTTGAAAATGAGTACAAAAGACTTATTGAACTCAATAAATATGTAGAAGATTTATTTAAAAAAAGGACAAAAGAAATATCAAACATAACAAAAACTAAAATTGATGATCAAAAATAAACTTAATAGAAATGCAAAAAAAGTTGATAAATTCATAATTAATTTTTTAAGAAAACAAAAAAACTCATTATTAACTATTCCTATGAAATACGGATCAATCTCCGGAGGAAAAAAAGTGAGGTCTACAATTATTTTTGATGCTGGAAAATTGTTTAACATTAGAGAGAAAAAACTTATTAATATTTGTGCTGCTGTGGAGTGTATTCATTCTTATTCATTAATACATGACGATCTACCATGTATGGATGATGACTCCATTAGGAGAGGAAAACCTTCTACCCACAAAAAATTTGGAGAAGCGACAGCTGTTTTAGCTGGGAATTCACTATTAACTTTAGCTTTCGAAATAATTTCTGACAAGGCAAACTTATTATCGTTCAAACAAAAAAATGAAATTGTAACTTTATTAGCTAATTTTTCAGGTCATACAGGAATTGCTGGCGGTCAGGCATTAGATTTAAAATTTGAAAATAAAAGAAAAAAAATTAAAGACATCATTGCAATGCAAAGAAAAAAAACCGGAAAATTATTTAATTTTTGTCTTCGGTCAACTGCAATAGTAGCAAATAAAAATAGTAGAGTGCAATTGTCGTTAGGAAAACTTGGTGAAGAAATAGGTTTATTATTCCAGTTAGTTGATGACTTTCTTGATATTAAAGGTTCAATTAAATTGGTGGGTAAACCAATTAAAAAAGATAAGAAGAAAGGAAAATCAACCTTAATAAACCTGATCGGATATGAAAATTCAATGAAGTATGCTCATAACTTAGAAAAAAAAATATTGCTTAAACTAAAAAAACATGGAAAAAAAGCAGTAGATTTGAGAGAAACAATTAAATTTATAAAGCAAAGAGATTTTTAATGGCTAGATTGTTAAAGCAAATTAATTTTCCATCAGATTTAAGAAAATTTAAAAAAGCTGATTTAAAACAGATTTCCGAAGAGCTAAGAGAGGAATTAATTGAAGTCGTTTCAGAAACAGGAGGCCATTTGGGAGCTGGCCTAGGAGTTATAGAACTGACAGTTGCCTTGCATTATGTGTTTAATACTCCAAAAGATAAATTAGTTTGGGATGTAAGTCACCAGTGTTATCCTCATAAAATAATAACAGGTCGTAAAAATAGAATTAGAACTTTAAGACAAGGTGGAGGGCTTTCAGGATTCACTAAAAGGACTGAAAGTGAATACGATCCTTTTGGAGCTGCTCATAGCTCAACTTCTATATCTTCTACACTTGGAATGGCCGTTGCAAAAAAACTATCTAACAATAATAATAGTGTTGTTGCAGTAATAGGCGATGGAGCTATGAGTGCAGGAATGGCATATGAGGCAATGAATAATGCCGGGGCACTTAAATCTAACTTAATTGTAATACTTAATGATAATGACATGTCAATTGCAAGACCTGTTGGAGCCATGAGCAATTATCTAGCTAAACTATTATCTGGTAAGCTATATTTTAGTTTAAGAGAAACGGTAAAGATGGTTATTTCAGCCTTTTCAAAAAGGTTTTCACAAAAAGCAGGAAAAGCAGAAGATCTTTTAAGAAATATTGTTACTGGTGGAACTTTATTTAGTGAGCTAGGATTTTATTACGTTGGTCCAATAGATGGTCATAATGTTGAAAATCTTGTTCAAGTTTTTGAAAATGTGAAAAACTCTAATCATAAAGGTCCAGTTTTAATTCATATAAGAACTCAAAAAGGAAAAGGCTACGAGCCAGCCGAGTCTTCTGGAGATAAATATCATGGAGTATCAAAATTTAATGTTTCAACTGGCGAACAGTCCAAATCAAAGTCTAGTAACCCATCCTATACAAAAGTATTCGCCGAAACTTTAATTAAGCATGCTCAACAAGATACAAAAATAATTGGTATAACAGGCGCTATGCCCTCCGGTACCGGACTAAATTTATTTGAAAAAAAATTTCCGGATAGAACTTTTGATGTTGGAATAGCTGAACAACATGCAGTTACATTTGCTGCTGGGCTTGCAACTGAAGGATATAAACCTTATGCAGCAATATACTCAACATTTTTACAAAGAGCCTATGATCAAATTGTGCATGACGTTGCTTTACAGTCCTTACCAGTGAGATTTGCCATAGATAGAGCTGGTCTTGTAGGCGCAGATGGACCAACACATGCGGGATCTTTTGATATTACTTTTTTGGCTACATTACCAAATTTTATTGTAATGGCTGCAAGTGATGAAGCAGAACTTGTCAGGATGATAAATACTTCGGTATCTATAAATGACAGACCCTCAGCATTTAGATATCCGCGCGGAAATGGAACAGGAGCTCAACTACCAAATATAGATGAAATATTAGAAATAGGTAAAGCCAG
This sequence comes from uncultured Pelagibacteraceae bacterium, assembly GCA_902598315.1. Lineage (GTDB taxonomy): Bacteria > Pseudomonadota > Alphaproteobacteria > Pelagibacterales > Pelagibacteraceae > Pelagilacustribacter. The sequence continues at coordinate 85,994 of CACKBP010000005.1, forward strand.
AGTCATTAAAGAGGGAAAAAAAGTAGCCATTTTAAATTTTGGTGCAAGACTAGAGGAATGTAACAAGGCTTCTCAAAAACTTTCTAATAAAGGAATTGAGTGTACAATTGTTGATGCACGGTTTGCTAAGCCTTTAGATGAAAAATTAATAATTGAAATCGCAACTAACCACGAGGTTTTGATAACTATTGAGGAGGGATCAATAGGTGGATTTGGGTCGCACGTTATGCAACTATTGTCAGATAGAGGAGTTTTCGATACTGGATTAAAATTTAGATCTATGATTTTACCAGATATTTTTATTGATCAAGATACTCCACAAAATATGTATCAAATTGCAGGATTAGACCATCTCTCAATAATAAATAAAGTTGAAGAAACCTTGAATTCGAAAATAATTTTAGCAAAAAATAAAAACAAATTTTCAAATTAACCGCATTGAGCTTTGTTCATTAAATAATGATCTAAAAGAACACAATTAATCATTGCTTCACCAATAGGTACAGCTCTTATCCCTACGCAAGGATCATGTCTTCCTCTAACAGAGATTTTAGTATTTTTACCTTTTTTATCAATGGTCTGTCTGCTTGTAAGTATGGATGAAGTGGGTTTTACTGCAAACGATGCTACAATATCTTGGCCAGAAGAAATTCCACCTAAAATACCCCCCGCTTGATTTGATTTAAATTTTACAGCTCCAGATCCCTTGGTCATCTCATCTGAGTTTTCTTCACCACTTAAAAAAGCTGCATTCATACCAGCTCCGATATTTACTCCTTTAACAGCATTAATACTCATTAACGCTGCTGCAATATCAGTATCTAACTTCGAGTATATAGGAGCGCCTAAACCAATTGGAATACCTGAAGCTCTTAGCTCAATGATTGCACCACATGATGATCCTGCTTTTCTGACAGCTAAAAGATATTTTTCCCATAATTTGACTGATTTTTTATCGGGACAAAAAAATGGGTTTTTCCTAATTTCTTTCTCATTCCAATTAGATTTATCGCAGGACATCAAACCCAACTGAGTGACTGCCCCAACAACCTTAAATTTTGAACCTAAAATTTTTTTCAATACAATTTTTGCTACAGCTCCAGCTGCTACTCGACAAGCTGTTTCTCTAGCCGACTGCCTTCCACCTCCTCTATAATCTCTAATACCGTATTTTTTAAAATAAGTGTAATCAGCATGACCAGGTCTAAATTTGTTTTTAATGGTTTCGTAATCTCTAGATCTTTTATCCTCATTATAAATAATAATCGAAATTGGTGTACCCGTAGTTTTGCCCTCAAACACGCCTGATAAAATTATTGCTTTATCTGATTCTTTTCTTTGAGTTGTAAATTTAGATTGCCCAGGTCTTCGCATATCCATATCTTTCTGAATATCTGTCTCAGAAAGAGGTATATTTGGAGGGCATCCGTCAATAATACAGCCAATTGCAGGCCCGTGAGATTCTCCCCATGTAGTAAATCTAAATAATTTTCCAAAAGTATTAAAAGACATAGATAATTAATGTATAAATTATTTTATAGAATATATGAATCAAAAAAATGGCAAAAATTCACTGGGCATTGATAATTGCTTCGAAGAATTGGACAATCCTATAGAATTGTTCAAAAAATGGTTTGCAAAAGCAGAAGAAAGCGAAATTAATGACCCAAATGCAGTTGCGGTAGCTACCTCAGATTTAAATAATCAACCTAACGTCAGAATGGTTTTACTAAAAGGTCTGAGCGATAAAGGATTTGTTTTTTATACAAATTTTAATAGTAAAAAAGGTGGTGAACTTAAAGTAAATCAAAAAGCCTCTATGTGCTTTCACTGGAAAAGTTTAAGACGCCAGGTTAGAGCTAAAGGAAAGGTAGAAGAAGTTTCAGCTAAAGAAGCAGATGAATATTATAATTCAAGACCTTACAAAAATAGAATTGGCGCTTGGGCTTCATCACAATCACAAATTTTAGATAATAGAGAAACATTTTTAAACAAAATCAAAGAATTTGAAAAAAAATATCCTGATCAAAAAAATGTTCCTCGACCTCCTCATTGGTCTGGTTGGAGATTGTTACCTGAAGAAATTGAATTTTGGTTAGACGCAGAAGGTAGAATACACGAAAGATTAAATTATATAAAAAATAACGGTAAATGGAAAAAAGAACTTTTATATCCTTAATAAGTTCTGTTTAGACTAAAGCTTGTTAAATTTTGTAAAATTTTTTTATCTTCGGTCTCTGGAAAAATTGCTAAAGCATCGTAGGACATGTTTACAAAATACTCAGCCTTTTTAAATGTTGTCTCAACTGCTTTATATTTAGAAATCAAGCCTAGGGTTTTACTAAAATCCTCATAAGTTCTTTTTTCTTTGTTCATTATCTTGGCCAAAAAACTTTTTTCATCATTATTTCCTTTTTGGAAAATTGTAATAAGAGGAAGAGTAGCTTTCCCTTCAAAAAAATCTTTGCCGATTTCCTTACCAAATAATTTTTCTTTAGCATAATAATCTAGAGCATCATCTGCTATTTGAAAGGCTAAACCTAAATTTCTTCCATAAGATTCCAAAGCTTTTTTCTCTTTTTCATTACTACCTGATAAACAAGCACCTGTTTTTGTAGCAGCAGAAAAAAGAGAGGCAGTTTTTAAATTAATAATATCTAAATATGTTTCCTCCAATAAATCAGCTTCTCCTTTATGTTGAAGTTGCAAAACCTCACCCTGAGCAATTTTAGAAGAAGTAGAAGACAATAGCTTAAGAACTTCTAAATCTCCATCTTCAACCATCATCTCAAAACATCTACTTAAAAGATAGTCTCCAACCAAAATAGAAGACTGGTTGCCCCAAATTGAATTTGGAGTTTTAATACCTCTTCTTAATTGACTTTCATCAATCACATCATCATGAAGTAACGTTGCAGAATGTATTAACTCAACACAAGCTGCTAAATTTACATCTCTAACATTATCTTTGTATCCGGTTAATTTTGCTGAACCCAATGTTAAAAGGGCTCTCAATCTTTTTCCGCCTGAGCTTAAATGATGAGAGCTCATTTTCTCTATAAGGTTCACATCACTCCGCAACTTAAATTGAATCAATTCTTCTACTTTTTGAAGTTTTACACCAAGTAAATTCTTTAATTCCAAGTAAGCTGAATTTGCTGATTTTTTTAATGGTACAACTAATCCCATAAAATGTTTATATTTGTTTTTAATTGATAATAAATTTTTAATTAGTAGCGTGGTGACGCACCTAGAATTCAACCATAAGTAGCGAAATTATTAATTAAAATTTACATTATTACTGTTATAAGAATAAAAATAACCATCGTAAAAAATATGTTTTCATTTTTTAAGAAAAAAAAAATAGTTCCTCATGTAAGGCTAACAGGAATAATTGGTTCAGCCGGTAAGTTTAAGCAAGGTATGGAATTAGCTAACCAGAGAGAAATTTTAAGGAAGGCTTTTTCCGTAAAAAAAATTTCTCATGTCGCTATCTCTATAAATTCACCTGGCGGATCTCCTGTTCAATCACATTTAATTTATAGTTATATCAGACAACTAGCTGAGAAAAATAAAGTAAAAGTTATTGTGTTTGCTGAAGATGTTGCTGCTTCTGGAGGATATTTTATTGCTTGTGCAGGAGATGAAATTTATGCAAATTCAAGCTCAATAATTGGATCAATCGGAGTAATATCGGCCTCATTTGGTTTTAAGGACCTGATCCAAAAAATCGGAGTTGAGAGAAGAGTTTATACTGCTGGAAAAAATAAAAGCACTTTAGATCCTTTTAAAGAGGAAAAAGAAGATGACATTAAAAGATTAAAAACTATTCAATTAGAGTTGCACGAAGACTTTATCAAAATAGTAGAAAGAAGCAGAGGTACAAAACTTAAAGATCCCGAAAAAAATAATATTTTTACTGGAGAATTTTGGACAGGCAGAACATCTCTTAAGCTCGGATTAATTGATGGCATCGGAAATGCAGATCAAGTTTTAAAAGAAAAATTTGGTGATAAAGTTGTAATCAAAACTTTTGAAAAACCAAAAGGATTTATTGCGAGAAAATTGTCCTCATCTATACAGGATCCATTTGAAAAAGTTGCGAATGTAATTGAAGAAAAGTCTATGTGGCAGAGATTTGGTTTGTAAATGCCAGCTAAAAAAAAAGTTAAAAAAAAAATAAATTTTCTTTCTTTTCAGGACATTATTATGAATCTTCAAAAGTTTTGGGGGAAAAATGGGTGCATAATATTACAACCTTATGATTTGGAAGTTGGTGCGGGAACTTTTCATCCTGCTACTACATTAAGATCTTTAGGACCTAAACCGTGGAAAGCAGCTTATGTTCAGCCTTCAAGGAGGCCAACAGATGGAAGATACGGTGAAAACCCAAATCGTTTGCAACATTATTATCAGTATCAAGTAATAATTAAACCTTCTCCAAATGATATAAAACAAACATACTTAAAGAGCCTAGCTTCAATTGGTATAGATGTAAAAAATCATGATATCCGATTTATTGAAGACGACTGGGAGAGCCCAACTCTTGGCGCAGCAGGTTTAGGTTGGGAAGTATGGTGTGATGGAATGGAAATAACGCAGTTTACTTATTTTCAACAAATGACAGGGATAGAATGTAAACCAGTTCCAGTTGAGATTACTTATGGTCTCGAAAGACTTTGTATGTTTGTTCAAGGTAAAAGTAATGTTTTTGATCTCGACTGGAATAGTGAAGGTGTAAAATACAAAGAAGTTTTCTTTCAAGCTGAAAAAGAATTTTCTGCTTATAATTTTGAGTTTGCAAACACAGACACTCTACTAAAAAATTTTGAAAATATTGAAAATGAATGCAAATCTTTACTTGAAAAAAAACTTTCACTACCTGCTTATGATCAGTGTTTAAAAGCAAGTCATATTTTCAATTTATTGGATGCCAGGGGAGTTATTGGGGTAGCAGAGAGAACAGGTTATATAACTAGAATTAGAGAACTTGCAAAAGGTTGTGGAGCACTTTGGTTAAGCTCACAAAGCTAAATTATGGCAGAACTATTATTGGAATTATATAGCGAAGAAATTCCACCTCAATTACAAATAGAAGCAAGATTACAAATTAAAAAATTTATCGAAAACGCTTTTAAGGAAGAAAAAATTAAATACAAAGAATTTTCAGTTTTTTCTTCACCAACTAGATTATCGTTAATTGTTAAAGGCCTTTTTGAACACATTAAGACAGAGTCTAAAGAAATTAAGGGACCTAAGGTAGGATCACCGGATCAAGTTATTCAAGGTTTTATGCAATCTAAAAATGTCCTCGAAAAAGATTTAATAAAAAAAGATACCGAAAAAGGAAAATTTTATTTTATTAAAATAAAACCTCAATCAATTTCAGTTGAACACCTGCTTAATCAAATTATTCCTAAGGCAATAAGTTCAATAAGTTGGAAAAAATCGATGAAGTGGTCAGACTATAGCTTGATTTGGGGTAGGCCTTTAAGGTCCATCTTTGCAAGATTTAATAACAAAAAACTATCTTTTAAATTTGATCACTTGGAAACAACCGACTCAATAATTATTGAACAAGATTTAACTACTAAAACAAAAAAAATAAAAGACTTTAAAGACTATTTGAGTTTTTTAAAAAGCAATAAAATTACTGTAGACCATAATGAGCGAGAACAAATTATTGTTAAAAAAATTCGTTCATATTCTCAATCCAAAGAATATAAAGAAAGCCTAAATTTAAAACTTTTGGATGAGGTCGTAAATATTGTGGAAGATCCAAATTTACTTCATGTTAGCTTTAATAAAGAATATTTAAAAATACCCCAAGAAATTATAATTTCTACTTTAGAGAAGCACCAGAGATATTTTCCAATTTTTGATAACAGGGATCGGTTAACTAATTATTTTTTTGTTGTAGCAAATAAAAAAGATAAAAAAAAGTTGATAACTCAAGGAAATAAAAGAGTTGTAGAAGCAAGATTAGCAGATGCCAAATTTTTTTGGGATAAAGATCGTTCTAAAAATATGATTAAACAAATCGCTAATCTTAAATCAGTAACCTTTTATGAAAAACTTGGTACTATTTATGACAAAACGCAGAGATTGAGACAATTAGCTGGCCTACTATCAGATGATTTAAACATAAATAAAGAAAAAATTCAGATCGCAGCCTCAATTTCTAAGTCTGACTTATGCTCTGATTTAGTTGGAGAGTATCCAGAACTTCAAGGCGTGATGGGAAAATATTTTGCGTTAGCGCAAGGTTTTGAAAAAGATGTTGCTAATTCAGTAAGCGATCATTATTTACCTATTGGTCTTACTTCAATTTTACCAAAGAAACCTTTTAGCTACTCTATTTCAATAGTAGATAGAATAGACACTCTAGTTGGTTTTTTTGTAATTAGTGAAAAACCAACTAGTTCAAAAGATCCTTTTGCTTTAAGACGAGCCGCAGTTGGATTATTAAGAGTAATTATTGAAAACAAATTAACATTTAAATTGAGAGAACTAATTAGTTATGCAATTAGACTTTATCAAGAACAAGGCGTTGAGATAAAAAATGAAAAAACGGAACAAGAAGTTTTGGACTTTATAAAAGAAAGAATGAGAAACGTTTTAAAATTAAAGAATATCAAAACTGATATTATTGAAGCATCAATAAGTTCACACGTAGGAGATAATTTTTTAGCTCTTTATACGAAAACAATCTTAATGAACAAATATAAAAATAAAGGCATAGGTCTGAATGCTATTAGTTCATATAAAAGAGCTTCAAATATTTTGGATAAGGCTGGTAAGAGAATCACTGGCAGACCTGATGCAGTCTTATTTAGAAAAGAGGAAGAGAAAATACTTTACGAGAAAATAAATGAAATCCGAAAAGCTTTGACTGTAAAAGATGACAATAAAGACTATGAAAGCTTGTTGATAAAGCTTTCAGATACCAAAGAATCTACAGATAATTTTTTTGACAATGTTGTTGTAAATGAAGAAAATCAGGATATTAAAAATAATAGATTAGAGTTGTTAAAATTGTTCTGTAATACTTTTGATAACTTTATAGATTTTTCAAAATTAGAAGGATTGTAATGGCAAAAGTTATATTTAGCTTTAATGATAAATCTGCCAAAAAATTAAAGAACAAAAAAAATATTTTGGGCGGAAAAGGAGCAAACCTTGGTGAGATGGGTAGATTAGGCTTACCTGTTCCCCCTGGATTTACTATTACTACTGAAGTTTGTGATTTATTTTACAAAAATAAAAAAAAATTACCCGAAAAAGTATTACAAAATATTGAATCAGAGCTAAATAATATTGAAAAGAAAACTCAAAAAAAATTTGGTGATCTTAAAAATCCATTATTAGTATCAGTTAGATCTGGTGCTAGAATTTCAATGCCTGGCATGATGGATACAATTTTGAATCTTGGTCTTAATGACAGAACAGTTGAGTCACTAAAAAAGAGAACTTCTAACGGACGATTTGCTAAAGACAGCTATAGAAGATTTATCCAAATGTACAGTAATGTAGTTTTAGGTGTAGAGGGACATTTATTTGAAGAACTAATTGATAATTACAAATTAACCAAAGGAGTTTTGTTAGACACAGATCTAGACGAGAGCGATTGGGATGGCTTAATTATTAATTTTAAAGAGTTAGTAAAAAAAGAAAAAAAAATTAATTTTCCTCAGGATGTCAAAGAACAATTATTTGGAGCAATAAACGCAGTATTTTTATCTTGGGACAGCCAAAGAGCAAAAACTTATAGAAAACTAAATCAAATTCCAGATCATTGGGGAACAGCTGTGAATGTTCAAGCTATGGTTTTTGGAAATATGGGTGATGACTGTTCAACAGGTGTTGCCTTTACAAGAAATCCTTCAACAGGAGAAAAATCTTTCTTTGGAGAATTTCTAATTAATGCACAAGGTGAAGATGTAGTAGCAGGTACAAGAACTCCGCAATACATCACTAAAAAAGCAAAAAAAGATTCAGGATCTAAAGATCCTTCAATGGAGGAGGCTATGCCTAAAGTTTATAAAGAATTAGCAAAAGTGTTTATTAAGTTAGAGAAGCACTATAAAGATATGCAAGACATTGAGTTTACAGTTGAAAATAATAAACTTTGGATGTTGCAAACAAGATCTGGAAAAAGAACAGCCAAAGCTGCAATTAAAATTGCAGTGGATATGGTTAAAGAGAAATTAATTTCAAAAAAAGAAGCAATCAAAAGAATTGATCCAAATACTTTAGATACTTTATTACATCCTACTTTAGACGAAAAAGTTGAGAAAGAGGTAATTGCTTCGGGATTACCGGCATCACCAGGTGCTGCAAGTGGTAAAGTTGTTTTCACTGCTGATGAAGCAGAGAAACTAAACGGGATGATGCAAAATACAATATTAGTAAGGTTAGAAACTTCACCAGAAGATATACATGGAATGCATGCAGCTAAAGGTATTCTTACTGCAAGAGGAGGAATGACGAGCCATGCTGCAGTAGTAGCAAGAGGAATGGGGAGACCATGTGTTTCAGGCTCAAGTGAAATAACAATCGACTATGATTTAAAACAATTTAAAGCTGGGGATGTAATTATTAAAGAGGGGGATATTATCACTATAGACGGTGGAAGTGGAAAAGTAATGAAAGGGTTAGTTCCTACTGTCAAACCAGAAATTTCTGGATACTTCTCTACAATAATGAAATGGGCTGATGAATTTAGAAAATTAAGAGTAAGAACAAACGCCGAAACGGAAGCAGATAGTAAAACTGCTAGAGAGTTTGGTGCTGAGGGAATCGGTTTATGTAGAACTGAGCATATGTTCTTTGATGAAGAGAGAATTCTATCCGTTAGACAAATGATTTTGTCTAAATCAAAAGATGACAGGAATAGTGCGCTAGATAAACTTCTACCTCATCAAAAAGAAGACTTTAAAAAAATATTTAAAGTTATGTCAGGTTTACCTGTTACAGTAAGATTATTAGATCCACCACTTCATGAGTTCTTACCAAAAGCTGACAAAGATATAGAGGAAGTAGCAAGATCTTTAAATTTATCTGCAAAAGAGGTCAAAGATAGAATAGCAGAGCTTCATGAGGAAAATCCTATGCTTGGACATAGAGGGTGTAGACTGGGTATTTCTTTCCCAGAAATTTATGAGATGCAATGTAGAGCAATATTTGAAGCTATAGTCGAATTAAAAAAACAAAAAGTAAAAGCAGCTTTTGTAGAAATTATGATACCTTTAGTATCTACTGATTCTGAATTAAAAATTCTAAGGGCCTTAGTAAATAAAATAGCTAAAGAAATAGAAAAAGAAAATAAATTAAAACTAGAATATATGGTAGGTACTATGATTGAATTACCACGTGCCGCTTTACAAGCGAAGTCTATCTCTAAACATGCTGATTTCTTTAGTTTTGGAACTAATGATTTAACACAAACTACTTTTGGAATAAGCCGGGATGACTCAGGAAAATTTTTAAACGATTATATTGATAATAAAATTTTTGATGTAGATCCATTTGTTAGTATTGATCAAAATGGAGTAGGTGAGTTAGTTCAAATAGCTTCCTCAAGAGGCAGGAAAACAAACAAAAATATTAAATTAGGTATTTGCGGTGAACACGGTGGTGATCCAAAGAGTATTGAGTTTTGTTCTAGAACGGGACTTAACTATGTTTCCTGCTCTCCATTTAGAGTGCCAGTAGCAAGATTAGCTGCTGCACAAGCGGAATTAAGAAAATAGATTAAAAAAATAACATATCATCTTTGCAGATTATTCACTTACAATAAAAAGTTTTAAAGTATCAATAAGCTACTATCAAAAGATTTAGCGCTGTGGGTAATAGCGCCTACCGAAATTCTATTTATCCCCGTTTTCGATATTTGATTAATATTTTTTAAAGTAGCATTACCAGAATACTCTGTTTGATATTTTTTTTTGCAAAGTTTTAAGCATTTTTTCAGTTGTGAGGAATTCATGTTATCAAAAAGAATTCTTTTAAATTTTAAACCTATAACCTGTTTGAGTTGATTGATATTTTCTATTTCCACTGTAATAATTTTTTTTGTTTTAATAGCTTTCTTGACTAATTCCCTAAGATTATTCGATGCACTAATATGATTATCCTTTATAAGAATTTCATCGCTTAAATTATATCTATGATTATGACCACCACCTTTTTTGACAGCATATTTCTCAAGTGTTCTCAAATTAGGTGTAGTTTTTCTTGTACAACAGATCTTAGTTTTTTTACCAATTTTTTTTACGAATTGATTAGTGATAGTTGCGATACCTGAGGCATGATTAAGAAAGTTTAAAGCAGTTCTCTCAGCAGTTAAGATTGTTTTTGTTCTAGCTTTTATATTAGCAATTACTTTATTTTTTTTTATTTTTTTTCCATCAGAGACTTTCTTTGTAAAAATGGTTTCTCTTCCAATTAATTTAAAAGCTGTTTTACAAAACTCTAAACCAGCTATTACACCATCTTGTTTAGCTATTATCTTAGCTTGAATTATTTTATCTTTTGTTCTTAAGATGTTTGTAGTGATATCACCTCTTGGCTTCAGGTCTTCCCCTAGAGCCTTTCTTACAACTGATTTAATATAAAATTGATTTAATACTTGCACTGTTCTAACGACCGATCTCGGTCATTCTGATTACAGACTTTCTCGCAGCTTCTATAGTTTTACTATCTAAAATTATCTCATTAGTTTCATTTTCTAAACAATCTAATATTTTTTTTAAATTAATTTTTTTCATATAAGGACATAAATTACATGGTTTGATAAAAGATACTTTTGGATTATCAGCTTCTACGTTATCACTCATTGAACATTCTGTAACTAACATAACTTTTTTAGGTTGCTTATTTTTTACATAATCAATCATTCCAGAAGTTGATCCTGCAAAATCAGAAGCGGCAATTACATCTGGCGGACATTCAGGATGAGCTATAATTTTAATTCCAGGATTTTGGGATTTGATTTCTTCAATTTCTTTTCCTGTAAACTGTTCATGCACTATACAAGTTCCTTTCCAAGAAATTATTTTGACCTTAGTATTTTTCGCTACGTAGTCTGCTAAATATTGGTCAGGTAGAAAAATTACTTTATCAACATTTAAAGACTCAACCACTTTTACTGCGTTAGCTGAAGTACAGCAAACATCAGTCTCTGCTTTAACGTCTGCAGAAGTATTTACATAAGAGACAACAGGAACGCCTGGAAACTTTTGTTTTAGTAATTTTACATCTTCACCTGTAATAGAATTAGATAAAGAACAGCCTGCTTGCATGTCAGGAAGGAACACTTTTTTTTCTGGACACATTAATTTTGCTGTTTCTGCCATAAAGTGTACCCCACACATAATAATTTTATCAGCTTTTGTTTTAGACGCCTCTACTGCTAACGCTAAAGAGTCAGCAGATATATCCGCTACACCATGGTAAATTTCCGGAGTTTGATAGTTATGAGCAAGTATAATTGCATTTTTCTCTTTTTTAATTTTATTAATTCTCTCTATTAATGGAGCATGAATTTTCCATTCAGCTTCAGGAACGAATTTCGAGATCTTCTTATAAATCTCTAAAGTAGAGCTCAAATTTTGTTGTTGTACAGACATACTAATTCCAATTTACCAACTTGAGATTAAATTGTCATTCATTTATTGTCGCATTATTATTGCGGTCGTGCTGAAATTGGTAGACAGGCACGCTTGAGGGGCGTGTGGGTTTCCCGTGAGAGTTCGAGTCTCTCCGACCGCACCAAAAAAAAGGGGTTTATGATTGATTATTTTAGAAAACATAAAAGAATTATATTTATAATTTTAGTTATAGCTTTTATTGAATTGAGCGGATATGGGATTTTAGCATCATTATCTAGGTTACTTAACGTGATCTAAAATTTTACACTCTTTATTATTTGCTAATAATTTTTTATCTTTAAAATCTTCAAGATTAGGTTCGAGAACTTTAATTAATCCGAAGGGGTAAGGCTTATCAATAAGTATTTTTCCTATTTTAAGATTATTAAAAGTAATTTCATCACCAATATTAAGTTCTTCAGACGACGATACGGGCAGCAGTCTTCTTCTAAGTTTGTTTTTTAATTTCATCCTCGCAGTATTTTCCTGACCTACAAAACATCCTTTTTTAAAATCTATAGCTTGAAGCTTCTCAAAGTTTGCCTCTAAACCAAACAATTGATCTTTTAAATTTAACAACCCTTTTTCTGGCACTCCTAGTTTATAAGCAAGAGAGTAATATTCTTTACTATCGATAATAGTGAGATTTAATTTTTTAATTGTTAAGTAAAGTTTTTCAAGGTTTGAAACTACTCTAGCTCCTAATTTTTCGTTTCTTGGATCTAAAAAAATAGTGCTATCTCTATAAGTAATAGTATTTTCATTTGATTTTAATTCTTCTTGTAATTCTTTAAATTTTGAATTGTTTATTACTCCAATAACGAATTCAGAAGAAAAGTCCTCAATTTCAACTTTTGATCTTAATTTATATTTTGATAAATCTTTTATAAGCTCACTAGTAGAGTTCTCGCTACAGTCTAATAAATATCCTTTATTATTCTGAGTTATAAAAAATTCATTCAAATATTTTCCTTGAGGAGTCAACAAGGCTGCGAATACAGAGTTTTTATAAGAAACTTTATTTATGTCATTTGTAATTATATTTTGGAGAAAGTCTTTTGCATCTTCACCACTTATTAAGATTACACCTCTTTTTTCTAAAATTACAACTTGATCTTTTTTCATAATTGTTACTTATACAATATATTATATATTAAAAATATGTCTGACAATTATAGTCTCATTATTAAAAATGGCTCCTGTTATATCGATGGTAAATTGATAAAATCTGATATTGGTTTATACGAAAATAAAATTCGAAAGATAGGGAATATAGAAGAAAATAATTCTAAAATTTATGACGCATCTGGCAAAGTAGTTTTGCCAGGAATCATAGACACCCAAGTACATTTTAGAGAACCTGGATCCACTGATGCAGAAGATTTAGAAAGCGGAAGCAGAGCTGCAGTTCTTGGAGGAGTAACTTCTTTATTTGAGATGCCCAACACTAACCCTCCAACAGCAAATTTAGTAGAGTTTGAAAAAAAATTACAAGCTGCAAAAAATAGAATGCATACTAATTATGCATTTTATTTTGGAGCTACTCCCCAAAATACGGATCAACTTGCTCAACTTAAAAATGTTGAAGGTTGTTGTGGAGTTAAACTTTTTGCAGGATCTTCGACAGGCAATCTATTGGTGGACAAAGAAGCGGATATCGAAAAAGTGATTTCTAGTAGTGACAGGATAGTTTCAATTCACTCTGAGGATGAAGATATTATTAAATTAAGAAAAAAATTTATCAAACAAGGAGATGTTCACTCTCATCCTGAATGGAGAAATGTAGAATGTGCGATGTCCTCAACCCGTAGAGTTGTAAAAATTGCAGAAAGATATAATAAAAAAATTCATGTCTTGCATGTTACCACTAAAGAAGAGGTCGATTTTTTAGCTATGCATAAAAAAAATGTTACCTTCGAAACAACTCCTCAACATTTAACTTTGTATGCACCAGATTGCTACGACAAATTAGGAACTTACGCTCAAATGAACCCTCCCTTAAGATCAAAAGATCATTATGATCGTCTTTGGGTTGCTATTAAAAACAATGTTGTAGATGTACTCGGTTCAGATCACGCTCCTCACTTAAAAATAAACAAAGACAAAGAATACCCAAATACCCCTTCAGGAATGCCAGGTGTTCAAACTATTTTTCCAGTTATGATTAATCATGTTAACAATAGAAAACTAGAATTAAATCAACTCATAAATTTGATGTGTGAAAATCCATGTAAAATTTTTGGAATTAAAAATAAAGGTTTTATAAAAGAGGGTTTTGATGCAGATTTGACGATAGTTGATATGGATAAAGAAGTAACTATTAAAAATGAAATGATTGCAAGTAAATGTGGATGGACACCCTTTCATAATTATAAAGTAAAAGGTTTCCCTGTAGGCACGATTGTAAATGGTATTTTAGTAATGTCTGAGGGAAAAATATTAATTGAATCTAAAGGGCAACCTTTAAAGTTTTAAAATATTATTATCTTTCAAGTCTTGTTTAATTTCATCTAAAATAGCTGGATCATCTATAGTAGCTGGCATTTTATATGGTTCATTATCTGCAATTTTTCTTACTGTTCCTCTTAGCACTTTTCCTGATCTAGTTTTAGGTAATCTCTTGACTACAATCGCTATTTTGAATGCCGCAACAGGACCAACCTTTTCTCTAACTATTTTTACACATTCGCTAATTATATCTTTTTTATCTTTGGTTACCCCAGCTTTAAGTGCTAGCAAACCGATAGGTATTTGCCCTTTAAGTTTATCAGCTATTCCTATTACTGCGCACTCTGCAACATCCGGATGTTCTGCTAAAACTTCCTCAATAGCCCCAGTTGATAGTCTATGGCCTGCAACATTAATAATGTCGTCTGTTCTTGACATAATCCAAACATAGCCATCTTCATCTATGTGCCCTGCATCATAAGTTTGATAATATCCAGGATATGTAGTCATGTAATTTTCCTTATATCTTTTATCTGCTCCCCACAATGTTGGAAAAGTTCCCGGGGGAAGAGGGAGTTTTACAACTATATCTCCCATTTTACCGGGGCCTACTTCTTTACCCTCAGAATTTAAAACTTTTAGATCATAGCCTGGCACTGGTTTAAAAGCTGACCCGTATTTTACAGGAAAATTTTCTATACCTGTGCAACTTGATGTTATTGCCCAACTCGTTTCAGTTTGCCACCAGTGATCGATTACAGGTGAATTAGAAAGCTTTTCAAACCATTTAATCGTATCAGGATCAGCTCTTTCACCAGCAAGAAATAGTTTATCAAATTTACTTAAATCGAATTTTTTAAAAAATTCTCCGTTAGGATCCTCTTTTTTGATAGCTCTAATTGCTGTAGGTGCAGTAAAAAGAGATTTTACTTTATGTTCTGAAATTACCCTCCAAAAAACTCCTGCATCAGGAGTTCCCACAGGTTTCCCTTCAAACAAAACTGTTGTGCAACCATAAAATAATGGTCCGTATACTATATAAGAGTGTCCAACTATCCAACCAATATCACTTGCAGACCACCACACGTCCTCTGGTTTGATATTGTAAATGTTTTTCATAGTCCATTTTAATGCAACTATATGTCCACCGATATCACGAACTATTCCCTTTGGAAGACCCGTAGTCCCCGATGTGTAAAGAATATAAGCGTAATCGTTTGCATTCATTTTTTCACACTCTGTATGTTTTACATCTTTGTGAGCATCGTCCCAAGTAATATCAATTTCAGGATTTAATTCTGCTTTATCTTTTTCTCTTTGAAAAATTATACATCTTTTAATCTTATGATTTGCTAGTTCCAATGCCTTATTAACTAAAGGTTTGTAATGGACAGTTCGTCCAGGTTCATAGCCACAAGAGGCAGTAACAAGTATTTTAGCTTTAGAATCATCAATCCTGCTTGCTAATTCGTTTGCAGCAAAGCCGCCGAATACAACTGAATGTACTGCACCAATTCTCCCACAGGCTAGCATAGCCACTACTGCCTCTGGTATCATAGGCATATAGATTATAACCCTGTCTCCTCTGCTTACGCCTTGTTTTTTTAAAGCCCCAGCGAATAAAGACACTTTTTCTTTAAGCTTACTGTAAGTTATATTTTCTTTTGTGCCAGTAATTGGGCTATCATAAATAATCGCAAGCTTTTCACCATTTCCTTGATCAACATGTAGATCTAAAGCGTTATAACATGTGTTAGTTATCCCATCCTCGAACCATTTGTAGAAGGGAGGATTATTAGAATTTAAAATTTTTGTTGGTTTTTTGTACCAAAAAATATCATTTGCAATCTCTTTCCAAAAATCCTCTCTATTGTTGATCGATTTTTGATAAATCTCATTATATTTTTGAGTCAATTTTTACCCCACAATTTTCTTTAATTTTGTGACTATTTCATAAATATCCCCAAAAAAAAATAGAAAATCCAATAAATATGCGGTTTTTTAATGAAAAAAAAGCTTCACTGTAACTTTGTTTTTTACTAAGGTTCCCTCCATATTATTCGGTAGTGAGCATATTTATCACTTGTCCGAGTAGTTTATATATAAACTAAAAGAAAACTAACTAACGAGGGAGGTTTTCATGAGAAAATTAGGTCTTCTTGCTTTAGCAGCTGTTGCCTTTTTAGGTATAACTAGCTCAGCTAACGCAGCGACTGCCATGTTACAAACAAATGATTTCGTAGGAATTTCATTTTGGCTTGTATCTATGGGAATGATTGCAACAACTGTATTTTTCTTTGCTGAAAGAGGTACAGTGGCTGCGTCATGGAGAACATCTCTAACAGTAGCTGGACTTGTAACTGGTGTTGCATTTGTTCACTACATGTATATGAGAGAAGTTTGGGTGACTTCAGGTGATACACCAACGGTATATAGATATATTGACTGGTTAATCACAGTGCCACTTCAAATGATAGAATTCTATCTAATCTTGGCAGCTGTAAGAAAGGTGCCAACTTCTATATTCTGGAAACTATTAATAGGTTCATTAGTAATGTTAATCGGTGGATACTTAGGTGAAGCTGGTTACATACAACCATTTGTAGGTTTCGTAATTGGAATGGCTGGATGGATTTATATCTTGTTTGAAATATTCTCAGGTGAAGCTGGAACTATGGCGGCTAAAGCTGGTAACAAAGCTATGGCTACTGCTTTCAGTGCAATGAGAATTATCGTTACTATCGGTTGGGCAATATATCCTCTAGGATATATCTTCGGTTACTTAACTGGTGGTGTTGATGCAAATGCTTTAAACATAATTTACAATTTGGCTGACTTTGTAAACAAGATCGCTTTTGGTCTAGTTATTTGGGCAGCAGCAATGCAGAACACAAGATTATCATCTAGATAATAGATAATTAACTTTAAAAGGGCGAGTATGTCATACATACTTGCCCTTTTTTTTTAAATATATTTAGAAAATGACAAAAATTACGTTTAAAGATGTTGAAGGTAAATCAAAAACCATTGAAGTAGAAAACGGATTGTCAGTAATGGAGGGGGCCATTCAAAATGAGATACCGGGAATAGATGCTGATTGTGGTGGCTCAATGGCATGTGCAACATGTCATGTTTATGTAGATGAAAAATGGTTAAATAAAATACCTAAAGCAGAGGACGCCGAGGTAGATATGATTGATATGGCATTTGAGCCAAAAAAGAATAGTAGATTAAGTTGTCAGATAATTGTTTCTGATGATTTAGATGGTTTAGAGGTTTCGACACCTGAAAGACAAAGTTAATGAAAAAGACAGATGTAATAATTATTGGAGCTGGACCAGTTGGACTTTTTGCAGTTCATCAATTGGGTATTAAAGGTCTTAAAGCAATAGTAATTGATAATTTAGATAAAGCTGGAGGACAATGTATTGAATTATATCCTGATAAACCTATTTATGATATTCCCGCAGTCCCTGAGTGCACTGGTGAAGATTTAACTAAAAGACTGATAGAGCAAATAAAACCTTTTAAAACAGAATTATTTTTAAATGAAAGAGTTGACGAGGTAAGACCAGAAAATGACAACTGGATTGTTAAAACAAATAAGAACAATGAATTTTTTGCCCCAAATATTATAATTGCAGGCGGGGTTGGATCTTTTGAACCAAGAAAGTTAACACTTAAAGAAGCTGAAAAATTTGAAAATAAATCAATCTTTTATTCAATTAGAAATAAAGAAGATTTTAAAAATAAAAATATATCAATATTTGGAGGAGGTGACTCCGCATTAGATTGGGCCTTAGAGCTATCTAAATTTTCAAATATTACCCTAATACATAGACGTAATGAATTTAGAGGAGCTGCTCATACCTTAGCACAGATAAAAAAATTAGAAAAAGAGGGAAAAGTACATATTAAAACACCTTGTCAAATTCATTCAATAGAAGGGGATGAAAAAATAAAATCTATTACCATCAAATTTGATGATGGAAAAAAAGAAAAAATTAAAACAGATATAATTTTAGGTTTTTTTGGATTAATAATGAAACTTGGACCTATCGCTGAGTGGGGCTTAAACATGGATAAAAAAACTATTGAAGTGAATGCAGAAAATTTTGAGACAAATAAAAAAGGTATATTCGCTGCTGGGGATATTTGTTTTTATCCGGGCAAACTAAAATTAATACTTTCAGGATTTCATGAGGTAGCTTTAGCCTCAGTTGAGTGTTTTAAGCGTGCAAGACCAAATGAGAAATATAGATTTGAATTTACTACATCTTCTAAGACTATTAAGGATAGACTAGGAAAAAAATGATAGAATTGCTTACCGCAAACACACCAAATGGTAAGAAAATTTCAATAATGTTAGAAGAAATAAATTTCGAATATCAGGTTACAAAAATAAATATAAATAAAGATGAGCAATTTAAACCTGAGTTTAAAAAAATTAGTCCATTTAGCAAAACTCCTGTGATCATAGATCATGGCAACAAACAAAGCCTTTTTGAGTCAGGAGCGATTTTGATCTATTTAGGTGAAAAGAGCGGTAAGTTTTATCATCAAAATAACAGAACTATTATAAACCAATGGCTTATGGGTCAAATGGGATATGTAGGACCTATGTTGGGTCAACACCACCAATTCCATCATTATAATCCTGGTAAAAGTGAATTTGGTGAAAATAGATATTTTAAAATAGCAGAACGGATTTACAATGAATTAGATAAAAGATTACTAAAATCAAAATTTTTAGCCGGTAAAGATTATTCAATAGCGGACATTGCAACTTTTCCATGGATTGCTAGACATGAGTGGCATGATATTGGTCTTAAAAAATTTGAGGGTTTAAAAAGATGGTATAATGAAATATCAGAGAGAGATGCTGTTAAAAAAGGTTTTGATCTCTTAAAAAATGGAGAAGAAATCCCTAAACCTTAATCATCAGTAAATATCTTTTCATCTCGTTCATGTCTTTCTTGTGCTTCAATTGATAAAGTAGCTACTGGTCTAGCAATTAATCTTTTTAATCCAATAGGTTCACCTGTCTCCTCACAATATCCGTAAGTACCATCTTTAATTCTTTGTAATGCAGAATTGATTTTTGATATCAATTTTCTACTTCTATTCAAGGATTTCATTTCTACTGACTTATCTGTATATGATGAAGCTTGATCCACTATATCTGCAGAGGAAATATTATCATCTGAGGAATTTAATATATTACCTAGATTATTGACCTTGATTATTTCTTTTTTCCAATTTATTAGTTCTTCAGTAAAAAATTTTTTATGTTTTGCACACATATACTTTTCCTTAGAACTAGGGGTATATTTTTTTTTCGTGACATTTTTTTTTGTCATTTTTTGAATTTGGGGAGTATATGTTTGATTTTTTTCGTGTCAATAGCTTATAAATTGTACTAATTTTAAAGAATGTTCCCAAAAAAAAACATAAACAAAGTATTTTTTTTATTTTTATCAATTCACCTTGTTATATGGACATTAATACCATCGATCTCAAATATTAATTTACCTTTAGATACTATTGAAGCTTTAGCTTGGGGCAGCAACTTAAGCTGGGGATTTAATAAACACCCACCATTTAGTGCATTCTCGGTTGAATTATTTTATCAAATTTTTGGAAATCAAGATTGGGCATATTATCTATTAAGCCAAATATTTGTAGTATTTTCATTTCTAATTGTTTTCAAATTTGCTGATGATTTTTTCAATAACAAAAAATTAGCTTTTGTATCTGTTCTTTTATTAGAAGGGATATTTTTTTACAATTATACCACACCAGAGTTCAACGTAAATATCTCTCAATTGCCTTTTTGGATTTTGAGTATATTTTTTACTTGGAGATGTATAAAAAATACAAGAGTTTTAGATCACTTGTATCTAGGGTTAGTTATAGGCTTAGGTATTTTATCAAAGTATCTTTTCTTATATCTTGTCGCTGGAATTATACTCTTATTTATTTACTTAAAGATATATAAAAAAAATAAATTAAAAGTAGCCAATTGTATAATTACTTTTATAGTAGCCCTCACGATTATTTCTCCTCATCTATTCTGGCTATTTGAAAATAATTTTATAACTATCAACTACGGTTTGCAAAGAACTGGAGTAAAAGAAAATATATATGAACATATCATTTTGCCTCTAACCTTTATTTTTAAACAATTATTAATTTTTGTACCTTTTTTCTTAATGATATTTTTTCTTACAAATAGATTTTATAAAATAAAAATAGAAAAAAATGAAAAGTCAATATTTCTATTCTTTATTTTTCTAATACCCATAATTTTAATAATTTTAACTTCGTTTATTTTAGGAGCAAAAATTAGAACAATGTGGATGACGCCATTT
>CACKBP010000006.1 GCA_902598315.1 uncultured Pelagibacteraceae bacterium
AACCTAAAATTTCATTATAACTATAGCCACTAAAAACGCCCTCGGGCCAAACAAAAATAGTTTTTTTATTTTTTTTTGGTTCGCTATATTTTATTAATTTTTTTAATCTAGACTCAATTTCCTGGTACGAAAGATTATAATTGAGATTGAAATTAGGGGAAATAACTTTGATATGAAATTTATCATTTATCCCATTTAGCATTCGACTATTTTGATTTATTGAATAATTTCCATATATGTATAAAGAAAGTATTATTAATGTAACAAAAAAAATTATTGAAGATTTTTGAGAAATTTTAATCTTTAAAAAAAAAACTGCTGGTAATAAAAAAAAAGTTATAGTTATTAAATTAAAAGCAAATAATCCAATTTTATTTAAAATTTGAATAATTTCTGTAGACCAAGAAAAGCTATAGGCCCATAAATTCCAAGGAAAACCCGTTAAAACTTTCGATCTAATATAATCTGATAATGCTAACGCTCCAGATAAAATAATTATAGATTTAAAATTTAGAGATATATAAGGACCAGTTAAAACTGTCACTATTGAAAAAAATAAGCTTAAAAATAATGGGATAAGAACTAGGCCAAATGGAATTAAGATTTTAAAGTTTTCATCAAAAGTCAAAGAATTTGTGATCCAATATAACCCGCACAAATAAAATCCAAAACCAAATGTAGACCCAAAAATAAAAAAATTTTTTTTGAACGGTTTTTTTTCTATATTTACTTTTTGATTTTCTATTTATGTAAGCAATTAAATAAAGAAATATGGGTAAAATAATAAAATTAATTAGTGTAAAATTAAAGGGCTGAAAGGAGAAAACTGTTAAAGATCCTAAAATAAATGGAAATAGGTAGAGAATAAAGAAACGGTTATTTAAATAACTTTCAATCATTTACTTGATGAGGAAGAGAAATTTTTTTTCAACATTATTCATACTCACATAATCTTTATTCTTTTTGTGGTCGTATCCTAAAAGATGAACTAGTCCATGAATCCACAATTTATCAAATTCCAATTTAAATCTAATTAAATTTTTTTTAGATTTAATTTTATTTAAATTAACGATTATATCCCCTAAATAAATTTCTTTATTTTTTTTAATTTTATTTACAAATTCTTTTTTATTGTAGAAAGGAAATGACAGGACATCGGTTGATTCATTTTTATTTCTAAATCTTTTGTTAAGTTTTTTAATTTCATTGTTACTTGATAAAAGAAGAGTGCAAAATATTACTTTTTTTTGGTATTGAATATTTTTTTTATTTAATTTTTCGATTTTTTTTTCAATATAATTGATTGGATCTTTTAAATATTTTTTCCATTTATTATTATTTGAAATAACATTAATTTTTATCATTAATGTTTTTTTTGATAAGCTTTTATAATTTTTGATACTAGTGGGTGCCGAACAACATCATTATGATCAAATTCAATAGTTTTTATCTCCTTTAAATCTTTTAGAATATCTTTTGATTTTATTAAACCAGACTGTGATTTATTTATTAAATCTATTTGTGAGGGATCTCCATTTACAACGAGTTTTGAATTTTCTCCTATTCGCGTTAAAAACATTTTTATTTGTGTTTCTGTAGCGTTTTGAGCTTCATCTAAAATTGCAAAACAATTTTTCAAAGTTCTGCCTCTCATAAACGCAAGTGGTGCAATTTCTATTTCTCCTGATTCGATCTTCTTGTCAATTTTATCAGCACCAAAAAGCTCATACAAAGCGTCGTATAAAGGTCTTAAGTAAGGATCAACTTTTTCTTTCATATCGCCAGGAAGAAAACCAAGTTTTTCTCCTGCTTCAACTGCTGGTCTTGATAATATGACTCTCTCAATTTTCTTTTCCATTAATAAAGTAACAGCTACGGAGACAGCTAAAAAGCTTTTCCCAGTTCCAGCTGGACCTAGTGAAAAAATAATATCATTTTCCTTCAACGCTTTTATATAATCAGACTGTTTTTCAGAACGTGCAATAACTGATTTTCTTGGTGTTTTAATTAATTGTTTAAATGATTTAATGTTTGATTGCTCCATTTCAATATTTTTTTTCACTGATAATACTATATCTTCTTTTTCAATTGTATTTGTTAAAAAGTACTTGTCAGCTAGAAATTTTATAGCATTACAAAAAATATCGTTATTTTCTTTATTTCCCTTACAGGTAATTGAATTTCCCCTAAAAAAAACTTTTGTATTTGTGATTTGAGATAAGTGTTTAAGATTCTGATCAAACTGTCCTACAATATTCATCAACATTTCATTGTCGTTAATTTGTATATTAACGGTTTCGTTATCTACTTTCTTTATAATTAAATTTTGATCTATTTTGCTAATTTCAGACATTTTTTTTAAGCAGCAAATTCTCTATTATTGCTATTCTGAATAATCCTACCAAATAAAGTATTTTGATTTCCCCCGTTTATTTGCACTTGTTTAATTTTTCCCACTAAATTTTCCTTACTTTCTACAACTATAGGATTTGAGAACTCGTCTCTACCAAAAAAATAATTTTTTTGATTTTGTAATTCATTTTCAAACAAAACTAAAGATATTTTTGAAATAAGATTATTTCTATATTTTCTTTTAATTTCATTAGCAATTTTTTGAAAACTCATTAGTCTTTTTTTTGCGATTGCTTTATCTATCATCTTCATCTTTGCAGCAGGAGTCCCTGGTCTCGGGCTAAAAATAAAAGAGTAAGCATTTATATACTCAACTTTTTGTAAAAGTTTAATAGTAGATTTGAAATCCTTTTCATCCTCATCAGGATATCCAATAATAAAATCACTAGAAAATTTGACTCTTGGATTTTCTACTTTTAGTTTTTTGATTAAATCTAGATATCTTTCTACAGTGTGCTTTCTATTCATCTTTTTTAAAATTTTGTTAGATCCACTTTGAACCGGCAGATGAATCTGGGGCATTAATTTAGGTAAATTTGCATGAGCGCTAATTAAATCCTCAGTAAAATCGACAGGATGAGAAGTAGTGTATCTAATTCTTTTGATGTTTTTAATTTTAGAGATTTCCTCAATTAAATGTGACAGTTTTTTTCCCTTGTCGTTATAAGAATTGACGTTTTGACCCAACAAAGTTATCTCTCTAGCTCCGTTATTAGATATTTGTACTGCCTCATCGATTAAATCGTCAAAAGTCCTCGAAAATTCAGAACCTCTTGTATAAGGAACAACGCAGAAGTTGCAAAACTTATCACAACCTTCTTGGATAGTTAAATAAGATGAAACTTTATTATTCGAGTTTTTAATTAATCTTAAATTGTCGAACTTATCGATTACATCAAAATCTGTAGAGTCAATCTTTTTCGAGTTTTTTTCTAAATTAAGTATTGTTTTATTAAAAAGATGGTAGGACTGAGGTCCAATAACTGCGTCTATATATTTTTCTCTTTTTAATAAAATTTCTCCTTCTGCCTGTGCTACACATCCTGTAACAATTACTATAGGTTTCTTTTTATTTCTAAATTCTTTTTTTAATCTACCTACGTCGTGATAAACTTTATCAGTAGCCTTTTCTCTGATGTGACATGTATTTAAAACATAACAATCAGCATTATTTGAATAATTTGTTTTAATATAATTAATTTTTTTAGTTAAATCTAGAATACGATTACTATCGTACTCATTCATCTGACATCCAAAAGTTTTTATGAATATTTTTTTTTCCAATTTATTTTTTGATTTTTGATCCGTATAATTCAAGTTTGTGATCTACTAAATTGTAACCTAATTTTTTTGCAATTTTTTTTTGGAGCTCTTCTATATCTTTATCGACAAATTCCACTATCTCACCACTATTAATATCGATTAAATGGTTATGATCATCATTAAGCTCATACCTTGCTTTACCAGCCTTAAAATCATGTTTGATTAATATTCCTGCTTCTTCAAATAATTTCACAGTTCTATATACTGTCGCAATACTTATTTTATCGTCAATATTTGAAACTCTCTTGTGTAATTCATCAACATCTGGGTGATCTTTGGACCCGTAAACCTCTTTTGACTCGGATAGGACTTTTGCTATAACTTTTCTTTGGTCAGTTAATCTAACACCTTTTTCTTTACACTTTTCCTCAATTATACTCATGCTTTAATTTAACTTAAATAAATAGGTTTTATCAAATTTTTTTCTGTTAAATTTTCATCAATTAATTTCTCTATGTTTTTTAGGTCAAAATTTTGCAAATCATTATCAATGTACCCGTAAAGTCTTACTTTTTTCGATATTTCTAGTCCCTTTGCAATAGCTAGGGAAATCCTGATACCTGAAAAACTTCCTGGACCTTGATTAACTATAACACTGAATTTTTCGTTTAATTCAACTTTATGTTGTTCAAGAAAATCAAATGTTTCTTGCACAAGCTTTTCATTGACATTTTCTTTCTCTTTAAAAGTATGAACAAAAAATTCTTTATTTATTCTTAAACCTAATTTATCATTCTTTCCAATGCAATTGATTATCAAAAAATTTTCCATCATTATGATATTTATTATAACTATTAGTTGTGACTATTCAAAACTATTTGCCTCAAATTCTAATAATTTTGAAGATTATGGTTTGATTTCAATAATGTATCATAGGTTCAATGAAAGCAAATATCCCTCAACTAATATTCAATTAGAAGTTTTTAAAGATCAATTAAAAATTATAAATGAAGAAGGTATCAAATTCATTCATCCAAAAGATTTTTTAAAAAATATTACTTCAGACAAAACAATTAGAAAAGTTTTACTAACGATAGATGATGGCCTATTGTCTTTTTATAATAATGCATGGCCAATACTTAAAGAAAAAAAAATACCTTTTATTTTATTTGTAAGCACAAGGGAAGTAGGATCATACAACTATATGAATTGGGATCAGATTATTGAATTACATAATTCTGAACTAGTAGAAATTGGAAATCATAGTCATTCTCACGAGTACTTAGTAGATGAAAGTTTTGAAGTTGTAAAAGCAGATATCATGAAATCGATTGAGATATTTAAAAATAAACTTGGTAGAAATTCACATTTTTTTTCTTACCCTTTCGGTGAATACAGTCTGGAATTTAAAAAAATTATAAAAGAATTAGGATTTAAATATGCATTTGGTCAACACTCTGGTGTAATTGATGATACAAAAGATTTATGGGAGCTTCCAAGATTTCCTATAAATGAAAAGTATGGGGAATTGTCTAGATTTAAAACATTAATGAAAACTCTTCCCTTCAAGTATACAAAAATAGTTCCAAAAGAAAGATACCTAATAAAGTCTAAAAATCCACCAAATATCCTAATTGAATTTGAGAATAATATAAAAAATCTTAATAAAATAAATTGTTTTTCTAATGAAGGAAATAAATGGAGAAACTCTAACACATTATTTTTAGAAAATAATATTTTAGAAATAAAAATCGCTGAAAAATTTATAGGAGAGCGTGGTAGAGTTAATTGTTCGTTAAAAGAGAAAAATGGCTTTTGGAGATGGTTAGGAATCCAATTTGTCGTTAGTGAAAGATAATTTAGGAATTTAATTCAATTTGTCTTACTGAATTTACTAACCTAACAAGCTCAAAATCAGTTAATCTATTTTGTGTGATTATTTGATTTAAAATTCTCGTGTATTCTGATCCAGTTTGAGCATAATTTTTTAAGGAGTCAGTCAAATCTAAACCTGAAATTTTTTTACCTTTGGCTCTAAGCCTGCTTCTCTTATCTCTAAATTTTATATAGCTTTTATGAGTGTTTAAATTGTTTTGATAAGCTTTCACCGAAGCTCTTAAGATTGGAAATTTCAAAATTTTATGACTTTTGTTGCTATCCCTTTTTAATGGAGCTATACCTTGACCGTCCCAAGTCCATTGTCCAAAAATTGCATTTCCTTCTAAAGCAAATCTAGATGTGCCCCAGCCACTTTCTTTTGCAGCTTGTGCTAATGCAATAGAAACTGGAATAATATCCATTCTTAACATTAATTGGTTTAAATCACTTTTTTTAACTTTATATTCTAAAAGTTTTTGTCTTAACCATTGTTTTTCCAAATCTGTTGTATATTTTTTTTGAGACAATTCTTTTAATTTTAATCTATCATCAAGTATTCTTTCATTTTCCGCAACAATTAACGGAAGTACAATTTTGATGAAGGTTTCTTTTTTGAGCTGAACACTTTGTAGATTATCTAAATCTCTTGGAAATTGTGTAAAATATATTGGCTTTACCAGTTTTTCATCTCTTACTTTTCTTAAGTCATAATCAACATCTTTAAAAAGCTGTATTACAGTTTCTGTTCTTAAATTTAAATCAGGTAATATAACTTCTGCTACACTATTTCTTTTTACCTTAAGTTCTGGTTTTTTAGCCTCTTTTTTTTTTGTTTCAATTTTAGGTTTTTTAACTTCTTGTTTTTTTGTTTCAATTTTAGGTTTTTTAACTTCTTGTTTTTTTGTTTCAATTTTGGGTTTTTTAACTTCTTGTTTTTTTATTTCGGATTTAGTTTTTTTTGTTTCAATTTTTTTATCAAAAAAATTATAATTTTTATATTGATTAAATCCTGCTACAATAGCTGTAGTTATCCCAATTATTAAGAAGATACCAATTATGACTTTTCTAACACTTTTGGGATCAACAGTTTGATTATATATTGAATTAAATACATCAGTTAATACGTTTCCAAAAAATGAAATTACTGTTTTACCAAGTTGCGGTAAGACATTTAAAAAATTGATTCCTACTCCACCTAAACTTTTCCAGAAATATAAAATACCACGATTTACTTTCCTGCTAGTGTCATATTTGTAATTTTCTATTTTTCTAAAAAACCTGTTTTTATCTTTAATTTTTTCTTCTCTAAAATCATAAATGCTAGTCTTTAGTTTTGTAATAGGTTTGGAGAAGTTTTCTTTTATAAAACTCGTATTAAATTCTTTTGGTATAACAATTTTATTTTTTTTTAAAATTAATTCTATTTGGCCGGTAGTTAAATTTTTTCGTCTTTTAACATAATCTTGTATTTCTCTGACTTTATATATATTTGCTAGTTCAATTAATTGATCTCTGTAAGATAATCTTTTTTTCATAAACTATTCTGCCTCTACTGAATTAACTTCTTTCACATAATGTTTCAAAAGATTTTGAACACCTTGTTTTAAGGTCATTAAAGAACTTGGGCAACCAGAACAACTGCCTTGGAGTTTGACTTTTACTATACCATTTTCAAAAGATTTGAACTTTATATCACCACCATCTCTCGCAACTGCAGGTCTGATCTTCGTATCTAGAACTTCTAAAATTTTGTTCACTATTTCATCATTATTATTTGATGAAGTATTTATTTTATTGTTTTCTTTTAGAATGGGTTCTTTATTGTTTTCAAAGTAATCATTTAAATGCGAAATGACCATTGGTTTTAAATCATTCCAAGAAACTTCGTCAGTTTTTTTCACAGATAAAAAATTTTTCGACAACAAAACTAATTCTACACCTTTAAAAGCCAATAATTCCCTAATAAAAGGATTTGTCAAATCCTTAGACTTTGCTTTTTGAAACTCTTCTGTGCCTATTTCAGATATAGTATTCTCTGAAAGAAACTTTAGAGAATTAGGATTTGGAGTTGGTTCTGTTTGTATCATGAGAAATTTATATTATATCAATCCAACTTTTTCACGTATATTTTTTAAGTTTTCCTCAGCAATAATATTGGCTTTTTCTGTACCTTTTTTTAGAACTTTCATAAGATGCGACTTATCTTCTAGTAACTTTTTTATCTCTTTTCCTACAGGTGTGATTTCATTTACTAATACATCTGTTAATTTTGTTTTTAAAAAAGAATATTCTTTTCCTGACATCTCATTTAAAACTTTTTCTAAACTTACATTTGATATTTCAGAATAAATATTTAATAAATTTAATGCCTCTGGCTTTGCCTCTAAGGCTTTTATGTTATCTGGTATGGCCTCAGAGTCAGATTTAGCTTTTTTTATTTTGTTAGCTATATCATCCTCTTTATCTTTTAAATTTATTCTAGAATAATCTGATTCCTCAGATTTACTCATTTTTTTCGTTCCATCTCTTAAACTCATAACTCTTGATACATTCTTAGGTATCAAAGGCTCAGGTAGTGGAAAAAAATTACTGCAATTAAAGTCATTATTAAATTTTTGAGCAATGTCCCTGGCTAGCTCTAAATGTTGTTTTTGGTCTGCCCCTACTGGAACATGTGTAGCTTTGTAAAGTAGAATGTCTGCCGCCATCAAATTTGGATAGATGTATAAACCAACGCTTGCTTTTTCTTTGTCTGATCCAGCTTTATCTTTAAATTGTGTCATTCGATTTAGCCAACCAATTCTTGATACACAATTAAAAATCCAAGCCAGCTCTGCGTGTCCTGAGACAGAGGATTGATTAAATATTATACTTTTTTTAGGATCAAGGCCAGTAGCTAAAAAACTTGCTACGGTCTCTAAAACGTTATTATTAAGATCCTCAGGTTTTTGAAAGATAGTTATAGCATGTAAATCCACAACACAATAAATGCACTTCATTTCTTTTTGGAGGATCACAAAATTTTTTAATGCCCCTAGATAATTACCAAGATGTAAATTTCCTGTGGGCTGAACTCCTGAAAACACTAATTTTTTTTTCATTTAATTTGTCTTATAATTTTTAATTCTTAATAAACCTAATACATAACAAGATAACAAATAAATAATTCCTGCGAAACCTACTATAATTATTAAATAAATAGATTTATACATATAACCGTACTCTAAAAAATCAGCAAATTCCCTTAAAGTGTAAAATAACGCTAAACTCATTAAAAGTGAAGAAATTAAAATTTTAAATGTTTTTTTAAATATATTTTTTTCTAAAAGTAAGAAATTATATTTATTTAATAAAACTAAATAAATCAAAACACCTAACCAAGAAGAAATAGAAGTAGCGATCGGAATGATTAGAAAGCCAATTTGACCAAAAAAAATTATGCTTAGTAATATATTTGTAAATACAATTATTGAAGAGATATAAAAAGGTGTTTTAGTATTATCGCGAGCAAAGAAAAAATTAGCTAAAATTTTGACTAAGGCAAAGGCAACTATTCCATACCCAAAAAATTCAAGAGCAAGAGACGTTATCTCAACATCATTTGGAGTAAAAGATCCATATCCAAATAAACCACTAACTATCTCTTCAGAAGCTAGTATCAATCCGAGGCTAGCAGGTAAAGAAAGCAATAGAGATAATTCAATAGATTTATTTTGAATATTTGAAACTTTAGAAAACTTTTTAGATTTTAAAGCATTTGAAAGAACCGGTAAAGAAACAGTACTTACTGCTATACCTGCAATCGCCAAATTTATCTGATATATTCTATCTGCATAGTAAAGATAAGATACTGCACCAGTTTGAAAAGAAGCAATTATAGTTCCAACTAAAATATTGATTTGTGTTACACCTGATGAAAAAATACTTGGTAATAATTTTTTAAAAAAAAATTTTACGTTTTTTGACATTCTGAATTTAAATTTAATTTCTGGTCTATAAAATTTTAAACTTACATAAATTAAAAAAAATAATTGAAAAATACCTGCAAGTGTAACTCCGTAGGATAATTGTTTGGCGACATTTAAATCATTCAAATAGGATAATATTATACTTAATATTAAAACTACATTTAGGAAGATTGGTGCAGCAGATGCGGCTGCAAATTTATTATAAGAGTTCAAAATTCCTGAAAAAAAAGATGATAAACTTACAAATAATAAAAATGGAAAGGTAATTCTTGTAAATTCTACAGCTAAATTAAATTTTACATCATCTGAATAAAAACCCGGAGCTATTATATACACTAGAAATGGTGTAAATATTTCTGCCAAAGTTACCAAAATAATTAAAAATAATAACAATAGACTTAACACATCATCTGCAAAAATTTTTCCCTTTTTTTTGTTACTAATTGTTAATGAAGTGTAGCTTGGTATAAAAGCAGCATTAAAAGTTCCTTCAGCAAAAAGTCTTCTAAAAGTATTAGGTAATCTAAACGCTACAAAAAAGGCATCGGCTAATATCGAAGCTCCCAAAAATACTGCAATTAAAATGTCCCTAAGATATCCTAAAATTCTGCTAATTATTGTGAAAAAACTGAATATAGAAGCTGAGGAAAGCAAGTTCATATTTTATCTAAATTAAGCCATAAATTTATAGTGAATTAATTTTCTTTTTATAACATACTCATAAAAATAAATGGCAAAGAAAACTGAAATTGATCACTATACCGATAAAGAAGCATTAGACTTCCATATAAAGGGGAAGTCGGGCAAAATTGAGATTAGTTCTAGTAAACCTTTAACCACAAAAAGAGATCTATCTTTAGCATATTCTCCAGGAGTGGCAGCGCCAGTTAAAGAAATCGCTAGAAACCCCGACTTGGCATATGATTATACGAGTAAAGGTAATTTAGTAGCTGTAATTAGTAATGGATCTGCAATTCTAGGTTTAGGAAATTTGGGTGCGCTTGCTTCAAAACCAGTGATGGAAGGCAAATCAGTTTTATTTAAAAGATTTGCTGATATCGATTCAATTGATATTGAAATTAACAGTAAAAACACAGACTCCATAATTGAAACTATAAAAAATATTGCTGGTACATTTGGAGGTATAAATCTTGAAGATATTGCTGCACCAGATTGTTTCATAATTGAACAAAAATTAAAAGAAATTTTAAACATTCCAATTTTTCATGACGATCAACACGGAACAGCAATTATTACTACTGCCGCTTTGATTAATGCCTTGGATATTTCGAAAAAGAATATTGAAAATGTAAAAGTAGTAGTTAATGGTGCTGGTGCTTCAGCTCAAGCTTGTGCTAATTTATTTATAAGCTCAGGAATTAAAAGTAAAAATATTGTAATGTGTGATAGTAAGGGTGTGATTTATAAAGGAAGGGAAAAAGTTGATCAGTTTAAATCTGCTTTTGCAATTGAAACAAAGATGAGAACTCTAGATGAGGCTATGAAAGATGCAGATGTTTTTTTAGGTTTATCTGCAAAAGATGTAGTTTCAAAAGATATGATAAAATCAATGGCTAAAAATCCAATTATTTTTGCTTGCGCTAATCCTGATCCTGAAATTAAACCTGAGTTAATATCTGAGGTTAGGTCAGATGCAATTATTGCTACTGGAAGATCTGACTATCCAAATCAAGTTAATAATTTGATAGGTTTTCCATATATTTTTAGAGGCGCATTAGATGTTAGAGCCAAAGAAATAAATGAAGATATGAAGGTTGCTGCAGCCAATGCGATAGCTCTTTTAGCGCGCGAAAATGTTCCTGACGAAGTCGTTTCTGCATATGGTGGAGATAGACCAAGGTATGGAAAAGATTACATAATTCCCTCAACTTTTGATCCAAGGTTGATTAGTGTCATACCTGCAGCGGTAGCTAAAGCGGCAATGAAAAGTGGTGTTGCTAGAAAAAATATTAACGACATTGAGATGTATAAAGATCAATTAACTAATAGGCTAGATCCGACTATGTCTCTTATGCAAGGAATAAATGCTAAGGTTAGAAAGAATCCCAAGAGAGTTATTTTTGCAGAGGGAGAAGATGAAAATATGCTTAAAGCTGCAATTGAATTTGGGAGAAATAAGCTCGGTACCCCTATTTTGATTGGTAATGAGAAAAGAATTAAAGAACAGTTGGAAAATATAGGTTTAGATAAAGATTATAAAATTGAGATAGTCAATTCAACAGATAAATTAAAAAGAGAAAAATACGTTAAGCATTTATATAAAAAACTTCAAAGGGAGGGGCAATTAGAAAGGGACGTAGATAGATTAGTTCGAAACGACAGAATAGCTTGGGGCGCATCTATGATTGCATGCAAAGATGCAGATGCAATGGTCACTGGAAATATTAGGCACTATGCTGCTTCAATAGAGAAACTTAAAAAGGTAACGGAACCTCGTGCTGGTGAAGAAATATTTGGAATGACAATGATTACGTTAAAAGGAAAAACAATTTTAGTAGCTGATACTAACGTTCAAGATTTCCCATCTCCTCAAAGATTGGTAAAAGTTTCTAAATCTTGCGTTCGTGTAGCGAGATTATTCGGTTTTGATCCTAAAGTTGCTTTTTTATCTCACTCAACATTTGGTAAACCAATTTCTAAAAATACCAAACACGTAAGAGACGCTATAGAGTTGTTAAAAAAGGAAAAAGTAGATTTTGATTTTGATGGAGAAATGCAGCCAGATGTTGCTCTAAATCCAATTTATCAAGAAATTTATCCATTTTCTAAAATTGTTGGAAATGCAAATATTCTAATAATGCCTGCACTTCATAGCGCTGCAATTTCAACGAAGTTGATGAAAGTTTTTGGGGGAGGAAAACTGATAGGACCGCTTCTTATTGGACTAGGGTCCCCAATAGAAGTAGCGCCTCTTAGAGCTAGTACATCTGAAATTTTAAATCTAGCATCAATAGCAGCATATTCTTCGGACGTTATAGATTATTCTAGTTAAAGTTTATTTCTACTTAAATCTGCTGCTAAATAAATTGATGGAATAACTTTTTTAACATCGAAGATCTTATTTGCTTCATTTATAACTTCCTGCTTTTCTTCTTTATCCATAGCTATTCCAAAAATATAAATATTTTGATTTATTGTTTCTAAAGTGTAATTTCTAGCTTTAGTTTTTTTATTAAATATTAAAGCTGATCTCAATTGACTTGTAATTAAGATGTCTTTTGCTGTACCTTTAAAAGTAGATTGACCTTTAATTGTAATCGCATTTTTAACAGACCGAACACCTTTTGTCTCCCAAGCCATTTTAGTAATCTTAATTTTTTCTTCTGCTTGATCTACTTTACCAGATAAGAAAATGTTACCATCTCTCACCTCTGATTGAATTGATATGAAATATTTTTTATCAGATAATGCGAGTCTCGCACTTAAATTTTTTTGCATAATAGTGTCATCAATTTGCATTCCAATTGTCCTAGGATCAAAGGTTATGTCTACACCAGCGCCAAACTGACCTACTGAAGAACAAGATGTTAATAAAACAAAAATAAATATATTAATTTTTTTTATCATTTTTTAAGTTGAGACAAATATTATAAATAATTTTTTTTTTTTCATTTTCAGTTTGCATAATTAAATCAACTGTATCCTTTACGCTATACTTTTTTAAAAATTTTTTGGCCATGTTAATAATTTTTTTTTCGTTACTTTTTTTATCAATTATCTTTTTGTCAGAAATCACTGCTGTAATTTCACCTTTAACTTGATTTCTAAAAAGTTGGTAATCTTTAATATCATCTCTAGAAAAATCTTCGTGAAGCTTAGTCATTTCTTTACAGATTGTTATTTTTCTATCGGTAAAATACTTTTTAAACTTTTCAATATAAAAATTTATTTTCAAAGGTTGTATGAAAAAAATAATTGGAAACTGAAATTCTGATAAAGAATTTAATACCTTATCCACTTGATTTTCAGTTTTAGGCAAAAAGCCGTAAAATAAAAATTTATCACCAAAACCTGAAACGCTCATTGCGGTTGTAATGGAGGAAACTCCTGGAATAGGACAAATTTTAATTTTATTTTTTATACATTCATTTATTAGCAAGTTTCCTGGATCAGATAAAATTGGTGTTCCGGCATCAGATACAACAGACAAAATTTTGCCCCGATTGATGTGCTCTATGACGTTATTGATTTGTTTTTTTTCGTTAAATTTATGATAAGGGACTAATTTTTTTTTAATACTATAATGATTAAACAATTTTATCGAATGTCTAGTATCCTCACAAAGAATGATATCTGAATTTTTTAACACTTCTATTGCTCTTAAGGTAATATCTTTAAGATTCCCAATGGGTGTTGACACAATATATAAAGTATTTGTAAATAATTTCATGATATGAAAATAAAATTTTTAATATTTTTATCTTACATAATTTTTTTTATTTACTCTAATCTTTTAAGTGATGAAAATAATAAAAATCTTAAAGTTGGTTTGTTAGCACCTCTTTCAGGTGAATACTCAGATTTAGGGAATTCACTTTTATATTCTTTACAATTGGCATTAGGTGAAATAGGAGATGATAAAGTTTTTATTATTCCTAGAGACACAGGTTTTAATGATAAAGATAAACTTAATTCTGCAATAAAAGATATTCGAGAACAAGGCGTAAAAATAATAATTGGACCTATAAGCAGTGAAGATTTCAAAGAAGTTAAAAAATATACGGACATTACGTTTATTTCACCCTCAAACATTTCACCTGAGTTTGAAAATAATATTATCAGCGTGGGCATTAGTCTAGAGTCTCAATTAATTGCATTGGATAAATTTATTAAAAAAAATAAAAAAAAAAGAACCGTAATAATGTATCCAAATAATAAGTACAAAGAGCTCATAGAAAAAAAAATAAAAAAACTTAATATTAATCATTTTAAAATATTTAACTACAGTCCAGATCCTCAAATCCTAACTGGAGAAATTGAAACTCTTACAAATTATTCACAGAGAAAAAGAAATCTTGAAATTAGAAAAAAAATGTTTGAAGACAAAGAAGATCCTCAGTCCATCAAAGAACTCGAAAGACTTGAGCAACTATACACTTTAGGAAAAGTCAATTTTGACTCTGTTATAATCATAGATTTTGGAAATAGTCTAAAAAGTGTTTTAACATCTCTTGTTTACACAGACGTGAATCAAGATAATGTTTTGATTACTACAGTGAATCAGTGGTTTGATGAAAGCATATTTTATGAAAATACCATTAAAACCCTTTATTACCCATCTATAAATTATGATGAGTTTAAAAAGTATAACAAAAAATATTTTAAAAGGTTTAAGTCTGACCCAACAGAAATTACAATTTTAACTTATGATGCTTTGGGATTAATTTATTATGTTTGGAAAACAAATGGTAAAATAAATTCTGTTAATGATTTTTCACTTAAAAAAAAGATAAAAGGTAAAATTGGAGTTTTTAGTTTTAAAGATAAAAAAGTTTTACAAGAGTTAGAAATATACAAAACCGAAAAAAATAAATTTATAAAGTTTTAATTTTTTTTTTTAGCTTTTTAAAGGCTTCAAATCTATGATCAATCTTAATTTTCTTATAATATGATATCTCCCCGAAAGTCTTATTTTCAAAATTTGGAATAAATATTGGATCGTAACCAAAACCATGATTACCTTGAATTTTTTTTGAGATAGTGCCCTCAATCTTTCCTACTACATTTACAACTCTTTTTTGCGGACTTTTAAAAGATAGACTGCAAACAAAAGTTGCAGACCTTTTTTTCTTATTTTTCATTCTTTTTAAGATATATTTCATAGCTTTTTTGAACCCCCCTTTGTTTTTTGCTAACCTAGCTGAATGAACTCCAGGCTTGTTGCCTAGAGATTTTATGCAAAGTCCAGAGTCGTCAGAAATAACTGGATAATCGACATGCTTTGAAAAAAATTTAGCTTTCAATCGAGAATTTGCGATGAAAGTTTTTCCGGTTTCAGCAGGACTTTTTATTTTAAGGGTTGTAGGAGAAATTTTTTTATATTTCTTTGAAATTAAATAGGCAATCTCTTTAAATTTACCTTTATTATGAGTACCTATCAAAATTTTTTTCATTATCTATCTAGTAATTTCACAATTATTTACTATATAGCACTCAAATGACAAAAAACGACAAAAAAAGTGATGAAGAGTTAACAGCTAAAAATGAGGCTACTAACAATAATATAAAAGATGGCCAAGAAGAAAAAAAAGATATCTTATCTACTGAAGAAAAACTTAAGGAAACTGAAGACAAATTACTTCGATCGCTTGCTGAAATTGAAAATCAAAGAAGAAGATTTGAGAAAGAGATTAAAGATGCTTTTGAGTTTGGATCTTTTAATTTTGCAAAAGAAAGTTTAGCAATATTAGATAACTTGCAGAGAGCCAAAATAGCGATCAAAAATGATAAAATCTTAAAAGAGAACAATGATCTAGGTAAATTCTTGGAAAATATAGATATTATAGAAAAAGATTTAGTTTCAATATTTGAAAAAAATAACATTAAAAAAATTATTGCAAATGGCAAAAGATTTGATCCAAATCTGCACCAAGCTATGATCGAGATAGACAATGAAAAGGAGGAACCTGGGACAATTGTGCAGGAAATCCAAACTGGTTATATGCTGGGTGATAGGCTCTTAAGACCAGCGCTTGTAGGGGTGGCTAAGAAAAAAGATTCAAAAAATCAAGAAAAAGAGGAAAAAAAGGATAAAAAATAACTTGTAGTGTCAAAAAAAACACCCATATAAACCTGACAGAAGGATAACAAATAATGAGCAAAGTTATAGGAATAGATTTAGGTACAACGAACTCTTGCATAGCTATAATGGATGGCACGCAGGCAAAAGTTTTAGAGAATACTGAAGGTGCTAGGACAACACCATCAGTTGTTGCTTTTTTAGAGAAAGAGGAAAAACTAGTTGGTCAACCTGCAAAAAGACAAGCGGTGACTAATGCGGGTGATACTATCTTTGCTGTCAAAAGACTTATTGGTAGAAAATTTGATGGAACCTCTGTTCAAAAAGATATTTCAAAAGTTCCTTATAAAATTGTTAAATCAGATAATGGAGATGCTTGGGTAGAAGGAAAAGGTAAAAAATATTCCCCAGCACAAATATCAGCTTTTATTTTACAAAAAATGAAAGAGACTGCTGAAAAATATCTTGGTCAAGCAGTAACAAAAGCTGTAATTACTGTTCCAGCTTATTTTAACGACTCTCAAAGACAAGCTACTAAGGATGCTGGTAAAATAGCTGGTTTAGAAGTTTTAAGAATTATAAACGAACCAACTGCTGCGTCACTAGCTTATGGTTTAGATAAAAAAGGTGGAAAAAAAATCGCAGTATATGATTTAGGTGGCGGAACATTTGATATATCAATTTTAGAAATTGGAGATGGGGTTTTTGAAGTTAAATCAACAAATGGCGATACTTTCTTAGGTGGTGAAGATTTCGATGATACAATTGTTGAGTATTTAGCTTCGGAGTTTAAAAAAGACAACGGTATAGATTTGAAAGCAGATAAGTTAGCTCTTCAAAGATTAAAGGAAGCAGCTGAAAAAGCTAAAATTGAGCTTTCATCTGCTGCACAGACAGAAATTAATTTACCTTTTATTACAGCGGATAAATCTGGACCTAAACATTTAAATTTAAAATTTACTAGAGCGAAGCTTGAAGCCTTGGTTCAAAGTTTAGTTGATAGGACTTTAGAACCATGCAAGACAGCTTTAAAGGACTCTGGTTTTTCTGCAGCAGAGATTAACGAGGTAGTTTTAGTTGGTGGAATGACAAGAATGCCAAAAATAATTGAAACTGTAAAAAATTTTTTCGGTAAAGAACCAAATAAAAGTGTAAATCCCGATGAAGTAGTGGCTATGGGTGCAGCTATACAAGGTGGAGTATTACAGGGAGACGTCAAAGATGTTTTGTTATTAGACGTAACACCACTCTCTCTAGGAATAGAAACTCTAGGTGGAGTATCAACAAAACTTATTGAAAAAAATACAACAATACCTACAAAAAAAAGCCAAGTTTTTTCAACCGCAGAAGATAATCAGCCAGCAGTGTCTATCAGAGTGCTACAAGGTGAGAGAGAGATGGCTGCGGACAATAAAATATTGGGGAATTTCGAGCTAGTTGGAATACCGCCTGCTCCAAGAGGAACTCCACAAATAGAAGTAACGTTTGATATTGATGCTAATGGAATAGTGAGTGTTTCTGCAAAAGATAAAGGAACTGGAAAAGAACAGAAAATTCAAATTCAAGCTTCAGGTGGATTATCTGATGAGGAAATTAAGAAAATGGTAAAAGATGCTGAAGCGAATAAAGAAGCTGATAAAAAGAAAAGGGAGTCAGTTGATGCTAGAAACCAGGCTGATAGTTTAGTTTTTTCAACAGAAAAAAGTTTAAAAGAGCATGGAGACAAAGTTTCTGCTGAGGAAAAAAAAGCAATAGAAAACGGAGTTTCTGATCTTAAGAAATCTTTAGAAGGAACAGATGTCGAAGATATAAAAAAGAAAACACAAAATTTAATACAAGTATCTATGAAATTAGGTGAAGCAGTATATAAAAGTCAACAAAAGCCAGATGACAAAAACAAAGGTGGTGGTGGACCAAAAGATGCTAAACCTGGTGAGAAAGATAATGTTGTAGATGCAGATTTTGAAGACGTGAAAGAGGATAAAGAGAAAAGCGCCTAAGATAAAAAATAAGGAGACGTCCTGTGGCTAAAAGAGATTGTTATGATGTCTTAGGTATTCCTAGAGGAGCTTCAAAAGAAGACATAAAGAAAGCTTACAGGAAATTAGCATTAAAGTACCATCCAGACAAAAACAAAGGCGATAAAGCTTCAGAGGAGAAATTTAAGGAAGCCAGCGAAGCATATCACATACTTTCAGACGATAAGAGAAAAGCAAATTACGATCAATTTGGCCATGCAGCTTTTGAGGGGGGTGGAGGAGGTGGTTTTCAAGGCTTTGGTGGTTTCGATAGTTCATCTTTCTCTGATATTTTTGAAGACTTTTTTAGTGACTTTGGTGGTGGCTCTTCTAGAAGAGCTAGCAACAGAGGAAATGATTTAAGATATGATGTAAGTATAAGCTTGGAAGACGCTTATTCGGGTACTGAGAAAAATGTAAGATATACTACTTATAAATCATGCAAATCATGTTCAGGAAGTGGAGCTGCGAAAGGATCTAAACCAATAAAGTGTGATTATTGTTCTGGAAGAGGAAAAGTAAGAACTAATCAGGGCTTCTTTACAGTTCAACAAACATGCCCACAATGCAGTGGTTATGGAGAAATGATTAGCACTCCTTGTAACAGTTGTAGCGGTAATGGAAAAGCGCAAGCAAACGAAAACGTAACTGTCAAAATTCCTAAAGGAGTTGATGATGGAACCAGAATAAGATTATCTGGCAAGGGTGAGGTGGGCTCAAAAGGAGGGTCTAGTGGGGATTTATATTTATTTATATCTATAGACAATCATAACATTTTTAAAAGATCAGACGAAAATTTATATTATGAGTTGCCGATTTCTTTTTCAGATGCAGCCCTAGGAACATCCGTTGAAGTGCCTTCAATTGACGGGGGTAAATCGAAAATAAAAATACCTGCAGGAACACAACACGGAAAACAATTTAGACTCAAAGGTAAAGGTATGCCTGTATTAAGAAGAAGTATATTTGGTGATCTTTATATTAGAATTATCACAAAAGTACCAAGTTCACTTTCAAAAAGACAAAGAGAAATACTAGAAGAATTCAATGAGATTGAGTCTAATAAACCAGATCCAGTGATTAAAAGCTTTTTCGAAAAAGCTAAAAAATTCTGGAAAAAAACATAATTTAAATGGGAACTGATCAAATAATGTCTGCAATATTTCTTTTTGCGGTGCTTATTTTAATCTTACCTAGTTTTTTATCCACCAACAACAAAATGAAACAATTTTTAAGTAATTTATCTATATGGACTATAATTGTGCTAGTGATTATTGTAATAATTTATTTAATTAGATAATGAAAAAAATTAATTTAGCTATAACGGGTTGCATGGGTAGAATGGGTCAGCAACTCATTAGATCAGCAAATAAAAATAAAAATTTTAAATTAGTATCTCTAACAGAAAATAGAACTGTAAATAAAAGAATTTCTGGAATTAGGCCTGAAACAAACTCCCTTTCAGCTTTTAAAAAAGCAAATGTAATTATAGATTTCACAGTTCCTTACTGTACAATGGAAATTCTAAATATAGCCGCAAAACAAAAAAAAAGAGTAGTTATTGGTACAACAGGTTTTTCAAAAAAAGAGGAAATTTTAATAAGAAATTTCTCAAAAAAAATTCCAATACTTAAAGCTGGAAATATGAGCCTTGGAGTAAACTTGCTCATGTATTTAACAGAAATTGCATCAAAATCTTTAGGTAATAATTTTTTAAGTAAAGTGCATGAAGTGCATCATAAACATAAAATTGATTATCCTTCTGGCACAGCTTTAATGTTAGGTAAAGGAATAGCAAAAGGAAAGAGTAAAAATTTTTATAATTTAATGGGTAAAAAATATTTGAATAAGAAAACTTTCCCTTACTCAAAAAAAATAAACTTTAATTCTATTCGTAAAGGTGAAATAATTGGAGAACATGAGGTCAGATTTTCTAGTGGGAAAGAAATTATAAAGCTTAATCATGAGTCTTTTGATAGAGCTTTATATTCTGAAGGCGCCTTGACAGCGGCGGCTTGGTTAATGTCTAAAAAAGTTGGTCTTTATTCTATGAGGGACCTTCTTCGCTTTAAGTGAACAATAAAAAAAAAGCTAAAATTATTTTAAGGATATTAAACAATACCTATCCTGAAGTGCCTATACCTTTAAATTATAAAAACACTTTTACACTTTTAGTTTCAGTTCTTCTTTCAGCGCAATGTACTGATGTGAATGTCAATAATGTAACGAAAGATATTTATCCAAAATATAATAAACCTCATCATTTTGTAAAACTTGGCAGAAGGAAAATTGAAAGGTTAATAAAAAAAATTGGGATATTTAGAGTTAAAGCTAAAAGTATCTTTTACTTATCTAAAACATTAATTGAAAAATATAAAGGTAAAGTTCCAAAAACTTATGAAGAGCTAGAACAACTCCCTGGCGTTGGGCACAAAACTGCTAGTGTAGTTATGTCACAAGGATTTGGTTTTCCAGCCTTTCCAGTCGATACACATATTCATAGATTAGCTCAAAGATGGGGTTTAACTAATGGAAAAAATGTTGTTCAGACAGAAAAAGATTTAAAAAAAGCTTTTCCCAAAAAATACTGGAACAAGCTTCATTTACAAATAATTTGGTACGGAAGAGAATATTGTAAGGCCCGAGACTGTTATGGAATAACTTGTAAAATTTGTAAAAGCTGTTATCCCAATAGATCAAAACCTATTAAAACAAAAAAAGCTTAAATGAAAATTTTAGGAATTGGCAACGCTATTGTTGATGTAATTTGTAAAGTTGATGACAAATTTATTTCACAGAATAACTTAACAAAAAGTACGATGAAACTAGTGGATGAGACTGAATTTAAAAAGTTATTATC
This sequence comes from uncultured Pelagibacteraceae bacterium, assembly GCA_902598315.1. GTDB lineage: Bacteria > Pseudomonadota > Alphaproteobacteria > Pelagibacterales > Pelagibacteraceae > Pelagilacustribacter. The sequence continues at coordinate 21,160 of CACKBP010000006.1, forward strand.
TACTCTTAAAATAGAGGAAACTGTTTCAGGCGGTTCAGTTGCAAATTCAATAGTAGGTCTCTCACAACTTGGAAATAAAGTTGGTTTTATAGGCAAAGTAAGTGACGATGATTTAGGTAACAAATATGAGGAAGGCTTGAAAAAAGAAAATGTGCAATACTTTTATTCAAAGAAAAAAGAGGTAATTCCAACAGGAACTTGCTTAATATTAATTACGCCTGACTCTGAGAGAACAATGGTAACATTCCTTGGAACCGCAGGAAGAATTAACGAGAACGATATTAATAAAAATGCAGTCAAAGATTGTGAAATTTTATTTTTAGAGGGATATTTATGGGATGAAGGCGAGCCAAAAAAAGCTTTTGAAAAAGCAATTAAACACTCCAATAAAGTCGCAATGTCGTTATCAGATTTATTTTGTGTAGAAAGACACAAGAGTAACTTTTTAGATTTAGTAAAAAACAAACTTGATATAACATTTGCAAACGAACAAGAGATATTGTCATTAATAAATACATCTAATTTTAATGATGTAGTTGAATTTGCAAAAAAAATTAAAAAATTGATAGTTATCACACGAGGAGATAAGGGTGCGTTAGCTATAAATGGTGATGATGTAGTAGAGTGCTCAGCAAATAGAAATCTTAAAATAGTTGATTTAACCGGTGCCGGCGATCTGTTTGCTGGAGGGTTTCTTCACGGGCTTATTAACGGCAAAACTATTAAAGATAGTTTAATTAAAGGCACTGAAATGTCCTCAAAAATAATTCAAATTATTGGTGCTAGAATAAAATAAATTATTTTTTTCTTCTTTTGAAACTACCTTTACCTTTTTTTGGTTTTATAACTCTTTTGCGGTATTTTTTTGTAAAGAGATCTACAGCTATTTTATTCCTTTTTTTTCAAAAATAATAACCCTTTTTGTTATTTAAAATAAAATTATCATCCGAAAATTTATCACTAATTTTTTTTCTTAATCTGTAAATATGTGTTTCCACGGTATGCGTATCCGCATCTGACGAATAATTCCAAACTAAAGATAATATTTCATTTTTGGACATTGGTTTTTTTTTATTCAAAAATAGTTCCATCAAATTAATCTCTTTTTCTGTTAAAATTATAAATTGATTTTTTTTTAACAATTTTTTGTCATTTTTATTCAGCGTATATGATTTTATTTTAATTGATGAATTTTTCACAAATTTTTTTTTTGCAACAAGGCTTTCTACAACATTATTTATTTCGTTGATGGAAGTGGGTAGTTTTAGAAAAAAATCAAATAAGTCAGACTTGTCGTTTTTTTTGTCATATGAAGCTAATATTTTAAAACAGTCCTTATTATCTGAAACTGTTTTATTAATTTTATCTTTAAGTATTTCCTCGTGGTAAATAATGCCGTCAAAATTATCAATAGAAGTTTCTTTGATAAATTCTGTAAAATTGAACTTTAAATAATCTTTTAGTTCATTTATTGTAGATATAAAGCTTTTGGGGCCAAAAATTAAAATATTTAGTTTATGCATATTTTGGTAAATAAAAATTTTCTTACTTATAAGAATTATAAAGTAAAATGTGCGATCGGTAAAAGGGGAATTAATAAAAAAAAGAGAGAAGGTGACCTGATTACTCCTAAAGGTACATTTAGTATTATAAAGGTCTTATATAGAAAAGATAGAGTTAAAGGGTTAAAAACGAAAATACCTAAAAAAGTAATCGAGAAAAACATGGGTTGGTGTGATGACCCAAGATCTAATAAATATAATCAATTGATAAAGTACCCATTCAATTTTAATTCTGAAAAACTTTTCAGACCCGACAATACTTATGACATTGTATTAGTTTTAGATTTTAATATGAATCCAATCATTAAAAATAAAGGAAGCGCAATTTTTATTCATATAGCGAAAGAAAAATTTAATCCCACTAAAGGTTGTATTGCAATTAAAAAAAAGGATTTGAAAGAAATTATAAAGAATTTTGATGCAAGAACAAAAGTAAAAATTTTTTAATATCTAGATCCAAAAATAGAACTTCCAATTCTAACGTAAGTAGCGTCATAACGAATTGCATCCTCGTAGTCTGAAGACATACCCATACTTAATTCTTTGAGGCCCAAAGATTTATTTAATTCACTCATCTTTTCAAAATATTTTTTTGTATTTTGATTATTAGGAGGAATAGCCATTAAACCTAAAATATTAAGATTTTTTTCCTTCGTACAGTAATTATAAAAACCATCTATCTCGTTTATGGGTAGGCCAGATTTTTGGGATTCATTTCCGATGTTAACTTGAATAAAATATTTTAACTTTTTTAAACTATCTTTTTCACAATTTGAAAAGATATCTACAAGTTTTTGGGTATCGAGCGAGTGGATATAATCAAAAATCTTGTAGGCATCTTTTGCTTTATTGCTTTGCAATTTACCAACCATATGAAGTTTGAGTTTTTGGTTGTCGTATTTTATAGTTGTCCATTTACTTAAGGCTTCTTGAACTTTGTTTTCGCCAAAATGATCATGTCCTATGTCAATAAGTGGTTTAATATGATCCATTGAGAAAGTCTTGCTGATAGCCACAATATTTACTGATCTTTTAGTTTCTAGATTTTTTATATTCGATTTTATTTTATCAAAACTTTCTAATATGCTGCTCATATGTTTATATTTAAAAAAAAATATTTTTTAATTATTGAAAGTATCAAAGATATTGATTTTAGAAACATTAAAATTCGAGGTAAATTTATAGTTATTTATAGAAATCTTAAAAAACAAGAAGAATTTCCTGAATTGGCAAGATTTAGAAGAAAATGCAAATCAAAGAAAATAAAATTTATTGTTGCCAATAATTTATCTTTAGCAGTTAACTTAAAAGCTGATGGTATATACCTATCTGCGTATAACAAAGACTATAAACCTCTAAATTTGAAAAAAAAAAATTTTGAAGTTATAGGTTCTGCACATAATACAAAGGAATTAAATCATAAAATAAAACAAGGTTGTAAATACATTTTATTATCAAGATTATTCAAAGTTAACTACAAAGAAAATTTAAATTTTTTGGGCATTTGTAAATTTAATAACTATTCCCTTATATCTAAAAAAAAATTAGTGCCTTTAGGTGGGATTAATATTTCAAACCTTAATAAATTAAAAACTGTTAATTCTGAATGTTTTGCAATAATGACGGAAGTAAAAAAAAAGCCGGCTAAAATATTCAGCCGGCTTTTTTAAATTATCGCTAACTAATTAAAACGCAAATGAAAGTGCTACGATAGTATCTGTAGCATCACTATTTGTTTTATAGCTTACGTTTTCGTAATCTGCTCTAGCTATTGACAATGTTGCACCACCTAATGAATATGCGACTTGGATTGAATCCATTTCGATATCATAAGCTGTTGTTGAACTTGTCTGATAGTTAATTTCTGACTCTTCACTTGTGTAAGAAACAGAGATTTGGTCGTTAACAGCGTATGCTAATGAGTAACCAGTATTTTCATAGTACTCTGCAGCAGTTGCACCGTTTGCTCTGTTTGCTACTGTTAATTGAGGAGCTTTGAATGACTTACCGTAACCAACTGAAAAGTTTCCAGCTGCATATTCTACTGCGTAAGCACCATTTTCTTCAATTTGATCATCAGATTGTACACCATCATCATAGCTGTTAATTTCCATGTATGATGCTGAAAGCGTTAAACCGTCAATTGGTTTAGTTACTAGAGAGAACTCTGTTGCTGAGTCACCGCTAGCAGCTGTTGTGTTACCACTTTGACCATCTTTCCTTTGTTGACCGTGTGCTGCTGACACAGTTGTTCCAAATGGAAGTTCTGGTGAGTGATATTGAATTGACGCGAAACTACCCATGTCATTTGGATATACAATACCTTCACTGAATCCAGTGTCTGACATTGAAGTATAAGATGATTGATCCCAAGCGTATTTTTTGTTGTTTCCACACTCAGATACACAGAATTTTAATGTACCTAGATCATTCATTGTTAACGAGATTTGCGTGTCATCGTTAATTGCTTGACCTGGTGCATCACCTGATGTGTTACCTTGTGTACCACTTGAAGATGGATCTAACTCCATAGAGTATTTCCATGTGTACCCGTTGTCCATTTCACCGCTTGCAGTGAAATTTAATTCATTAGTTACACCGATACCGTTGTCATTTTGTGCACCATTAACGAAGTTATAAGTAGCTTTTGCTGAACCACTTACAGTTAATTCACCTGCGTTAACAGAAAACATTAAAGACAAAGAAGCGATTGAAACTAATAAAGTTTTCATTATTGTTTTCATATATTTTCCTTTGTTTGTTTATTTAAATAAACTGCGCAGAAATTAACATTTAAGTTCGTTTTTTAGTGCTTTTTTATTAAATATGCTCTATTTTAAAGATATGTGTTGCATAATTACAACAAAATGTATGTATGGAAGTTGTATTTTTAAGATGATACTTAAAATAGACGGTAATTTAAAAATAATCTCGGGCAAATGCATTTAAAATTAATAACACTAGGTTTGATAGTAATCCTTGCATCGTGTGAGGCGCTTAAGCCAAAAAAAGTAGATACAAGAAATGTTCCCGTTAATGCTCAAGAGAGAGCGAGAAAAAATATTAATGAGGGAAGAGGTACTAACCTTGGCGATTTACTTGGAAGAAAAGGATCTACAAATTATGAATTTAGCACATCTAATCCAATGTGGAGAGCTTCCTTAGAATTGTTAGATTTTCTACCACTTACAACAGTTGATTACTCTGGAGGAATGATTATTACTGATTGGTATTCTGAAAATAATTCAAATGAGTCGATTAAAATAACAGTAAGATTTTTAGATAACCAAATTAGGTCCAATAGTTTAAAAGTAATTGTACATAAAAAAAACTGTGTGACAGTAAATAACTGTAAAATTGATTTATTAAACAACAGTGCAATTGCAAATGAGCTACAGGTATCGATTATTAAAAAAGCTGCTCGTTTTCAAAAAGAGGATAAGAATAAAAAAAAATAGCCTCACATGGAAAGAATAAATTTTCAAGTAATTGAAAAAAAATGGCAAGAAAAATTTAAGTCTCATAAACTTTATAACAAAGATCCAAAGGCTAAAAAGTTTTACTGTTTAGAAATGTTTCCATATCCATCGGGTAAAATTCATATGGGACACGTGAGAAATTACACAATTGGAGATGTTATTGCTAGGTATAAATTTCTAAATGGATTTAATGTTTTGCATCCAATGGGCTGGGACTCTTTTGGTTTACCTGCAGAGAATGCTTCCAAGATGAACAACTTACACCCAAAAGAGTGGACAAATAAAAATATTGAAATAATGAAAAATCAATTAAAAATCCTTGGATTATCTATCGATTGGGATCTTGAAATCTCTACATGTGATGAAAATTATTACAAACATCAACAAGAATTGTTCATAGATTTTTATAACCAAGGATTGATTTCAAGAAAGGAAACTTACGTAAATTGGGACCCTAAGGAGAAAACTGTTTTAGCAAATGAACAGGTCATAAATGGCAGAGGTTGGAGATCTAATGCAGTAGTTGAAAGAAAGAAATTATCTCAGTGGTTTTTTAATATAACTAAATTTTCAGATGAACTACTAGCTGATTTGGAGAAATTGAAGGGTTGGCCAGATAAAGTTAAATTAATGCAAAAAAACTGGATTGGTAAATCTTTTGGTTGTGAAATCAATTTTGAATTAGACAATAGTAAAGAAAAAATTAACATATTTACAACTAGACCCGATACGATTTTTGGAGCAACTTTTATATGTTTGTCTGTAGACCACAAATTAAGCAAAAAATTTTCGTCGACACAAGAATTTAAAAAATTTAAAGATGAGTGTGATAAGACTGGAACTACGGAAGAAGCTCTAGCAAACGCGGAAAAATTAGGTTTTAACACTAAATTATTCGTTAAACATCCCTTTATAAAAGGGAAAAAATTACCTATTTTTTTCGCCAATTTCGTACTGATGGATTATGGTAGTGGCGCAATATTTGGCTGCCCTGCTCATGACCAAAGAGATTTTGATTTTGCAAAAAAATACAAACTTGAAATCATACAGGTTGTTTCTCAAAAAGAGGTGTTATCTAACTTAACGGAAGCTTACACAGGTGATGGTAAAATTATTAATTCTGAATTTTTGAATGGGTTAGAAGTTATGAAGGCAAAAGAGAAAATTATAAATGAAATAGAAAAAAAACAAATTGGTATAAGAAAAACTTTATATAGACTTAAAGACTGGGGTGTGTCTAGGCAAAGATATTGGGGCTGTCCTATACCGATGATTTATCTTGAAGATGGGAGCATTGAGCCGGTTGATAAAAGTGAACTTCCAATAAAATTACCGGATGATATTGACTTAAAGTCTCGGGGTAACCCACTTGACACTCACCCAACATGGAAAATTACAAAACAAAAATCTACAGGTAAAAGAGCTTTGAGAGAAACTGATACTTTAGATACTTTCGTAGACTCTTCATGGTATTTTCTAAGGTTTTGCTCGCCTAATTACAATTTTCCACTTGATGAAAAAAAAATTAATTACTGGATGCCAGTTGATCAGTATATTGGAGGTATAGAACATGCAATTTTGCATCTGCTTTACTCGAGATTTTTTACTAAAGGTATTCAACAATGTAATAAAAACTTAAAGATATCTGAGCCATTTAAAAACCTCTTTACACAAGGCATGGTTTGTCATGAATCTTATAAAGATGAAAGAGGCGAATGGTTGTATCCCGATGAAATCGAGAAAGTTAGTAACAACACAGTCATAAAAAAAACTGATAAAAGTAAAGTGATTGTAGGCCCACCTGAGTCAATGTCAAAATCAAAGAAAAATACTATTGACCCAGAAATAATGATTAAACAATACGGAGCTGACTCAGTGCGCTGGTTTATATTATCTGATAGTCCGCCAGAAAAGGATGTTCAGTGGTCAGACAGTGGTGTTGTGTCTGCTAACAAATTTTTACAAAAAATCTGGAACTTGAATTATTCTATATCAATCAGGGAAAACAAGAAGTCGGATAAAAGCAAAGAAATTAAATTTAATTCGGAAATTAACAGTTACCTATTTAGAATAGATCAGACGATTAATACTTTTAGATTTAATGTTTCTATAGCAAATTTTTACGAAGTTTATAAAATTTTTAAAAACTACCTGGAAACTGATATAAATAATGAGATTTTAAAGGAGGGGATAATTAAAATTATGAAGCAGATGGTACCATTTGTTCCTCACCTTGCCCATGAGTGCTTAGAATTGCACAAATGTAAAACTGTAAATATGTGGCCATCAATCAAGAAGAATGATTTGATAGAAAAGATAAAATTAGCAGTTCAAGTTAATGGAAAAACAAGAGATATTTTAGAAGTTTCAAAAGATTTAAAAGAAAAAGATATTAACGATATAATTAACAGCCAATCAAAAGCTAAAAAATATTTAGAGCAAAAGAAAATCAAAAAAGTTATCTTTGTAAAAAATAAAATTATAAACTACATAGTTATATAATGTTAAATAAACCAAATCCTTTTTTATTTACTGTTTTTTTAATTCTAATATACGGTTGCGGTTTTAAATTTGTAGATAAATCAAAATTAATAAATTTTAAGATTGATACTATTGTTACGTCAGGAGAAAAAAGGCTGAATTACAAGATAAAAAATAAAGTCTTACTAAGCTCAAACGACCAAAGTAATCGTAGAATACAAATTGATCTAAAGTCTGAAAGAAAAAAAAGTGTTAAGGAAAAAAATATAAGAAATGAAATCACTAAATATGAGGTTATGGTTGTGACAAAAATAATTGTAACAGAAATAAATAATCTTGAAAAAAAAGAATTCTCAATTAGCAAATTCGGAGATTATGTTGTTGCCGATCAGTATTCAAAAACTTTAAATAATGAGAGAAAACTTCTAGATATTCTTACTAACAAAATTTCGGAGGCAATTATCGAAAAGTTAACTCAAAATTTAAATGATTTATAAAAGTTACCAAGTTGAGCTTAATGCCAAAATTATTAAACAAGATTTGGTATTATTTTATGGAGAAAACCTAGGTCTACAAGACGATATTAGAAGAAATATAAAGCTAAATTATCCTGGAAGTGAAATATTGTACTTTGATCAAGATGATTTACTTAAAAATAAAAATTTAATTTTTAATGAAATGAATAATGACTCATTATTTAACAAACAAAAAATTTTTTTTATAGGTCAAGTGAATGAAAAAATTTTTGATCTCATAAAAGAAATTGATTATAAAAACGATAAAAAAATATTTTTATTTGGAGGATTGTTAGAGAAAAAATCTAAATTAAGAAACTTTTTTGAAAAAGAAAACAATTGTGCGGTAGTTCCATGTTATGAAGATAATGAAATTAACATCAAAAAAATAATTTTATATCACCTTAAGGATTATCAAGGACTCACTAATAACGTCATAAGTTTAATTATAGAAAAAACTGGGCTTAACAGGGTAAAACTCAATAATGAGCTTCAGAAAATAACAAGTTTGTTTCAAAATAAGAATATTGATCTGAAAAAATTAGAGCTTTTGTTAAACTTAAAAGAAAATGATGATTTTAATAAACTTAAAGATATGGCTTTTAATGGAAATAAGGAAAAAACTAATAATTTACTAAGTGAAACCAATCTAGAAAATGAAAAGAATATTTACTATCTAAACATAATAAACAACAGGTTGCAGAAACTTTTAGAATTAAAAAAAAATAGAAAAAGTTCAAACATTAATGATGATATTGATAATCTTAAACCACCTATTTTTTGGAAAGAAAAGCCGAATTTTGCTATTCAAGCAAATAAATGGTGTGAAAAAAAAATTCTTACTATGATGAGAAGAACTTATAAATTAGAAATTGAATTAAAATCAAACTCTTCGATTAATAAAAATATATTATTTAAAAAATTAATGGTAGATATCTGTAATATAGCTAATTCCTAGTTAGCAAATCTGACACTAACTCAAACTGATCTAAATCTTTATACTCGATTGTAACTTTTCCAGAATTATTTTTTTTGTTTAATATATTTACTTTTAAACCAAGAGATTTTTGGATTCTCTCTTGGGCCTTTAATATATTTGCATCAATTACTTTTTCTTTATTATTACCCCTTTTATTTCTTACAAGGTATTCCACCTTTCTAGCGCTGTAATTTTTTGATACTATTTCCTCGGCAATACTGGAGGCATTAGAAATTCCTATTAATGGTCTAGCTTGACCTGAAGTCAGTGTACCTTCTTCTAGCATGGCGATAACATCACTCGGTAAAGTTAAAAGTCTTAGTGTATTACTTATATGACTTCTACTTTTAGACATTAATTTAGAAATACTTTCATGATCATATTTAAATTCATCATTCAGTCTTTTATACCCACGAGCTTCCTCGATTGGGTTAAGATCATCACGCTGAATATTTTCTACTATAGCAACTTCTAAAGACTCAACATCTGATAAATCTAATATTGTAACTGGTATTTCGTGTAAACCTGCTTTTTGTGCAGCTAGCCACCTTCTCTCTCCAGCAACAATTTCATATTTACCTGATTTAGATTTACTAGGTCTAACTGCGATAGGCTGAATAATGCCGTTTTTTCTTATAGAATTGGCTAATTCTTCCAATTTTTCCTCTTTGAAATTTTGCCTAGGCTGATACGGATTTCGAGTTAAATCGGCGATAGCAGCCGTATTATTTTGACTCGTAAGAGGTGATTTTTCCTTTGGAGCTGTATCTCCAAATAATGCGGATAACCCTCTGCCTAAACCTCTTTTTTTTCCAGAATTCATGCAGCGCTTTCAATTTGATTTTTTTTTAAAAATTCTTCAGCCAGTTTAAAATAAGATTTACTTCCAATACAATTTTTATCGTAAACAACGCAAGGTAACCCATGTGAAGGTGCTTCAGACAAACGTACGTTTCTTTGAATCACCGTCTGATATACTTTTTCTTTAAAATAATTTCTTGCTTCTCTGTCAACCTCAGAAGAAAGTTTGTTTCTTTTGTCAAACATTGTCAGTAAAATACCTCTGATCTTAAGACCTGGATTTAGATTTTCTTTTATGCGATCAATTGTTTTTACAAGCTGAGTGATACCCTCTAATGCGAAGAATTCTGTTTGAAGCGGGACCAGCAATTCATCTGAGGCAACTAATGCCATTATAGTAAGTAAGCTTAGAGACGGGGGACAGTCTATAAAAATATTATCGTATTTTTTTAGAAGGCCGCTTTTTTTTAATTTAAGAATTTCTTTTAATACAAATGCTCTGTTAGAGTCATTAGCAGTTTCAACCTCAAGACCAGAAAGATTTACATGAGAACCTATTAGATCAAGATTTTCGATATCAGTTTTCTGGATTATATTTTCAATATTGGTTTTTTTTATTAAAAGATTATAAACATTCTTATCCTCATCATTATTATTCTTTCCTAAGCCGGTTGTTGCATTACCCTGTGGATCTAAATCAATTACTAAATTATTTTGACCCATAATGGACAGTGATGCAGCCAAATTTATTACTGTGGTGGTTTTTCCCACGCCACCTTTCTGATTTATGATCGCTAATGTTGTGGGTGATGACATTTATTTGTTAATCTCCATCAAAATTATTTTTGAATCTTTATTTGTCATGCTGCTTTCTAATTTATAAGGGTATTTTTTTGTTTTTAAAGAATTATTTAATTCTTTCTGTGCATTTTGACCTTTTAAAATCATTAATTTATGGGGCTTTTTAGCGATTTCACGTGAAACTTGTATTATTTGATCTAATTTTTTAAAAGCTCTACAGATTATTAACTCAGAATCTAAAACTTCGTCTCTGACATCTCCAAAAACTTCTGCATTTAAACTCAATTCCTTAATTACACCCGTTAAAAACCTTCTTTTTACTGGTGATTTTTCATACAATTTCACGTGAAAAGCCTTATTTTCATTGAATATTTCTACTACGAGACCCGGGAATCCTGCTCCAGAGCCAAGATCAGCGATGGAATTAAGGTTAAAATCAATAAACTTAACCAATTGTGCTGAATCAAGTATATGTCTATGCCAAATTTGATTTTCTGTGCTTTTAGAAATTAAATTATAATTTTGATTTTCTTTTAAAACTAGATTTGTGAACTTTATAAGCTTCTCAATTGAATGATCTCTAAAATTAAGACTCTTTTTGAGAATATTTATAACTTCAAGCTGCTGCATCAAGCAGTGGCTTTATATCTAAGTTTTTTAATGTGTGAAAGAAGCATAATTATTGCTGCTGGCGTAACACCGTCAATACGAATAGCTTGACCTAGCGTTTTGGGCTTCACCTGAAGCAACTTACTCTTAATCTCATTAGATAGGCCGCTCAGTTTTTCATAATCTATACCCTCAGGTATGATAACGGACTCGTCTTTCTTAAAAGACTCTATGTCTCTATCTTGTCTGTCAAGGTAACCCATATAATGGGCATCTGTTTCAACTTGATTTTCTATAGGCTTTGGAAAACTAGGTATATCGCAAAATACTTGCCTTATTTTTGCCATATTTACTTTTCGCTGGCCCATAATCTCTAAGCAAGATCTTTTTACTCCATCCATAGCAATTTTGATATCATATTTCTTAGCTTGATTAGGTGATAAATAATTATTTTTTAAAATTGAATTAAGAGCCAAGATATTTTTTTTCTTTTCGTTAAATATTTTTTTTCTTTCAGACTTCACTAAATTTAAATTGATTCCAAAATCAGTTAGCCTTTGATCGGCATTATCGGCTCTTAAAGTTAGTCTGTATTCAGCTCTAGATGTAAACATTCTATAAGGTTCCGTAACTCCTTTTGTAATGAGGTCATCAATCATGACGCCAATATAAGATGTTGATCGATCTAAAATAAACTCTTCTTGATTTTGAATTTTAAGAGCCGCATTAATCCCAGCAATCAAACCTTGAGCTGCAGCCTCTTCGTACCCTGTAGTTCCATTGATTTGTCCAGCAAGAAATAAAGAATTAATTTTTTTTGTTTCTAAGGTAGCTTTTAACTCCCTTGGATCCACATAATCATACTCAATTGCGTACCCAGCCCTCTTCATCTTAACATGCTCTAAACCCTTGATTTTGCTCAGTATTTTAAACTGTATCTCCTCTGGCAGAGAGGTTGATATGCCGTTTGGGTAAATAGTATTGTCCTTTAATCCCTCTGGTTCTAAAAATATTTGGTGTTTTTCTTTTTCCTTAAACTTAACAATTTTATCCTCTATAGATGGACAATATCTAGGTCCTACTCCTTTTATGTTTCCTGAATACATAGCACTTCTAGAAATGTTTTCACTAATAATTTTGTGAACATCATTATTTGTATAGGTCATCCCACATTTAATCTGCTTATTATTGATCTTGTTCGTCAAGAAAGAGAAATAATAATGATCATCATCAGCAGGCTGCATTTCTAAGCCGTCATAATTAATTGTATCACCATCTAGTCTAGGAGGCGTTCCAGTTTTTAATCTTCCAATTTGCATTTTAAATTTTGACAATTGTTCACTCAAACCGGTGGATGGTTTTTCATCGAACCTACCTGCTGGTATTTGTTTTTCACCTATATGAATCAAACCATTTAAAAAAGTTCCTGTAGTCAATATTAATTCTTTAGTTCTTACTTCTTTACCGCTTTGACAAATAAATCCTATGATCTTGTTATGCTCAAATAAAAATTTTGTTACTGGATCAGCAATAACTTCCAAATTTTCATAATTTAGCAAAATTTTTTGCATATGTTCTTTATAAAGAGCTCTATCTGACTGGGTCCTTGGTCCTTGCACTGCTGGACCACGACTTCTATTTAACAATCTAAATTGGATACCAGATTTATCAGCTACAACACCCATCACACCATCTAAAGCATCGATTTCTCTTACAAGATGCCCTTTTCCTAGCCCTCCTATAGCGGGATTGCATGACATTTCACCTATAGTCTCTATTTTATGAGTAAAAAGAGCAGTATTTACGCCCATTCTAGCGGAAGCTGCTGCCGCCTCGCATCCAGCATGTCCTCCACCTATAACTACTACATCATAGCTTTGTTTTGTCATGCTGTGAATGTAAACGTCTAATTTAAGAATACAAGAAGTATTTTATTTACCAATACAAAAGTCTTTAAATATTGATCCAAGTATTTCTTCCACATCTACCTTACCGACGATACTGCCAAGATGTCGTGTGGCCATTCTTAGGTCTTCAGCCGCTAATTCGAGGTCTTTGTTTTGATCCTTTTTAAGGAATTTATTAATCTCTTTTAAGCAATCATTAAGCTTAACCCTATGCCTCTCTCTAGTAATTAAACCACTATTATTGGATGTAAACTTTTTGCTTAACTTAGTTTTAATCAAATTTATTAATTTATCGATATTTTTATTATCTTTTACTGAAGCTAAAACAGTATCACCATTAAATTTGTGATTTCGCTTTTCCGAGACATCTGATTTATTTAAAAGAATTATAGTATCTTTATTAATCATATTCTGTATTTCTTGATTAATTTTTTTTGATGAATTATCAATTACTACTATATTTAAATCTGCTTCTTTTGATTTGCCTAATGCTAAAGAAATCCCTTTTTTTTCTACTTCGTTTTTAGCTTCTCTTATACCTGCTGTATCAGCAAGAATTACTGGGTACCCATCTAAATTAAGATAAGTCTCAATAACATCTCTTGTTGTGCCAGCCTCATCTGAAACAATTGCTACCTCTCTTTTTGAAAGTAAATTTAATAATGATGATTTTCCTGCATTGACTTCGCCTGTAATTGAAACCCTAAAACCGTCTCTGATTTTTTCTCCAACTCTATTATCTTCAATAATTTTTGTAATTTCTGAATGAATTTCTTTAATTGATTTGTGTGCATCTTTTAATACTTTTTCTGGAAGATCTTCCTCGGCAAAATCAATTTTAGCTTCTATAAAAGCAAGTGATTTTATTATTTTTTCCCTCAGATCATTATAATAATTCGAAGCGTTGCCCTGTACTAATTTAACTGCTTGTTGTCTTTGAAGTTCCGTCTCGGAATGGATTAGATCTCCTATACTTTCTGCTTTTAACAAATCAATTTTCTCGTTTTGAAAAGCAATTTTAGTAAACTCACCTGGTTCAGCTAATCTGCAGTTTTTTTGCTCGGAAAGTACTCTTAATAAGGCGTTTATAACTGCGTTACTTCCATGGATTTGTAATTCTGCTAGATCTTCACCAGTATAGCTATTTGGCCCGGGAAACCACAATAATAGAGCCTCTGGATCTATTATACTATCATTTTTAGGGTCATAAAACTTACAAAAATTAACTTCGTTCGACTTTATATCTTTTGACTTAGTCAAATTTTGACAAATATTAAGCGTGTCCTTGCCAGATATTCTAACAATAGATATTCCAGAGGGGCCTCTACCCGATGATAAAGCATAAATGTTCATTGAATTATAATGATAAACCTCGATTAGAGATTATTTTACTAAATTTTTTTAATGTATCGTTGTTTTTTATATTTTTTACAATTATTTCTTTGAATGGATCCAGATATTTATTTTGTTTAAAGAAGCTGTGAGTCGCATCAACGCCTAAACCCATGATGGTATTTTCGGGTTTTCTGCTATTGTAAAAATCATTTAATGCATAGCTGTTTTTTATAGATATGCCTAAGCCCGCATAATATTTAATTATTTCTTTTAATTTTTTAATATCCCTAAGAACAAGATTAAAACCTTGTCCAGCTACAGGATGAATAGTATGCAAACCCTCTCCAAGAATTAATATATTTTTTTGATGATACTGTCTTCTTAATATTAGTGAGATCGGATAAGATTGAATGTTGCTAATAGTAATATCTTGTTTACACTTTAGCAACTCTGTTATTTTTTCTTTAACTAGATTTGTGATTTTTTTAGAATTGTTCTCGAAGAAATATTTTTTTACACTCCAGACAAAAGAAAAATAATTTTTTGAAAAAGGGAGTATAGCTAATGGTCCTTCTTTTAAAAAGAATTGGCTTGTGTTTAAAGCTTTGAAATTGTGCCTTACATACCCTGTTATAGCTATTTCTTTATAATTTTTCAAAATAGATCTAATCTTAATTATTTTGTCGTAAATTTTAGATTGTCCGCCTAGGCAAAGGATAATTAAATCATAATTTTTTAACTCATCTAAGTTTTTTACATCTTTTCTAATTAATTTAATTTTGCTTTTTAATATTTCCTTCAATAATAAACTTTTAATTTTATCGTTTTCAAAGACATACATAAGATTTGAATTAGCTTCGTTAAGATTTAAAAAATTTATTTTTTCTTTTGAAGTTTCGTAAAAAAGCTCAATTTTTTTTGAGGGCCAGAACAACTTTTTTTCTAAAGTAGTAATATTTTGATTGACGAAATTGAAATTTGTATCTGAAATAGCAGTAGTCCTTTTATCTAGGTTTTTTGTGCCTTTTTTTGCTATTAAATTTACCTCAATACCTGCTACTTTAGCCAAAACTGCAGCCGTCATTAAGCCTGAAAGACCGTCTCCTACAATGCATATTCTCTGTTTTATCATATAATAATTTTTAACACTTTCATAAAATGGTAAAAAGTACGTAATCGATTCGTGATGAATACAAACTTTTTAAATAGTGTAACAAATTTTTTGAAAAAGCGAACCTTTGAATTGTTAGGTTTAATCTTAGTTTTATCAAGTGTCGCACTAGCAATTGCCTTTACAACATATTCTCCTGACGATCCCTCATTTGTTTACGGAGATAGAAATTTTGAAATCCGAAATTTTTTAGGGATTTATGGAAGCAGTATTGCAGATTTCTTGTTACAAAGTTTTGGTTTGGCCTCTTTTTTACTATTACTTAATTTTTTGTTTTGGGGGTTAGATTTAATATTAAAAAAAGAATTAAGAAGAGTAATTCTAAAATTATTCTTAGTTGTAGCCTATTTAACTGTAGGCACAGTTTTTATTTATTTAACATTCAATAATTCTTTTTGGTTAATTGACAATGGTAATTCCGGTTTTGTTGGAAAAATAATGTATAACTTTATTATTGATTGGGCACCATGGATAAACAATACATATTCAATTTATGGATTACTATTATTAACTGTAATTTTTTTTTCATTTTCAGCTGATATTAATTATAAAAAAATATTCTCTATAATTATCTCACTTTTTAAAAGAAAATCTGTAAAGGATACAGAGCCAGATTTAAGCAAAATCAATATTGAAGATCAGCCTCAAACATTAGAAAAACCACAACAATCATTTTCATTTGATACAGATACGTTTTCCAAACAAGATCAGGCTGTTATTAAAACAAAATATAAGTTACCGGATATAAATTATTTAGAAAAAAATTTATCTAAACTTAGTTCTGATGGAAATAAAAATCGTCCTGATGCTGGGTTTATGGAAAAAATACTATTAGATTTTGGTATAGATGGAAAAATTAAAACAATCAATAATGGCCCTGTGGTAAGCCTTTATGAATTTGAACCAGCGCCAGGTGTAAAAGTATCAAAAATTATAAATTTATCTGAAGATTTAGCAAGGAATACAAGCTCAACTTCTACAAGAGTTTCTGTCATTCCAGGTAAGAATACTGTTGGAATAGAAATTCCAAATGAAGAGAGGGAAAGCGTATCATTAAGAGAAATCATTTCTTATGATAAGTTTCAAAAAAAAGATGTAAGACTTCCGATAGCATTAGGAAAAAGTATTTCTGGGATGCCGATTGTTGGTGATTTAACTTCGATGCCTCATCTTTTAATCGCTGGAACTACTGGGTCAGGAAAATCTGTATGTATTAATACAATCATAGTTTCATTGCTTTACAAGTTAAATCCTGATCTTTGTAAATTTATTTTAATCGATCCAAAAATGTTAGAGTTATCTACTTATGAAGGAATACCTCATTTATTAACCCCAGTGATAACTGATGCTAAGAAGGCGACTTCAGCTTTGTCGTGGACAGTTAAAGAAATGAATAGCAGATATAAATTAATGAGCAAAGTTGGTGTCCGAAATATTGATGGATACAATGCCAAAAACAAACTCAAAATGCCTTACATTGTTGTAGTCGTTGACGAGATGTCAGACTTAATGCTTGTAGCAGGAAAGGAAATTGAAAACTATATTCAGAAATTATCTCAAATGGCTAGAGCTGCAGGAATACACATTATTATGGCGACTCAAAGGCCAAGTGTTGATGTGATAACAGGTACAATTAAAGCTAATTTTCCCACAAGAATATCTTTTCAAGTAAGTTCCAAAATTGATAGTAGAACGATTTTAGGAGAGCAAGGGGCTGAGCAATTACTTGGAAAAGGAGATATGTTGTTTATGTCATCAGCAAATAGAATAGTTAGAATTCATGGTCCTTATGTCTCTGAACAAGAAATCGAGAAAATAACTAATTCATTAAGAGCGCAAGGACAGCCGGACTATATGGAAGAAATTACTTCACAGGAAACCATGGAAAACTCATTAACACCTGGAAATGAGGGTGATGAAGATGAATTATTTAATCAGGCCGTAGAAATTATTAAAACTGAAGGAAAGGCCTCTACAAGTTTTTTGCAGAGAAAATTACAAATCGGATACAATAGAGCAGCAAGAATTATTGATATGATGGAAGAAAAAGGTATTGTCAGCAAAGCAAATCATGTTGGTAAACGTGAAGTTCTTTAAAAAAATTTTTTTAGTCTGGTTTTTTCTTTCTACATCACCAATTCTATACGCTGGTGAAAAAGAAGAAATAATCTCTCGATTAGAAAACATAAAATCTTTAGAATTTGTATTTGATCAATCAATTAATAAAGAAACTGAAAAGGGTAATTGCCTTTTGGAGTTTCCTGGAAAATTAAAATGTAATTACTTTGATGAAAAGGAAAAAGAACTAGTTATAAATAATAAGAAATTATCAATAACGCAAAAAAAGTATAATAAAACTTATCATTATCCTATTTCAAAATCTCCATTCTTAAATATTTTGTATAAAGATAAACTTTTAGAAATTGTGCAATCAGGAGAATTAGAGTCAACTGATGAAATAATTAAGCTTGTTTATTTTGGTGATAACGAAATTATAGTTTTTTTCGATAAAAAAAATCAGGATTTGAGAGGATGGAAGATTAAAGATCAATACAACAATAATATAAATTTCTCTATTAACATTGTTGCTAAAAATGACGTTTTTAAAAAAGGTACCTTCAAACTACCTGAAGTAAACTAAGCTACAAAATCAATTTCTTCTTCTTTAAAAATTTGAAAACCTTTAGATTTATAATTTTGTAATGCGTGTTTGTGGTCTAAACTACAAGTATGAACCCACATTCTTTCAGGATTTTTTCTTGATGCACTTGCAATAGCATGATTTACAAGTGTTGAACCAAGCTTCAAACCTCTAAATTCTTTTAGTACACCTAGATTGATAAGCTCTACTTCATTAGATCCAGGATGATATTCTTGTTCGTAATATCCTACCAAATCTTCACCTTTTTTAAGAACATGCGTTTCTAAGTTTTTATTCGTAACATACTTTACCCACTCACTATCAGACCAAAGTAATCTGTCTCTCCAATAGTGGTCTACGCCTATTTGTTTGTAGAAAAATCTGTTTAAGTGGAAATTATCTTTGTCATCCAAAATAATTTGAAAGTTTTCTGGCAGATTTAAATCAACTGTTTTTGAAAAATCTTTAATTTCTAAAAAATATCTTTTTACTCTTGAAACCATCAGCTTACCATCTTTCCAATCTTTTCACCTGCAAATATATGATAGTGTAAATGAGGAACTTCCTGACCGCCATCACTTCCAATATTAGTTAAAGCTCGATATCCTTTGTCTTTTGCACCCATCAAGTTTGCGACATGCGTCACGGCTTTGTTTAGCTCTACAATCTCTTTATCAGAAGCTTTACTGTTAAAATCATTAAGATCTACGTATTCACCTTTGGGAATAACTAAAACATGAACTTTCTTTTGAGGATTAATATCATGAAAAGCTAAAACATGATCATTTTCATAAACCTTTTTACACGGGATTTCTCCTCTTAAAATCTTTGCAAATATATTGTTCTTATCGTAACTCATTTTTGCCTTTTCTTAAGTTCGCTCATCACATCTTCAATTTTTATATTATTAGCCTCCAAGTAAACCATCAAATGATAAACTACATCAGCAGCTTCGTGTATCTTATTTGAATTTTTTTCCACAGATTCTATTAATTCACCTACTTCCTCTTTTACTTTTGAAACACTTAAGTTTTTGTCATTCAAAAGTTTGTTTGTATAAGATTTGTCAGGAGAAGAATTTTTTCTCTCTCTGATTGTTTTGATTAATTGTTCCAAGTTTTCAAACATTTTATAACCTTACTGATACATTTTTAGAATTCAAATATTCTTTAGCATCTTTGATTTTATGTTCGCCATAATGGAAGATAGAAGCTGCTAAAACTGCACTCGCTCCACCTTTAACTATACCATCGTATAGATGATCTAAAGTTCCTACACCACCAGAAGCAATAACAGGAATATTAGTTTTATCTGTAATTACTTTTAATAATTCAACATCATAACCAGACTTTGTTCCATCTCTATCCATAGAAGTTAGTAAAATTTCTCCTGCTCCATTTGTTTCCACTTGTTTAGCGAATTCAACAGCATCAATACCTGTTTTGTTTCTTCCACCATGAGTAAAGACTTCCCATTTATTATCTGAAACTTTTTTAGCATCGATAGCTACAACAATACATTGAGAACCAAATTTTTTAGACGCTTCTTTTACAAAACTAACGTCTTTAACTGCTGCTGTATTAATAGAAACTTTATCTGCACCAGCTAATAATAAATCAGTAATATTTTGTATAGTTCTAACTCCGCCACCGACAGTTAAAGGAACAAAACATTCTTTGGCAGTTTTTCTTACAATATCAATAATTGTCTCTCTGTTTTCATTAGATGCGGTAATATCTAAAAAACAAATCTCATCAGCTCCACCGTCACTGTAAATCTTAGCTTGTTCGACTGGATCTCCAGCATCTTTTAATTCAACAAAGTTTATACCTTTAACTACTCTTCCGTTCTTAACATCAAGACAAGGTATAATTCTATTTTTAAGCATCGATCTCCTTTGCTAACTCTTCTAGTTTAATATCGCCATCATAAATAGCTTTACCAACAATGATACCTTCAATTTTTTTATTATTTAAGTCTTTGGCTTTCTTAATATCATTTATTGAAGAAACGCCCCCTGAAATCACAACAGGACAATTAGAAATCTCTGCAATTTTAACCGTCTCATTAAAGTTAGGGCTATTCTTCATTCCATCTCTATTAATATCTGTAAAAATAATTCGGCTAACTCCATAATTGTTTACATCTTTGAGAAAGTCTATGGTTTTAACATTTAGATTTTCTTTCCAACCTGACACAGAAAGATTTCCATCCTTTGCATCTAATCCTAAAGCAATTCGACCTTTAAATTTTTTGCAGGCCTCCTTTAAAAGTTCTTTATTTTTAATAGCACCACTCCCTAAGATTACCTTCTCAACACCTGCATCAATATATTGCGTAATACTATCGAGAGATCTTACACCGCCACCTATTTCAATTTTTAAATCGTATTTACTAACTATTTCTTTAATAATATCTAAGTTAACCGTCTTTCCAGTTAGTGCACCATCCAAATCAACAATGTGTAAATTTTTAAAGCCATGATCTTTATATTTACCTGCTTGATCAATAGGTGAAATTTCGTATTCCGTTTTGTTTTCAAAGTCTCCTTTGATTAATCTTACGCATTTCTTGTCTTTTATATCTATAGCAGGAAATATTTTCATTATAGTTTTAAAAAATTATCAATTACTTTTAATCCGATTTTATCACTCTTCTCAGGGTGAAACTGAGTTCCAAATAAATTATCTCTTTCAACAGCACAGACAATTTTTGATGAATAGTCTGTTGTTGCTGAAATAACTGATGGATCTTCAGGAATAAACTCAAAACTGTGAACAAAATACATATGAGATTTATTTTTTATATCTTTAAATATTTTACTTTCTTTTTGAATTTCAATTTCGTTCCAACCAATGTGTGGAAGCTTAAATTTTCCTTTTTGATTATCAATTTTGGAAACTTTACCAGAAATCCAACCTAACCCCTTTGTTTCTGCTTCCTCGTACCCAATATCAGCAAACATTTGTAGGCCTACACAAATTCCTAGTAAAGGTTTCTTATTTGTAATTGCAAAATCTTTTAGCGTGTCTGCTAGTCCAGAAATTCTATTCAAAGAGTCTACGCAGCTTTTAAATGAACCTTGCCCTGGTAAAACAATCTTGTCACTAGACTTAATTTTACTTATGTCTGAAGTTACCTTTAGATTAACTTTATCTCTAGCGACCTCTGTAAAGGAATTTATGACAGAGCTAATATTGCCCGATTGGTAGTCCACAATTGTGACGTTCATCAATTTTAAATAGAGCCTTTTGTCGAAGGTATTGAGTTTTTAATTCTTTTATCAATCGCTAAAGCATCTTTTAATGATCTAGCTAAACCTTTGTAACATGACTCAATTTTGTGGTGACTATTCTCACCGTAAATATTTTCTATATGCAAAGTAACTCCAGCTGATTGTGAAAAAGCCTGAAACCATTCTTTAAATAATTCTGTGTCCATCTCACCAAGTTTCTCAACA
This sequence comes from uncultured Pelagibacteraceae bacterium, assembly GCA_902598315.1. Classification (GTDB taxonomy): domain Bacteria; phylum Pseudomonadota; class Alphaproteobacteria; order Pelagibacterales; family Pelagibacteraceae; genus Pelagilacustribacter. The sequence continues at coordinate 42,901 of CACKBP010000006.1, forward strand.
GGAAGATTTACTTTCCAAATTAAATAAGGTCTATTTGATACATCTATAGATACTCTGCTTAAAGTTTCATCCATAGGAATCATTGTTGATGCGTATCTTGTAATTCCTTTTCTATTACCTGCTGCTTTTTTAATAGCTTCACCAATTGCTATACCTGTATCCTCGGTAGTGTGGTGTAAATCTATATGTGTGTCACCTTGTGCTTTTACTTCTAAATCTATTAAAGAGTGCTTAGATAATTGCTCTAACATATGGTCTAAAAAACCTATTCCAGTTTTGATTTTATACTTTCCTTTTCCATCTAGATTGACCGCGACAGAAATACTGGTCTCTTTTGTTTTCCTTATAATTTTTGCTTTTCTTCTCATAAACTATGCCCGATTTATCTTTGATATATAATTAAATAGTCATTTTATCAATAAATCACTATTGAAGATCTCAAATTAATCTCCACATATAACTCAATGAATACAGCTGAAAAATGGCACGGCACTACAATTGTCCTCCTTAGAAAAGGCGGGGAAACAATTGTTGCTGGAGACGGCCAAGTCAGTCTTGGTAATACGGTTTTAAAGAGCAAGGCTAAGAAAGTAAGAAAAATTGAAAAGAGAGGGGTAATCGCAGGCTTTGCAGGATCAACTGCGGATGCTTTAACTTTATTTGAAAGACTTGAAGCAAAATTAGAAAAACATGCAGGAAACTTACAAAGAGCTGCAGTTGAGTTAGCAAAAGATTGGAGGAGTGATAAGTTTTTAAGAAGATTAGAAGCTTTAATGGCAGTAGCAGATAAAAGTCATAGTTTTATAATATCAGGTACAGGAGATGTACTAGAGCCCGAGGATGGTATAATTGGGATTGGATCTGGAGGAAACTATGCCCTTGCTGCAGCTAAAGTTTTAATTGAAACTGATATGAAAGCTGAAGAAATCGTAAAAAAAGCATTAAAAGTAGCTTCTGACATTTGTGTGTTTACTAATAATAATGTTACGATTGAAAAAATTTAAATGTCCAAATCGAAAAAAGAATCAAATTTAAAATTAGTTAAAGGATCTAAGAATGAGAGATCTAAAGTGAGTGCTCTTTCTCCAAGAGAAATAGTTTCTGAGTTAGACAGATACGTGATTGGACAAAAAGATGCGAAAAAAGCAGTGGCCGTTGCACTTAGAAATAGGTGGAGAAGACAAGCTCTTACTGATGAAATGAGAGATGAGGTTCTGCCAAAAAATATACTTATGATTGGTCCGACAGGCGTAGGCAAAACAGAAATTTCGAGAAGACTATCTAAACTAGCTGAGGCACCTTTTATAAAAGTTGAGGCAACTAGATTTACAGAGGTTGGTTACGTTGGCAGAGACGTAGAACAAATAGTGAGAGACTTGATTGAGATTGCTATAGCAATGGAAAGAGAGAGAAAGAGAAAAGAGGTTAAAGCAAAAGCTGAGTTGAAGGCAGAAGAAAAAGTTTTAGATGCCTTAGTAGGAAACAAAGCAAGCGTTGCCACGAGAGAGAGCTTTAGAAAAAGGCTTAGAAGTGGAGACCTAGACGATAATGAAATAGAAATTGAAGTTCAGAATTCATCTTCTGGTATTCAAAGTTTCGAAATACCAGGAATGCCTGGCGGAAATGTGGGAATGGTTAATCTAGGAGACATTTTAGGTAAATCCATGGGAGGAAAAAAAGGGAAAAAGAAAAAAATGACCGTTAAGGAATCTCATGGAATTCTAATAGCTCAAGAATCAGATAAGATGATAGAGGAAGATAAAATAATTAAAGAAGCTAAAAAGTCGACAGAAGAGAATGGAATAGTTTTTTTAGATGAGATTGATAAGGTATCTGCTAGAAGTGATAGGGTCGGAGGTGATGTTTCAAGGGAGGGAGTTCAAAGAGATTTGCTTCCTTTAATAGAGGGAACGACAGTAAGCACTAAACATGGCCCAATAAAAACTGATCATATTTTGTTTATTGCTTCAGGTGCTTTTCAATTAGCTAAACCATCAGATCTTTTGCCAGAACTACAAGGTAGACTACCTATCAGGGTAGAATTAAAAGCTTTAAATGAGGATGATTTTAAAAGAATACTTAAAGAACCTGATAATAGTTTGATTAAACAATATAAAGCATTATTGAAAACTGAAGATGTTAATCTTGAGTTTTCAGAAGATGGAATTGATATGCTTGCAAAAATTTCTGCTGAAGTGAATTCATCAGTTGAAAATATTGGAGCTAGAAGGCTTCATACAATTATTGAAAAAGTTTTAGACGATATCAGTTTCAATGCTACTGATAAAGCTGGAGAAACCATAACGGTAAATAAAAAGTATGTTCAAGAAAATTTGGGTAATTTAGTGAAGGATACTGACTTATCAAAATTTATTTTATAAATTTTTTAACTTAATAATTATCGCCCCATCTCCTCCGTCTTTTGGCTCTGCTTTATTGATTGAGTGAATTAATTTTTTTAACTCTATACTAGAATTGATAAACTCAGGAACGGAATACTTTAGTTTACCAAATTCTTTTGAGGTATACACATTTTTTTCATTCTTGGAGTGACTTCCCTTGCCTGTAACTAACAATATCTCTTTATATTGTTTTTCTACACAGAAAAGTATTATGTCTTTTATTTTTTTATTAGCATCATCTAAACTAAATCCATGAAGGTCAAATTTATACCTATTTTCTCCGCGAGAAAATAATGTTTTACTTTTATCCTTATCATAAATATCTGATGGATTTCTGATATAATCTGCCCAGGTTTTCTTGTCCTCTTGAGAGAGATTTCTTTTTTTTATCACTTGCTGATAATTTCGGATAAATACCAATTAGGACTTCTATTATTTATATTTTTTGTAAATTTCCAACTATCCGACACAAATTTTATTTTATCAGGGTTTCCTTCAATTATTTTATTATCTTTATCCCTTTTTACTGATATTACTTCAGCTACAAATTTAACGGTTGCAAATAAATTGTCTTTAATTTTTTCATATTTTTCAACTGAGGACTCTTTAACGCCAATGAAAGTGAATTCAGATTTAATATTTTCTTTATTTCTTGCCTTTATTGCATCAGAAAAATTAGAAAACATATTTGCTGATAATAATGCTTTTAATTTAATAAGATCTCCTGTTGAAAAAGACGTAAGAATGCTCTCATATGCAATTTCAGCACCTCTTAAAAATTCCTTTTTATCTTTTCCCTCCAAAACATCTAAATTTTGTTCTTCAAGTTTAGCATCCTTCTGAGGCATGCTAAATTTTTTTTGAGCAAAGCTAGGATAAACTTTTGATTCGTGTCCAGTTTTTCTCCCCAATATACTTCTTAATCGCAATATAATAAATCCCGCGATCATACCTAGTAATATAATGTCTAAATAACCAAAACTGTTACTCATAATTTGATAAATATACATGAATAATATAATTTTGTATCAGACAAATGAACACATTTTTTCTTATTTTTATAATATTACCAGCTTTAGAGATATTTTTTATGATAGAAATTGGTTCAAAAATAGGAGCTTTAAGCACGTTAGCTTTAATTTTTCTCACTGCTATTCTTGGAGTGTTTTTTGCAAGAGTTCAAGGCATTCAAACTTTAAAATCTGGATTAGTTAATTTATATCAAAATAAAGTTCCTATTTATGAACTAGTATCAGGTGCATCTATTGCTTTTGCAGCTGTGCTCTTAATTATTCCAGGATTTATAACTGATTTAATTGGATTTATTATTTTAATCCCTTTTACAAGAAGAGTTTTATTTAAAATAGCGCTAAGAGGCAAAACTACGACGGACAAGCACAAGGAAAAAATTGATGCCATAGATGGGGAAATAGTAAAAAAGGAAAAAGATGAGCTATAAGATTATTGGGAAATATATCAAACACATAAATTTTAATATTCCTAATCCAAAAACTTTTTTTTTACTTTCAAAAGATATTGTAAATTATAAAATTAATATAGAAATAAAGAGTAACCAAGTTAAACAGAATATTATTGAAGTACTGACTTCTTTAAATTTATCACCAGTTAAAAATAATTTCGATAAGATAGATACAAAAATTGTTTATGCAACTATTGTCGAATTATCAAATAATAAATTGGAAAAAAAGGAAATGGAAAAAATTGTACTTATTGATGTACCGTCTAAAATATATCATGAACTTCGAAACATATTTGTTTATTTATTTGAAAATTCAGGTTTTAAAGATGTTAAGATAAGTGAGAATGTTGACTTTGAAAAACTTTATCAAATGCGAAAAATTCAATAAAAATTTTTCTTAAACTCTTTTTTTAGAAAACTTCTATGATTGGCAATTTCTTTTTCTGATATTTGAATGACCTTTTTATTATAATTTTCTTTTTTTATAATGTTTTGATCAGAGCTATTCGCTGAAAGATTAAATTTAGGTTCTTTGACATCTAAAAGATTTATATAAACTTCTCTCAACAACTCACAATCAAGTAACGCATTGTGTTTAGTTCTTCTAGAAAGGTCTATATTAAATCTCTTACATAATGCATCGAGAGAATTGGACATTCCTGGAAATTTATTTCGCGCTATATCCAATGAGTCAATTACTAATTCTTTCTTTATTAGTTCTTTATTTATAAAACTTAATTCTCCGTTAAGAAACCCTAGATCAAAAGGTGCATTGTGAATTATTATTTTTTTATCTTTAATAAAATTTATTAAATCTTCTGCTACTTGATCAAATGTATTCTTATCACTTAAAAATTCATGAGAATAACCATGAATCTTTAAAGCATCATCTGGGACAGTCCGTTTAGGATTTATTAATTTGTGAAATACTTTTCCTGTTGGTACAAGATCTTTTGTCTCAATACAGGCAATTTCTACGATTTTATGTCCATCTTTAAAAGACAATCCTGTTGTTTCAGTATCAAGGAAGATTTCACTCATATTTTTTGAGTATATCTAATAAATTTTTTTTTAAAATATTTAAATTTTTTTCATTAACAACTACATGATCGCAATATTTAGCCTTCTTTTTTTCATTAAATTGTTTTCTATTAAGTATATTAAAAAAGATTTTATTGCCTCCTTTTTTTTTAAATCTTTTTAACCTCAGATCTCGTTTTGCTTTAATGAAAAGAATACTGTCAAAATTTTTCATTAAACGACTTTCTACTAATAGAGGTATTTCGAAAAAAATAAATTTTTTATTCCTATGTTTTTTGGTAAAATTTACCATTTCTTTTCTAACTAAAGGGTGGATAATTTTCTCTAGTTTTTTAAAAAAAGATTTATCTTTTAAGATTTTCTGTTTAATTAAACTTTTAATGTTAGAACTACTCTGAATTTTAAGTTTTTTTGATATGTATTTTCTAAATTTTTTTTGTAAGTAAAGTTTTTTGACTACACTATCAGCACTAAAGACTGGACCTTTATATCCTAAGATCTTACTTGCTGTCGATTTACCAGAGGCTAAAGACCCGGTTATACCTATTCTTTTCATTTTAAATTTGTAACCAATAATTCAATTAATTTCTCATCAATTTCTGGGTTAATTTTATTCCATAAGTAAAATGCTTTTTGCCCTTGATAGATAAACATATTTAGACCGTTAAAAACCTTGATATCCATCTTTTTAAGATACTTAATAGTTTTAGTCTCCAAAGGATTGTAAATTGTATCTATATAAATTAAACTACTCTTGATTTGATTAAAATTAAAATTAAAATCTTTACTGCCCTTTAAGCCTAAACTTGTTGCATTTATTATTATCTCAAAATTTTTAATTTCATCTTGTAATTTTTCCCATTCAATGATTTTTAAATTGTTAAATTTATTTTTTAAGAAAATACACTTTTCTCTAGTTCTATTAGTAATTGATATTTCTAGAACACCAGACTTCTGCAAGGATAAAATAACAGATGGCGATACACCTCCTGCACCAATGATAAGGGCTTTCTTTTTTTGCGCATTATCTATTTCTTTCAAGTATGCTGCTTGTAGACCAAAAACGTCAGTATTTTCTCCTACAATGGTCTGATTGCTATCAAGGTAAATTGTATTTACTGAACTTGTTATTTCTGCATCATTAACAATAGTGTCAACGTGCGGAACTATTTTTTGTTTATAAGGCAGAGTAACGTTAATACCGCTTAGTTCTTTGTTCCTTATCTGCTCAATTATTTCCGACAGTTTATTCTCGTCTTTTACATCAATAATAGAATAATTTGCATCGATTTTATATTTTTTGAACCAATAATTATGAAGGACTGGTGATAATGAATGTTTGATAGGATTGCCTATAATTCCAAATTTTTTTGTCATTTTTTATTCTGTTTAATATAGTTTATAATATCTTTTATAGGCAAACCCATAATTGAATCCCGATCTCCTTTAATATATTCGAATAATTCCAATCCTTTTGCCTCGATTTGGTAAACACCATAAGCAAGTAAAGTTTTTGTGCTTATTTTGTCAAGATATTCTCTAAGATGCTTTTCTGTTAAACGTTTCATCTTTAACTCAGAAGAGTCAGAATGGTTCCAAATCATCGCACCATTTTTGGAAATACAAACTGAGCTTATCAAAAAATGCTTGGAATTATTTAATTTCTCTAATATTTTAAAAGCTTCTTCTCTAGATTTTGGCTTGTTTATCAATTTATTATCAAGAGAGATAACGCTATCTGCTCCCAAAACTAACCTACCCGGATTTTTACTACTTACCCTAATTGATTTTATTTCAGCAAGATTTTTAGATATAGATAAAGGATCGGCTCCTTCTTCTAACAAAGAATCCTTTATTTCATCTTCATCTACATTTGAAACAATTACTTCACAATCAATTTTATATTTATCTAAGATTTTTTTTCTTACACCGCTCTTTGAGGCTAATATAATTTTCATTTATGTTTTTTTATTTCTATCATTTTCAAAATCGACGCTGCTGTTTCTTCTACAGATCTTCTTGTAACGTCTATAGTTGGCCAATTATTTTTTTTAAATAAAGTTTTTGAGTCATCTACCTCTTTTTTTATAAAATCTAAATTAGTGTAATCTTTCAATTTAGTATCTTTCATTATAGCCACTCTGTTACGTCTAATATCAGCTAATCTCTCAGGATCAGCCACTAAACCTATAATGCATGCTGATTTGTTTTTCTTAAGACCATCTGGTATTTCCTGCTCTGACACCAACGGTATATTGATTGTTTTATAACCTCTATTAGCTAAATAAATTGAGGTAGGGGTTTTGCTGGTTCTACTCACGCCTAATAAAATAACATCTGCATCATCAATATCGTCAACTTTTTTTCCATCATCATGGGACATTGTGAATTGTATAGCCTCTATTCTTTTATAATAATCAGCATCTAGGACATGTTGAGCGCTCGGTTTGTGAATAGCTTTTTGATTCAATAACTTTGAAAAACTCAAAATTAAATTTCCTAAAATACCAAAACAAGGCACATTGTGTTTTTGACTTTGACTTGAAATATATTTAGCTAACTTTGTTTCAACAATGGTGTAAAGAATTAATGAATTTTCTACTTTATTACACTCTTTGATAATTTTATCGATTTGTTGTTCAGTTCTCACAAAAGCAAATTCTTTCTTTTCATATTCAAAATTTTCAAACTGTGACTTAAGAGATAGGAATATTCTATCAAGGGTTTCACCTGTTGAGTCAGACACAAGATATACATTGTATTTTTCGTTCATAAAGTTGTTAATAAACTAATAGTAAATAACCTTTTTTAACCTTTTATAAAAATGTTGATTAAAACGTTAACATTAATTCACATCATTTTAACAATTTATTCGATGTTAATAATGCTGTTTTACTAGTGTTTATAAGATTAATAAAGTCATCAAACAAAGGTTTTTTGGGAAAAATTACTAACTAGCACATGTATAAAATATGTATAAAAAGTTATATGGATATTAAACAGGGCCTAGTACATAAACAACGTTTTTAAAAAACTATTATTTTATAATGATAAGTTTAAGAAATATTTTAGTTAACAAAATTTCTTGTAAATCTATCTGGTTTATGAGACAAGCAGGACGTTATCTTCCCGAATTCAGGAAAATAAGAAAAAAGAATAAAAATTTCATTAAGCTTTGTTTGAATAGTGAATTAAGTTCAGAAATTACGTTACAACCAATAAAAAGATTCAATTTAGACTCAGCAATAATTTTTTCTGACATTTTAATGACACCGTATGCCTTAGGACAGGATATAACTTTTAAAAATAACCAAGGCCCAAAACTCAGTGAATTTAAGATGGATGTTCTAATAAGAAATAACAAAGAAGATTTTTCTCAAAAATTAAGCCAAGTTTATAAAGCTATTGAAATAACAAGAAAAAAATTAGAAAAAGACAAGTCCTTAATTTGCTTTATTGGAGCGCCATGGACACTTTTAATTTATATGCTAGGCTTAAAGAAAAATAATAACAGTTTAGATATAGACAAATATAACAAATATAAAAAACAAATTAATAAGATACTGAAAGAATTAAATTTTTACTTGTGTGCTCACATAGAGAATCAAATTAATGCTGGAGCAGATGTAGTTCAAATATTTGATTCTTGGGCTGGCCTCATACCAGATAAAGATATAAAAGATTTTTGTTATATTCCAAATAAAAGAATTGTAGATTTTTGTAAAAGTAAAAATATAGTATCTATTTGCTTTCCTAAAGGTTTAAAAAAAAATTATGAAGTATTCAATAATTTTGTTAAGCCAGATGGAATTAACTTAGACCCCGATTTAGATCCTTTATGGGCTAGAAATAAACTCAAGGATGTTGTCTTACAAGGTGGTTTAAACCCAAAAATATTGTTAAAAACTAACAAAGATATTTTAGAAACAGCGACGAAATACGTAAAAGCTTTTAAAGATATTCCATATGTTTTTAATCTTGGACATGGGTTACTTCCGGAAACAGATCCTGTTAAAGTAGAAATGTTAATTAATTTTTATAGGAATTATAATGAATAAAGACCACCCAGATGTAAAATTCGGTAAAACTGGTATACTTATTATTAACCTTGGAACCCCAGATTCGACAAATTGGTGGGATATTAGGAAATATTTGAAAGAATTTTTATCTGATAGAAGAGTTATAGAAGTGAATCCAATAATTTGGCAAATTATACTTAATTTATTTATTTTAACTTTTAGGCCATCCAAAACAGCTCATGCATATAAGCAAATTTGGAGAAAAGAGAGCAATGAATCACCATTATTATATTTTACAAAACGTCAGGCAGAAGAACTTAAAAATAAGTTAGGAAGTGATAAAATCATTTTAGATTATGCCATGAGATATGGAAATCCAAGTATTAATTCACGATTAAATCGTCTTAAAGAAAGTGGATGTGAAAACATAATTATTTTACCTTTATATCCACAATACGCGGCAGCGACCACAGCAACAGTTTGTGACGAAATTTATAGATCCTTAATGAGAATGAGATGGCAACCAAGTTTACAAATTATTCCTCATTATGAGAGCGAACCGTTATATATTGAAGCCCTAGTGAATAGTATAGAAAAAAAGATCAAAGAAATAAAATGGAAACCAGACTTAATAATTTCATCATACCATGGCATCCCTAAATCATATTTTGACAAAGGTGACCCCTATCATTGTTATTGTCACAAAACTACTAGACTTATTAAAGAAAAGTTTAATAAAATTGAGATTAAAACAACTTTTCAATCACGATTTGGGCCTCAAGAATGGCTTACTCCTTACACTGATAAAACTTTAGAAGCTTTGCCAGGCGAAGGTATTAAAAACTTACTGGTGATTTGTCCTGGCTTTGCTTCTGACTGCGTTGAAACTTTAGAAGAGATTAACATTCAGGGAAGAGAGAGTTTTATAGAAAAAGGAGGTAAAAACTTTGATTTAATTCCTTGCTTAAATGATAATTCTGACCATATTAAATTATTTGAGAAATTAATTAGCAAACATCTTTAGAATGAATTTTTACCTACTGTATAAGTCATTACATTTAATAGCAGTTATTTCATGGATGGCTGGTTTGTTATACTTACCTAGAATATTTGTTTATCACAGCGAAGCTTATCACGAGTCACAAAAAAAAGTTTTTAAGGTAATGGAGAGAAAGCTTTATAATTTCATTATGATGCCAGCAATGCTTCTCTCTTGGCTCTTCGGTGTATTGCTGTTACATAGTCTTGGTTTTTCAGCAATTACTGAACTTTGGATGCAAGTTAAAATTTTCGCAGTCATACTCTTAACTTATTATCACTTTACTTTGGGAAAATATCTCAATGATTTCGCTGCCGACAACAATCAAAAATCGTCTAAATTTTTCAGAATATATAATGAAATACCAACAATTATACTAATTGTGGTCATATTTATTGTAATATTTAAACCCCTATAATTAGGGGTTGAAATTTTTAAAAAAAGACATATATTTTTAACACATTCCTTAAACCAACAATAATCACATGAACTTACAAGAATTAAAGCAAAAAAATCCTGCAGAGCTTATTAGCGAGGCTGAAAAACTTGGAATAGAAAACCCAAGCACTCTAAGAAAGCAAGAAATACTTTTTGCAATACTTAAAAAACTCGCAGAAAAAAATGAGCAGATTACAGCTACTGGAGTGCTCGAGGTCTTACAAGATGGCTTTGGTTTTCTAAGAGCAATAGAGTCTAATTATCTACCAGGCCCTGATGACATTTATGTGAGCCCTAGTCAAATTCGAAGGTTTGGATTAAGAACGGGTGACTCTGTAGAAGGAGAAATTAGAGGACCGAAAGATGCCGAAAGATATTTCGCATTGTTAAAAGTTAATAAAATAAATTTTGATGAACCAGATAAGGGAAAAAATAAAATTGCATTTGATAATTTAACACCTCTTTATCCAAATGAAAGGATTAAGCTAGAAGTCGAGATAACTAAAGTAGAAAAGAAGCCAGACAATACTGCCAGACTTATTGATTTAGTGAGCCCAATAGGAAAAGGTCAAAGATCCTTAATCGTTTCACCTCCAAGAGCAGGCAAAACAATAATTCTTCAAAATATTGCTCAGTCTATTACTGCCAATCACCCAGAGTGCTACCTAATGGTTTTATTAATTGACGAAAGACCTGAAGAAGTAACAGATATGCAGAGATCAGTTAAAGGTGAAGTCGTAGCATCTACTTTCGATGAACCCGCATCGAGGCACGTAGCTGTAGCAGAAATGGTAATTGAAAAAGCTAAAAGATTAGTAGAACATAAAAAAGACGTAGTAATTCTTCTAGACTCTATTACTAGGCTCGGTAGAGCGTATAATGCAGTTATTCCTAGTTCTGGAAAGGTTTTAACAGGAGGTGTAGACGCCAATGCCCTTCAAAGACCTAAAAGATTTTTTGGAGCAGCCAGAAATGTAGAAGAAGGTGGTTCACTAACAATTATTTCTACTGCATTAATTGACACTGGAAGCAGAATGGACGAAGTAATTTTCGAAGAATTTAAAGGCACTGGCAACTCAGAATTAATTCTTGATAGGAAAGTTGCAGATAAAAGAATTTATCCCGCATTGGATGTAACTAGATCAGGAACTAGACGAGAGGAGCTATTATTTGCAAAGGATGAATTATCTAAAATGAATGTTTTAAGAAGAATAATTAGTCCGATGGGCACAATGGATGGTATAGAATTTTTAATTTCTAAATTAAAAAATACAAAAAATAATTCAGATTTTTTTGAGTCAATGAACAAATCTGCAAATTAGATTTTTACTGAATAGTTCTATTATTGAAATTATTATCGTGTAAATAAAACCCTATAATGTTGTTTAAGGTTTCTATTTTATCTTCTACAGTAATCGCTTCTAAAAGTTTTTGCTTTTCCTCATTAGTCACCGGGGAAATCATTGAGAGAGTATTAATTCTTTGAATTTTGTCTAATTTTTCAAACTCTCTCCAATTTAACAATAAACCATTCTTTTTTAAAAAAACTTTTGCTTTCTCCATTAATTCTTCAGTATTAAACTCACTCGTATAATTTTTTAAATCTGTTTCAAAATTTTTATAGTCAACTTTAAATTCTCTGTATAATTTATCATTATTAATTTCTTCCAAAATTTTAAACCTAGTAATACCGGTTAAATTTATTAATATTCTACCATCTTTAGTTTTTTGTAAATCGCTTATTTTTCCTAAGCATCCAACTTTGTATAAATTTTCACCATCTTTTTGAGATTGGACCATTCCCATAAATTTATCTTTGCTGTATGTATCATTAACTAAATCTAGATATCTCTTTTCAAAAATATTTAGGGGAAGATTTGTTTTAGGAAAATAAATAACACCATTTAAAGGAAAAACAGGAATTACACTTGGAAATTTTTTCATAAAAAGATTATATTAAAATTTTTAGATCACTGAAAGCGACATTTTATTTATGTTGACCGCTATAGAGACGTTATAATATAATTTATTTAAATGCGGGCATAGCTCAGTGGTAGAGCGTCTCGTTGCCAACGAGAAGGTCGAGGGTTCAAGTCCCTTTGCCCGCTCCAAAATATGAGTGATTTAGCAAATAAAAAATGTGTTCCTTGTGAAGGCAATATTCCACCGTTCGACAAAAATGAAATTCATAAATATTTAAAAAAAGTCGACGGATGGAATGTAGAAAGCAATAAGAATAATAATTTTTATTTGGAAAAAGAGTTCAAATTTAAAAATTTTAAAGAAAGTCAGGATTTCGTAAACAAAATAGGGGATTTAGCAGAAAAAGAAAATCATCACCCTGATATTTTATTTGGGTGGGGATACTGTAAGATTAAAATTTTTACTCATGCTATAAAAGGTCTAGCTGAAAGCGATTTCATCCTAGCCGCTAAAATTGATAAAGTTTAACTAATGATTAAAATGTCTTAAGCCAGTAAATAACATTTTTATCTTTGCACTATTGGCTGCTTCTATAATCTCAGAGTCTTTAACAGACCCACCAGGTTGAATTATTATTTTTACTCCAGATTTCGCTAAAGTTTCTATACCATCTTTAAAAGGAAAAAAAGCATCTGAGGCAGCAATGGAGTTTTTTATTTTATTTGGTTGAAATTTTTTAGCTTTTTGTATTGCAATTTTACAGCTATCGAGCCTACTAGGTTGTCCTGCTCCAATACCTATAGTGGAAAAGTTATTACATATCACTATTGCGTTTGATTTTACGTACTTACATACTTTGAATGCAAATTCTGCCTGAGCTAGTTCTTTTTTATTAGGTTTTAATTTAGTAACACATTTTAATTTTTTTTTGTCGTAAGATTTTAAATTTCTAGTTTGGATCAAAAATGAATTATTAAATATTTTAATTGGCAATAAGTTTCCATATTTAAAATCAGATATGTCTATTAGTCTTAAGTTCTTTTTCCTCTTAAGTATTTTTACAGACTTTTTATTAAAACCTCTAGCTAAAACAACTTCTGTAAAATTTTTAATTATTTCTGAAGCAATTCTCTCATTAATTTTGTAATTACAGGCAATAACGCCACCAAAGGCACTTAACGGATCACAAGAATATGCGTTTTTAAATGACTGAAGCAAATTTGTATTCTCTGCTACACCACATGGATTTGCATGCTTTACTATTACAGTGCCTGCTTTTTTTTCAATTGATCTTAGTATATCTATTGAAGCAAACATATCGTTATAATTATTATAACTTAATTCCTTTCCGTGCAGCTTAGTAAAACCGATATCTCTATCATTATAATCACTAATATATATTGAACTTTTTTGATGAGGATTTTCACCGTATCTAAGACTTTCAAATTTTTTTCCAAAAATTGTTTTCCTTTCTGGAAATTGGATATCGAGTTTTTCATTAAACCAGTTAGCAATCATCGCATCATAATACGCTGTAAGACCAAATGCCTTAGAAGACATAATTTCCCTAAATTTTAAACTTGTCTTTCCTTTATATTTTTCTATTTCATTAATTAACAGTGGGTAATCGTTCTTATTAGTAATTATTGCAACATTTTTAAAATTCTTTGCTGCAGATCGAACCATTGTAGGCCCACCCACATCGATGTTTTCAACTATTTTTTTTGGATTTTTTGATAATCTAACAACTTTTTGAAATGGATAAAAATTTACCACTATTAAGTCTAATGAAGGAAAATTTTGTTTATTCATTTCATTTCTGTGTGATTTTTTTTGTCTATCATGTAAAATACCCGCATGTACTTTAGGATGTAAACTTTTGACCCTTCCATCCAACATTTCTTTAAAACCTGTAAATTCAGATAACTCTGTGCAATTAAATCCGTTCTTCTTAATAAAATTATACGTACCTCCAGAGCTGATAATCTTAATTTTATATTTTTTTAAAACTTTAAGTAATGGCTTAATATTTTCCTTATCAGAAACGGAAATTAAAGCATTTTTTATTTTTAAATTCATAATCAGATTTTTTTCTTTATTTCCCAATTAAAGGATTTATTTTTATTAACTAAATTACCAGCGATTGTTATACAAGAGTTATCTAATATTTTTTTGCCACCTAAATATATACTTTTTTCAATTTGCAAAGTTTCGTTTTCTACAGATAAAATTAAAGACTTATTCTTAGATATTTGAATTAAGGCGCTATTCCCCCCTATAGTTTTGACTGCAGTTAGCTGAGGATTTAAATGAAAGCGAAATACGTATCTTATTGGAATACCATCACTTTTTTTTAATATGTGATCTATTCCAATTAATTTACTTTGCTCCTTATCTATATAAATTTCCCTTCTATGTATACAACCAAAATTTTTTTCGTAACCATTATGTTCTGACGAACAACCAACATATTTCTTTTCATTTTTTAATTTTAATTCACGAGTTTTAAAAGTATTCTTAATTGAATTTCCAAAAACTCTATTAACGAGTTTGTTCCTCTCAAATCTTGTTATAGCAGTATCATTTATTGTCAAAGTAGATTGACTTGCTGTAAATCTACTTATCAGCTCTGCTTTAGCTGAAATCCTTTTCCCAAAACCACAGTTAGTTATTATTTTCACTCCATCTATATAATATTCAAAAGAGAGCGGGCCAGATTGATAATTCTTGGAGAAATTCTTACTTGGCGGACTACCTACGTCAAAGAAAACAACTTGTCCTTTTGACTTGAAATGATAAAGACCACCAATAATTTTATTTTTAATACTTTTTGTCTCCAACTTTATATATTTATTAAATTTAGATAAATCATCTTCAGACCCACCGTTAAAAAAAGGAATTTTTTCATCTGGAGTTTTTATATCATTAATACAACTGATATTTTTCTTAATAATATTTTCTAAAAATTCAGGAATATATTTTTGAGCATCTTTGATTGTCTCACTACAAAGCACAAGATATTTTGTTAGAGAAATAAGATCATTAGGGTTTCTAGAAAGAGGAAAACCATCCTCATCGTAGTAGAATTTTATAAACTTTTCTAATTCGCTTAAACCTATATTGAAATTTTCCTCATATTCCTTAAATGCTAGACCAGATAAAACTAGAGCAGTGAGAATTTCTACTTTCACGTTAGGATCTTTTTCAAATCTTATGTTTTTTTTTAAATGATTACATTGTGTAATTATGCTCTGAAAGAAGTTTCTTTTAAACTCAAAGGTTCCATTATTTATTATAATATCAATATTTAAAATCCAACTTATTACCCTAGAACTTAATGTTGAATTCTCCCACACTTTTTTTTTATAGTTTGAATATTTTAACATCCATAAATAAATAATTTTTTGAATATTTTTTCTATCTACCTTCCTATCAATTAAATTGAGCCATAAAAAATTATGATGCTTTTTCATATTGCTACTTTTTTCGTTCAGCCAAAAATCATTAGGATTAATTTCACTGATTTTAAAAGATTTCTCTTTGAAAGGTGAGACTATTGAGAGTAGAAACGGATTTGGATTAAAGTAAACCTGAACTGGAGCTTTAGTAAGTAAGGATTTATTATAATGTTTCGAAGTAAAATAAATTTTTTTAAAAAATTTTATAAAAGTCACCTGGAGAGCTATAAAATAAAAATAGGCACCTTTTAAGCCAAACATTTACTAATTTTTTCTAAGTAACTCTATATTTTTTTTAAGATTACCTTTATTTTCTTTGAATATAGTAGATCCAGAAACAAGTATATTTGCTCCAGCCTTTTTTGCTAAAGCACAATTTTCAAAATTTATTCCTCCATCAATTTCTATATCCACTTTTAACTTTTTTTTATCAATTATATCTTTTAATACTTTTGTTTTTTCTAGAACTTCAGGCATAAATTTTTGTCCACCGAATCCAGGTTCAACACTCATAATGAGAACTAAATCAATTTCATTAAGATGTTCTTCTATTAGATTTATTTTTGAGTTTGGCTTTAGTGAAATTCCTACTTTTTTACTTTGCTTCTTAATTAGCTGAATTGTCTTAGATGTATTATCAGTAGCCTCTGGATGAAAAGTAATTATATCTGCGCCTGCATTTGCGAAATCTTTAATAAAATTATCAACTGGAGAAATCATAAGGTGAACGTCAAAAGTTTTATTTGTTAAAGGACGGAGTTTTTTTATAACTTCGGGACCAATGGTAAGATTGGGCACGAAATGACCATCCATAACATCTATGTGGATATAATCAGCACCAGCTTTCTCAAGAGAAACAACTTCGCTTCCTAACTTGCTAAAATCAGCTGACAATATCGATGGTGAAATTTTAATAGGATTTGTCATTCTTTACTTATATTTTAATCAAAAACTTTGTCAAAAAATATGGTTAATTAAACAGTTGATATAATTGTCTTGAAAAATCACTTTCTAATGGAAAAGCTAACATACCCCATACGTCGTATCCAAGGATATAGGGCATTGCGTAGAATCTAAATAAATAAAAGAACCACGCAACATATAAAGCTATAAAAGGACCAAATAAAAAACTTGGGGTTATGAATTTAAATAAATTGATTATGGGATTAGTTGTTTTCACAAATATTCTCATGAAAAAAAAAGTAGAGTCTTCTCTTTGAAATATATTCATGAATGCACGACCTATTAAAGTCCACATAATAGTGCCTAGCGCGTAATCTAAAACTATTGCCCATGTTGGTATCATATATCTAAATTACCATGATTCAGTCAAAAAAAAAGGGGCGAATAAATCGCCCCTTTAAGTTTTAAATAATTGTTAATTAGTGTTGCTTACCAAGAATAGCCTTACCTGTAGGTATTCTTGTATCGTCTACTAATTTTTGTGTAGCTGGGCTTGGCTCTTTAGTCATTAAACTGACTACCACCATTACAACTAAACAAATTGGTGCTCCGATTAAACCAAATCTTAAGTGGTCAATACCTAAGAAAGGAGTATTTACACCGCCCCATATTGGAACTGAGAATTTAGGGAACACCCACGTTAAGTAAACTGTTCCTGACACAATTCCTGCTATGATACCGGCGATTGCACCTTCTCTAGTAGCTCTCTTCCACCATACACCAAGTACAAGTGGGAAGAATAAGCCTGACATTGCAAAGTCGAATGCCCAAGCAACCGAACCTAAGATACTTGTTAGCCTGAAAGAGGCTATGTAAGCACCAGCAGCTCCGATTATTACTAGAAGTACACGAGCAACTAATAGTCTTTTTGATGTCTCCGCTTTTGGATTTATGATCTTGTAATAAATGTCGTGTGATAACGCATTTGATATCGCAAGAACTAAACCATCGGCAGTTGACATGGCAGCAGCCATACCACCAGCAAACACTAGTCCAGAGATTACGAACGGTAGACCGGCTACTTCTGGAGTAGCTAATACTACAACGTCACCTCTCATGAACCACTCGTTCAACTGAAGTATTCCGTCACCATTAAAGTCTGCAATAAATACTTGCTTAACTTCAGACCATCTTTGAACCCACTCTATTGACTGAACCTCAGAAATAGATTTTCCGATAATTCCAGTTGGTAGATTAGGATCCATCAATGCTAATTTAGACAATGTCGCTAACATAGGCGCTGAAGAGTAAAGTAAGAAAATAAAGAATAGCGACCAAGCTACTGATTTTCTTGCTGCTCTTACTGTAGGAGTTGTAAAGTATCTCATTAAGATATGAGGTAACGATGCAGTTCCCACCATCATACAAATCGCTAACGATAAGTATTTCCAGACAGCCATTCCACCTTCAGGTACTCCAGAGTGAGTTCCAGAGATATATTTCAATCCTCCTGGTACCCCAGCTGCTTTCATATCTGCGGCGCTGTTTTTAACTAGTCCAAATTGTTTTTCAAGTTCACCAAGTCTTGCAACCTCATCACCCAACATCAAGTGAGGGAAAATTCCTCCACCTACGTTAGAACTAATCCAGAATACTGGTATTAAGTATGCGATGATTAATACAATGTACTGAGCAACTTGTGTCCAAGTTACGGCTCTCATTCCACCAAGCATTGAACAGATAAGGATACTTATTAATCCTACCCATACACCTGCTTCAAACGGAATTCCAAGAGCTCTAGAAGCAATTGTTCCCGTAGCATTAATTTGTGCTGTTACGTAAGTAAATGATGCTATGAAAAGCACGAACACTGCGCAAGCTCTTACGAGGTTACCACCGTATCGTGTTCCGATAAAATCAGGAACTGTGTAACATCCAAACTTTCTTAGGTACGGAGCCATTAATGTTGCAACAAGTACGTATCCACCTGTCCAACCTACTAAGAAAGCCATATAAGTATAGCCACCAAAGTAAACTCCACCCGCTAAAGCTACGAATGATGCACCTGACATCCAGTCAGCTGCTGTTGCCATTCCGTTAAATACGGTTGGCACTTGTCTTCCTGCAACATAGTAGGCATCTACTTGAATGGTTCTTGATAAATAACCGATTAAGGCATAAATCAACACCGTGAAAGCTACGAACATCACTCCGATATTTTTAGCTGACACACCTGCTTGCTCTGCTAATGCCATCAAAATGATGAACACTAAAAAGCCACCAGTGTAGGTACCATATATTTTAGGAAGGTTTTGTATAAAATCTCCTTTAAACATTAGTCATCCTCTCTTTCTGAGAAACCATGTTCTTCGTCGATTTTTTCTTGTTTATTTGCAGTCCAAAATAAAATTATCACAAAGGCAAGAAGTGAACCTTGCGCAGTCATGTAATATGCTAATGGATAGCCAAGAAAAGACATCGTGTTCAGTTCTGAACCAAACATGAAGATCACTAATGAGAAGAAAGCCCAAAGAACCAATGTTACTATCATATGGTTTTTGGTCTTATTCCAATATGCGTCTTTATTTGACATATTTCCCCCTATTTATTATTTAACTTTTTACGTAAAAAGTACTCTTATTGCTGGGGAGCATACTGATTATGAGTTGAATTAAAAGAGAAAAAAGGACCCCAAAACCAAATTGAAATGCTATAAGACAAGTAAACAAAGGGTTTTTTAAATACAACGTGAAATTGAATCTAGATAAATTGCGAAACACTCTTAGAACCACTCTAATTGACATTTGGGAGTATGTTATCCCTATTTGGAAAATTTCAGGACTATTTAAAAGCATTAAATCAAAAAAAGATTTGGAAAAATTTATTCAAGAGAGATCTGCTCATGTTTCTCAAACAACTCTATACGGTTATTTAAAAACAAGAATTGGAGTTAAGTATATTGCTATGATGGAAGATGAGGTTTTTTTAAAATCTATTAATATTGCAAAATGGAATATCTATGTGGTTGCTTTAGCAGATTGTGCTTTCTATGTTTTCTCGTACCTTATTTCAGAAAAAAACTTGCAAGAGAATGATTGTAAAGAAACCTTTTTAAATATCTTAGAAAATGAAAAAAAAAATGGGTTAAGCGATGAAATTTTTAATAGAGGTAAAAAAAACTTTTTAGAAAGATTAAATAAAGTAAATTTTACAAACTATCATTTAAACGATCCTTTTAAAGAGAGTGGCCAAGCTTTATATTATTGGTCGCCTATTGCAGATGAATTGAAATCCCTTGATAAAAAAATTGTTTTAAACTCTATCCATTTAAAATGGGGTTTGATGAAGGACGAGTTTAAAAAATTAACTAAAAATTTAAAATTTAATTAACCTTTGTTTTGTCTATTTTCGACAAGCGATGTCACAACACTAGGATCTGCTAAAGTTGTTGTATCTCCTAAATTATCTGGTTCATTAGCAGCAATTTTTCTCAAAATTCTCCTCATAATTTTTCCAGATCTTGTTTTTGGCAAACCAGGTGCGAATTGAATTACATCTGGAGTTGCGATTGGACCAATTTGTTTTCTTACCCAAAGTTTTAAGTCTCGCTCTAAATCTCCCGTTGGGTTTTCACCAGCATTTAGAGTAACATAACAATATAGCCCATTACCTTTTATGCTATGTGGAAATCCAACTACTGCAGCTTCAGCTACTTTTGGATGTGCAACAAAAGCACTTTCTATTTCAGCTGTTCCTAAATTATGTCCTGAGACTATTATTACATCATCAACTCTTCCAGTTATCCAATAATATCCGTCCTTATCTCTTCTGCATCCATCGCCCGAAAAATATTTCCCGTCAAATTGTGAAAAATATGTGTCTATAAATCTTTGATGATCTCCATAGACTGTTCTCATTTGTCCGGGCCAAGAATTTGCCATACAAAGCCTCCCCTTGCCCTCTCCCTTAACCACTTTACCGTCTTTGTCCACTAAAACTGGTTTTATTCCATAGAAAGGTTTTGTTGCTGAGCCAGGCTTTAAATCTATCGCTCCAGGTTGAGGTGCGATTAGTATACCTCCGGTTTCAGTTTGCCACCACGTGTCTACAATTGGGCATCTAGAGTCACCTACCGTCCTATAATACCACATCCATGCCTCTGGATTGATTGGTTCACCAACAGTTCCCAATAATTTGAGAGTTTTTCGACTTGTCTTTTTAACTGGACCGTCTCCTTCGCGCATCAAAGCTCTAATTGCTGTTGGAGCTGTATAAAAGATATTTACTTTATGCTTATCTACAATTTGCCACCAACGCGAGCTATCAGGATAATTTGGAACTCCTTCAAACATAATAGTTGTAGCTCCATTTGATAGTGGGCCATAAATAATATAGCTGTGACCTGTCACCCATCCTATATCTGCGGTGCACCAATAAATATCGTTTGGTTTGTAATCAAAAATATACTGATGTGTCATTGAAGCATACACCATGTAACCTCCAGTAGTATGTAAAACTCCTTTAGGCTTACCAGTGGAACCAGAGGTATAAAGAATAAATAAAGGATCTTCAGCGTTCATCTCTTCCGGATCACATTTAGATGACACTGATGAAATTAATTCCTTATAAGACACATCTCTTTCGTTATTCCAATGAACCTGATTACCTGTTCTTTCAACAACTATACATTTTTTTACATTTGGACATTGATCCAAAGCCTCATCAGCAATCTTTTTTAAAGGAATTATTTTACCACCCCTAACTCCCTCATCAGCTGTGATTAAGTATTCTGACTCACAATCACTAATTCTGGTCGCAATTGAGTCTGGAGAAAATCCTCCGAATATTATTGAATGAACCGCACCTATTCTTGCACATGCCAACATCACATATGCTAACTCAGGTATCATGGTTAAATATATAGTGACCCTATCACCTTTCTGTATACCTAAACTTTTTAAACCATTAGCTGCTTTACAAACATTTTTGTGTAGTTCTCTGTAAGATATTTTTTTCGTATCCGCGGGGTCGTCTCCTACCCAAATTATTGCTGTTTTGCTCGGATTTTTTTTAAGATGTCTGTCGATGCAATTAAATGAAGCATTCAAAGTTCCATCATAGAACCATTTTATTTTGACATCTTCTTTACTATATTTTACGTCTTTAATTTTTGTATACTTCTTTATCCAACTAATTCTTTTACCTTCTTTGGCCCAAAATTTGTCGTTTTCTTTTATTGAAAGCTTATATTTTTTTTTATATTTAGACTCATTTACATAAGCTTGATTTGCCCAGCTGTCAGAAACTTTTATAATTGAATTTCCATCACTGTCCTTTGAAAGATTTAACGCTTTTGGTTTTATTTTTCTTGATCTTTTTTTATATCTTTTTGTTTTTTTAACCTTTTTTTTTGACTTTTTAAGCCTTCTTGATTTTTTTTTGGGCTTAATTTTTTTAAATTTTTTTTTCTTTTTTTTCTTTTTTCTAGGCACAATTTCCTCTAATTTTTCTTATATCTTACCCATCTTATAAATAATTTTCCAGCTTTTATAGTCAATTGGCATAACAGATAATCTACTTTGTTTTATCAAAGCTATATGGGAAATAGCATTAATTTTTTTAATTTTTTCAAGTTTTACTGGTTTTTTTAATTGTTCTTTGAACCTAACTTGAACGGCTACAAATTTTTTTTTCTTATCTGTTGCATCGAGAAATGCTGTTTTTATAACCTCTACAATGCCTACAATTTCTTTTCCAATATTGGAGTGATAAAAAAAACACAAATCACCTTTCTTCATTTTTTTTAAGTTGTTAGCAGCCTGGTAATTTCGCACCCCATCCCAAGCAATCCCTTTTTTGCCAGCTTTTTTTTGTAAAGTGAATGACCAAACATCTGGTTCAGATTTAAGCAACCAATATTGCATTAGAGTTTTAAGCCCGGACCTTTCATGTAAGGAGCAGTCTTGTCAAGTGGCCACCTCGACTTAGCTTTTATTTTTAAATTATCAAATAATTTTTTTTTATATTTTTGTATCCCCACCCATGCAATCATCGCCGCATTGTCCCCACAAAATTTTATATTAGGATATATTGTTTCAAAATTCATATCTTTTGATAAATTATTCAAATTTTCTCTTATAGACTTGTTGGCGGCCACTCCTCCCGCAACAACAAGTTTTACTTTCTTACATTGTGTGCTATCTTTAAACATCTTTACAGCAACTTTGGTTTTTTTATACAGAATTTTATTAATTGTATTCTGAAAAGAAGCTGCAAGATTGTATTTTGCTTTATCATTCCCATTAATTTTTCTTGTCTCTCTCAGAACTGCAGTCTTAAGTCCAGCAAATGATAAATTACAACCCGCTTTGTTAATTATTGGCTCTGGTAATTTGAAAAAATTCTTATCCCCTAATTTAGAAAACTTTTCTACTTTGGGCCCCCCTGGATATCCTAAATTTAGCATTTTTGCAGTTTTATCAAAAGCTTCTCCTAACGCGTCATCAATTGTTGTACCTAATTGTTGATAATGACCTATGTCTTTTACAATTAAAAATTGGGTATGACCCCCGGATATAAGCAAAAGTAAATAAGGAAATTCTAATTTGTTTTCTAAACCTGGGCTTAAAGCGTGACCCTCTAAATGATTAACTCCTATAAAAGGTTTACGTGAAAACGCTGCAATCGACTTTCCTATATTAAGTCCGATCGTTAAACAAACAATCAATCCAGGTCCAGCCGTTGCAGCTATACCATCTATTTCTTTCAGAGAAATTTTACTTTTAATTAATGCGGAATTAATAATGTAATCAATATTTTCTAAATGTGCTCTGGCAGCAAGTTCTGGCACTACTCCTCCAAATTTCTCATGTTCTTTAATTTGACTTGAAACTACATTAGATAAAACATCTGCAGTTCCTCCCCCATTTTCCCTGATCACAGCAGCTGCGGTTTCATCACAACTTGTCTCAATTCCTAAAAATGTAATCTTTTTTGTCATCTCTTTAAAAAATTAAAATAGTATAAAATACTTCTATCAAATATATAATCAATTAATGACAAAAATTACAATTGGAGCTCGAAGCAGTAAACTTTCATTAGCCTATGTAGCTAAAGTTAAAGAGCTATTACTGAAAAACAATAATGATCTTAAAGAGGAAAATATTGATTTTAAGGCTATAAAAACATCAGGTGATTTAAATCCAAATAAGAACATCTCAGAAATAGGTGGAAAAAATTTATTTTGTAAAGAAATTGAAGAAAGTTTATTAAAGAAAGAAATAGACATTGCTGTTCATTCTTTAAAAGATATGGAGGCTAATGAAAACGAGGGTCTACTAATAGGAGCGTATTTAAAAAGAAACGATTACCGAGATGTAATAATTGGTGAAAAAATTAAAAATATTTCTGATTTAAGAAATGGTGTAAAAATCGGCTCAAGTTCAAAAAGGAGAGAACTTCAATTAAAAAAAATAAATAGTAATATTTCTGTAATCAATATTCGGGGAAATATTGATACTAGAATTAATAAAATTAATGAGAACAAATTAGATGGAGTCATTCTTGCAGCTGCTGGAGTTAAATCACTTAAACTCGATAAAAAAATTAGCTTCACTTTTAATTGTGATCATATTTTACCAGCGGTGGGACAAGGAATAATTGCAGTGCAATGTAGAAAGGAAGATAAAATTAAAAATTTAATAAAAAGAATTAACGATAATACAACTAATCTTTGCGCAATCGCTGAAAGAAAAATGCTTCAAACCATTGGAGGTGATTGCGATACAGCAATAGGCGGATTAGCCGAAATTGAAAACCATAATTTAAAACTTAAAGCTCAGCTTTTTTCAGATAGCGGTCAAGAGAGTTTTGAATATGAACTTACAGGCAGAGAGGTTGACGCTTCTTTTATAGGAAAAAGTGTTGGGGAAAAATTATTAAATCTTGCCGGAGAAAAATTTAAAAAAAAATGAATATTATAATAACAAGACCCCTAATTGACTCTGAAGATTTAATGGGCAAATTACTTTCTTTAGGCCATAAAATTATTCATGTACCTACTTTAAAGATCTCTAAAGCAGAACTTGATCCTATTGACTCCGAGAAATACAATGCATTTATATTCACAAGTGCTAATGCAATTAGAAGTCTTAAACTATTAAAACCAGATAGAAATAAACTTTGTTTCTGTGTTGGAGCAATTACCGAAAAGATTGTAAGGCAGCAAGGTTATAATAATACTATTTCAGCTGGAGGGACGATAAATGCCTTGAAGAATATTATTGTTAATTCAGATGACTTAGATAAAAAAAAAGTCTTGGCGTATATATGTGGAGATAATATTACATCAGACTTGGATTTAGAGCTACAAAAAGAAGGTTTTCAAATAGATAAAATTATCAACTACACTTCAGAAAAAATTAAAGAATTAAATGAAGATACTAATAATTTAATCAACGATCATCCTCCTGACATAATTTTTGTTTACTCAAAAAGGAGCGCAGAAAGCTTTATTGATTTAGCAAAAAAGTACTCACTCAATGGACTGATGACAGGCTCAAGAGTTATGTGTATAAGTGAAAAAGTTATAATGGTCTTCAAAGAAGCTGGATGGAAAAATTTAGAAACCTTCGAAGCTGGAGATGAACTTATAAAAATTGGTAATTAGATGGAAGTATTGCAAAATTTTAAGATATTATTTTTAGATGTTTGGAACAAAGGTATTTCAGGAGTTAATATTTCGGAAATTATTATTGCTTTAATAATTTTTTTATTTTTTCTTTTTTTAAGAGGAATTTTTTCAAAATTCGTTATTAAAAGATTAGAGAATTACGTATCAAAAACCTCAAATAACTTTGATAATACTCTTGTAAAGTCCATGGAAGGGCCAGCTAAGTTTTTTCCGATTGTATTAGGTTTTTTTGTAGCTACTAGTTATCTAACTATTGAAACTCAAGCTGCAAATTTTTTAGAAACTATTAATCGTTCTTTAATTACAATTCTTATATTCTGGACCTTTCACCAAATCATTGGACCCTTTTCAACTGTTGTAAAATCAGTCAGTGATTTACTTTCAAGAGATTTAGTTAATTGGATTATCAAAGCTCTAAAGGTCTTAATAATAATTCTTGGATTAGCGGCTGTTTTAGAACTTTGGGGAATTAAAATTGGACCAATTATAGCCGGACTAGGACTATTTGGTGTTGCCGTTGCACTCGGAGCACAAGATTTATTTAAAAATTTAATTTCAGGTATATTAGTTTTAGTCGAGAAAAGATTTAAAGTTGGAGATTGGATATATGTTGAAGATGTTATTGAAGGCACAGTTGAGTCAATAGGTTTTAGATCTACAGTTGTTAGAAGATTTGACAAATCTCTTGCAACAATCCCTAATTTTCAGTTTGCAGAAAAAGCAGTCATAAATAATTCTTTAATTACTAATAGGAGGATTAATTGGATTATAGGCCTAGAGTATAGAACAACAAGCAAACAATTAATTGATATCAAACAACAGATAGAAAATTATATAAAAAGTAGTGAGTTATTTTCAAAATCAGAAAATACAATGCTATCAGTGAAAATCGATCAATTTGCTGCAAGTTCAATAGATATTAAATTAATATGTTTCACTAAAACCACAAAATACTTAGAGTGGATGAAGGTAAAAGATCTTTTAGCCCTTGAAATAAAAAATATAGTAGAAAAAAATAATGCGTCTTTTGCTTTTCCAAGTACATCAGTTTATGTGGAGAAAAATTAATGAAGTCGATATTAATTCTATTCGACAATATAGTTAGCCTTTACATTTGGATATTAATTATTCACGTAATATTTAGTTGGCTGGTTGCTTTTAATGTTTTAAATACAAGTAATAGGTTTGTATATTCTGTTTTAGATGTTTCTTACAAACTTACAGCTCCACCTTTAAATTTTATCAGAAGATTTTTACCCAACTTAGGGTCTATAGATATCTCTCCAGTGATACTGATCTTAGGATTGATGTTTTTTAGGAATTTGGTTTTTGAAATGTTTGCACCAGGACTATTTTTAAGATGATTATTGATGGAAAAAAACAAGCAGAGATTATTAGGAATGAAATTAAAAAAGAAATTTCAGATTTAAAGAAAAAAAGCGGTAAAACACCCAGTCTCACAGTTATCTTGATCGGAGATTTTGCGCCCAGTTTAATATACGTAAAGAATAAAGAAAAAAGAGCTAGAGAAGTTGGCATTAACTCTGAAATAATTAGATATCCAAAAAATGTGAGTGAAAAAGATATTTTAGAAAAAATTGAAGAATTGAATAAAAACGATAAAATTTCTGGTATCTTAGTTCAGCTTCCATTGCCGAGCCAGATAAGTAAGGAGAAAATTA
The DNA here is from genome assembly GCA_902598315.1 of uncultured Pelagibacteraceae bacterium. Taxonomy (GTDB): domain Bacteria; phylum Pseudomonadota; class Alphaproteobacteria; order Pelagibacterales; family Pelagibacteraceae; genus Pelagilacustribacter. The sequence continues at coordinate 69,978 of CACKBP010000006.1, forward strand.
TTAATGCAATTAATCCATCCAAAGACGTAGACGGTTTCAATCCAGTAAATGTTGGCAATCTTTCATCGGGTTATGACTCAATCGTTCCTTGTACACCTTTGGGATGTCTTTTATTGATTAAAAAAATAGAATCAAATTTAGCAGGCAAACATGCTGTAATAATAGGAAGATCTAATTTAAATGGTAAACCAATGGCTCAATTATTATTAAAAGAAAATTGCACAGTAACTATAGTTCACTCAAAAACAAATGATTTAAAAAATGAGTGCCTCAAAGCAGATATTTTAGTAGCAGCTGTCGGGGTTCCAAATTTAATCAAAAAAGATTGGGTAAAAAAAAATGCAATTGTTATAGATGTTGGCATTAATAAAGTAGGAGAAAAAATAATAGGAGATGTTAGTTTTGATGAATTAAAAGAAAATGTTAAAGCAATAACTCCTGTTCCTGGAGGCGTGGGACCAATGACAATAGCATGTTTATTAAAGAATACTTTAACGTGTTTTAAAGCTCGCTTGACCTAGATTTTTCAATTTTCAAATACTTACTATTTCTAAATCTTATAATGACTGTAGCAATCGCAACTATTAAAATAGCTAAAGAAATATAAATCAGATTGGCAGGGTCGCTTTCTTTATCTTGTAATATTATGAATCGAGCTAGCGCTGTAATAGCTATGATTAAAGGATATGTTATTCTTACGGATTGAGTTTCCCAATAAGATCTCACTAAACCAATTACCTCGATATAAATAAACATTAAAAGCAAATCAGCTAAAGTAATATCTTTATTTTCGTACATTTCTTTCATTTCTAAAAAAAAGGCAATAATAGTTGATACAAGGACAACTATAACTGCAACTAGCTGAATATTTCGAATCGAACTGTTCATCTATTATTAATCTATCAAAAATTTAAGCTTTGTTTAACTGTTTAGAGTGAAATTTTATGAAATTTTCAACTTTTTTTTTATTAAAGGTTTTATTCTCCTCAAAAGAAACTTTTTTCATTGAATAAGCTTTATTTTTCGTTCTCCTTGACAGAATAGTTATATTCCCTTTGCATAAACTTAAAACAATCTCACCAGATACTTTGCTTCTTTTCTTATCGATTAATTTTTGTAATTTTAATCTTTTTTTCGAAAACCAGTAACCGTTATATACTAGCTCAGCATACTCTGGCATTATTCTCTCTTTTTTATGAGCGGTTTCTTTATCAAGAGTTACAGACTCTATAGCTCTATGCGCAGTATATAACAAAGTGCCACCTGGAGTCTCGTAAACACCTCTAGATTTAATTCCAATAAATCTATTTTCAACTAGATCAACTCTCCCTATCCCATTTTTTCCAGCCAGAATATTCAATTTATTTAAAAGCTTTTCAGGACTTAATTTTTTTCCGTTTACTGCAATAGGGTCACTGTTTTTAAAAGTGATTTTTACTTTTGTAGATCTATTAGGAGCTTTTTGCGGTGAAACTGTTCTCTGATAAATAAATTCAGGAGCAGAATTTTTTGGGTTCTCTAAAACCTTGCCTTCTGTTGAGGTATGAAAAATATTGTCATCTACAGAAAATGGCGGTGCTCCTTTTTTATCTTTAGGAATTGGTATGTTATTTTTTTTAGCGTATTTAATTAAATCTGCTCTTGATTGTAATTTCCATTCTCTCCATGGCGCTATTGTTTTAATCTTATTTTTACCAAAATATGAGTAACCCAGCTCGAATCTTACTTGATCATTGCCTTTTCCAGTCGCGCCATGCGAAACTGCAAAAGCTTTAAATTTTTTTGCAATTTCAACTTGTCTTTTTGCAATTAACGGCCTGGCAATAGATGTGCCTAATAAATATACTCCTTCATAAACTGCATGAGCTCTTATCATAGGAAAAACATAATCTTTCACAAATATATTTTTTAGATTTTCAATAATTATTTTTTTAACACCTAATTTTTTAGCGTTATTAATAATTTTTTTTTTATCTAAAGCTTGTCCAATATCAGAGGTGTAAGCTATTATCTCAGCTTTATAATTTTCTTGTAACCATCTCAAAATTATAGATGTATCCAAACCGCCTGAGTAGGCTAAAACAATTTTTTTCATTTAGCTGCAAGTTTTTTTTGCTGTATTATATGCCTTTGTAAATCCCATCATAGAATAGTGATCAGTTGTCTCAGCCCCTTTTGTGGTTCTTGCTTTTACAATTATGTCAGTTGCTTTTTTCATTAATTGGATAAACTTTTTCTCTTCCTGATCGTCCAAGAGCCAAGCAAAATCTTTTTGTGAAAAAAAAGAGTATCTTCTTTTTCCTGAGCTAGCAGTCACACTTGATGTCTTATAATCATGGCCACTTGTTAAACTTACCTCATCTTTAATTTCTTCAGAGGGTCTGAAAGTTACGAATAATTTAGATTTATCTCTTTTTACGGCAGCTGGCGCTCTTTTTGTTGGAATTGTTTGAGCGAAGCAAATTTTTCCTTTATCAGTTTCCGCTATAAAGCTTTCCCAGTTTTTATATTTTCCGGTTGACCTCGGAGCAACAGCAAAAGCATTTACAGAAAATAAAGTTAGAATGAGTATTATAAAAAATTTTTTAACTAACATATTTTATTTTTATACTAAAAATTATCTATTTCAATGCCTTGTATTATGGAGATGGATTTGGATTATTATTATGGATAACATTGATCTTATTCAAAATTTCATCTGACAATTCAATATTAACACTTTCTATGTTTTCTTTTAATTGACTTATTGTTGTAGCGCCTATTATATTGCTTGTTACAAAAGGCCTTGTGTTTACGAATGCTTGTGCTAATTGAGCCATTGTCATGCCATTTTCTTTAGCCAGTTTATAATATTCCTCATAAGCTTTCATAGCTAAAGGATTTAGATGTCTTTCCCAACCTTTGAATAAAGCTTGTCTTGAATTTTTGGGCATTTGACCATTTCGATATTTTCCGGATAAAGCGCCTGTTGCAAGTGGGTAATAAACTAAAAGACCACATTTTTCTCTAATTGAAATTTCTGACATTCCGATTTCATACGTCCTGTTAACTAAATTATAAGGGTTTTGAACTGACATCATCCTAGGTAATTTTTTGCTTTTGGATAATTCAATATATTTTGATAGACCGTATGGAGTTTCATTAGACATGCCAATGTATCTAATCTTTCCACTCTGAATATATTTTTTTAAGGCTTCGAGAACGCTCTCAAAGCTATTCCACTCTCCTTCATCACTATCAATACTATAATCTCTTTTACCGAAGTAATTGGTTGATCTTTCGGGCCAATGCAATTGGTATAAATCTATGTAATCTGTTTTTAGTCTTTTTAAACTCCCATCAATTGCTATACCAATGGTTTTTTCATCAAAATTATTTCCTCCACCTCTAATCCAATTACATCCTGGACCCGCTACTTTTGTGGCTAGAATTATTTTTTCTCTATTTTTTCTTTTTTCAAACCAATTTCCAATCATAACTTCTGTTTTACCGTAAGAGTCCGAGTTAGGAGGTACCGAGTAAAGTTCTGCAGTATCAAAAAAGTTAACCCCTTCACCTAAGGAGTAATCCATTTGTTCAAATGCGTCCCTTTCGTTATTCTGTGTGCCCCACGTCATAGTTCCAAGACATATTAAACTGACGTCTAAGTCTGTAGTGCCTAATTTTTTAAATTTCATAATTTTGTAATAATAATAGTAGTTTTTTAGGTCAATTTTTACCTATTGAAAAGTATTTAAAAAAACATATATATTTACATATGGAAATCAATAAACAAAGATCAACTGTTCGCTCATCAGCAACCGAAGCTATCATAGATCAAGGTTTAAGATCTTATATGCTTAAAGTCTATAATTACATGGCTTCAGGTGTTTTATTAACTGGATTAGTTGCATTATTGTTTTTTAAAATGGCAGTGGTTACTTCTTCAGAGGGCCAAATAATCGGATTAACTAATTTTGGGAATTCAATATATGCCTCAGGTTTAAAATGGATAATTATGTTAGCTCCGCTTGCAATTGTATTTTATATGAGTTTTGGAATTGCTAAAATGTCAGCAGCGAAGGCGCAAACTACTTTTTGGGTATTTGCAGCTTTAATGGGAGCGTCGCTTTCATCGATATTTTTAATTTACACTGGTGCTAGCATTACTAGAGTTTTTTTCATTACAGCAGGTACCTTTGGGGCAATGAGTATTTATGGATATACGACTAAACGTGACCTTACTAAACTAGGTTCATTTTTAATGATGGGTCTATTTGGTATTATTATAGCTTCAATAGTAAATATTTTCATGAAATCATCTATGATGTATTTTGTAATATCAATTATAGGAGTTCTTGTATTTGTTGGCTTAACAGCTTATGACACTCAAAAAATCAAAAATATGTATTTAGCAAGTGATAGCGGTGAGTTAATGGGTAAAAAAGCTGTTATGGGTGCATTGACACTTTATCTAGACTTCATAAATCTTTTCATAATGCTTTTAAGACTTTTTGGTCAAAGAAGATAATTATTTAATTAGTTTCAATCTGTTCCAACCAGTTCTATCTATTAGATGATTTAAATCTTCTGATTTTTTAATTACTTTCCCATCCTTATCTTTAATTAAATATTTTTCATTATAATTTTTAGGCCTCAAGTTTTTTGTAATTCTTAAAACAGGTTTTTCAGATGATCTTTGATAAAAATCAAATGAAACTTCTTTTGTTCCAGTTGAGAGAGAGTAATCTTTCCATGAACCATTTGAGACCATTTTCGCATAAAGATTTAAAATACATTGCAGCTCTTTCTTAATAAAAAATTTCTCTCTTTCTTTTTTTTTAAAGTCATTATTAATAATCAATCTAATTTTTTTCATAGTTTATACTTGTTAATTAAAGGCAGTTGAAAAGCTGTGAATATGAAAGTAATTGGTAAAATACCCCACACTTTAAAGTTTACCCAAGTAGCTTCAGGTTGGGTTCTCCAAACAACTTCATTCAATATTGCTAAAAATATAAAAAAATAAGCCCACCTAAAATTTAATTTATCCCAACCAGTTTCATTTAATCGAAATGCAGTTTGTAAAAAGAATTTTAGAAAGTTTTTTTGAAATAAAACTTTACTGATTATTAATATTCCAGCAAAAATTAAATTTACAATGGTAGGCTTCATATAAATAAATATCGGATTGTCAAAATATAAAGTTAGTCCTCCAAATAAAGTTATAACTATACCTCCTATTAATGGAACATATGGAATTTTTTTTTCAACAAAATACATAATTACAACAGCCACAATAGTCGCGATGATTAAAGGAGGAATGGCAACGATGAGATTATTTCCACTTTTGTAATAGATTGTAAAGAAAATCAATAAAGGCCCAAAGTCAGTGATAAATTTTAAAAATGACTTATTCACAACAATAGAGACTAACATATTATAAAATTTTAACAATTTAGATATTGATTTTGATTAAAAAATTATTAACTATAAGTTATGGCAATAAGCAATAACGCTAAATTTTCAATCGGTGAAGTGGTCAAGCACAGACACTTTGATTTCAGAGGAGTTATCTATGATGTTGACTTTGAGTTTAACAATTCTGAAGAATGGTATCAGTCTATCCCCAAAGATGTTAGGCCAAGAAAAGATCAGCCGTTCTACCATCTTTTAGCAGAAAGTAATGATGTAACGTATGAAGCTTATGTTTCAGAGCAAAACTTATTGATAGATAATTCAAAAGAGCCCGTTAAACATCCTTTGATAGAGGAAATTTTTTCTGGCAAAAAAGGCTCTAGCTATTTAAAAATATCTAATTAAATTTACAACGCCTAAAATTAAACAACTTTTACTCAAATGAAGGACACAGAGACAATATATTTTCATTATTGTTGCCTAATTGGGAATAAAATTCTTATATTACTCCCTCCCATTCTCAATTAGGCCTATATTAGAACTTCACAAAAAAAAACAAATGTTGTAGTTAAAACTTATGTTTGGACTATTAAACAATAGTAATCTGTTTCAGTGGATTGAAAAGTTGATAAATTTTTTTAACTCAATTTTTTTTATATTACTTTTGGTCGCTTTATCTTTTGCATTAATCATTTCCCCACCAGATTATTTACAAGGCGATAGTGTAAGGATAATGTACGTTCATGTTCCAGCAGCGTGGATAGGTCTTGCGTCATACACTTGTATTGCATTTTTATCAATCTTAAATTTTGTTTTTAAAATAAAAAATTTTTCTCTAGTAACAAAGAGTATAGCTCCAATTGGCTTATTATTTACTTGCATTGCCATAATCACTGGTTCACTATGGGGAAGACCGACTTGGGGAACATTTTGGGCTTGGGATGCGAGAATTACTTCAATGTTGTTTTTAGCGTTTTTTTATTTTCTTTTTATAATTATAAATAAATTTATAAAGGATGATACAAAAGCAAACAAAATTTCAAGTATTGTTGCAATAATTGGTTTAGTTAATATTCCAATAATAAAGTACTCGGTTGATTGGTTTAATACTTTGCATCAACCAGCTAGTATTAAAATTACAGGAACCAGCACAATCCACTCTTCAATGTTATTACCATTATTTTTAATGTTTTTAGTATTAATTTTGTATTGTGCGTTAATTTTTCTAATGAAATATAAGACAGAAATCATTAAGATAAAGAAAAAGAACCTAAAAAGGTAAATTTGAATGATACAAAATTTTATTTATATGAGTGGATACGGTTTCTATGTTTGGGCTTCATTTGCTCTAACGATCATATTTTGTGGATTCATATACCTTAAAACTTTAAGAACTTTAAAAAAATATGAGAGAGATTTTGCTAAAGAAATTGACGAATTATCTGTTGAGAAAAAAAGAATTGTTTTAGAAAACTCAAAAATTGCTTCTCAAGTTTTGTCATCTTATAATAAATCAATCTAAAGCATTCAATGCTTACAAAAAAAGTTAAAAAAAGAGCTTCTCTCTTAAGCATTTCACTTATTATTTCCTTTTTAGCAATATTCGTAATTCTTCAGTCTTTAAAAAATAATATTTTATATTTTAAATCACCTTCAGACATAAAAAAAAATCAAGAGTTAGATTTTAGTAAAAAGATAAGAGTGGGGGGTATGGTTAAAAAAAATTCACTTATCGTTCAGGAAAATGAAATAAAATTTGTTATTACAGACTTTAAAAATGAATTACAAGTTAGTTATAGCGGAACAGTTCCAAACTTGTTTTCTGAGGAAAAAGGAGTTGTTGCAGAGGGCAAACTACAAGATAAGAAATTTTTTATTGCTGAAAGGATTCTTGCAAAACACGACGAAAATTATATGCCACCTGAGCTTAAAGAAATTATGAAAAAAAATGCTAAGTAATTTAGGAAATTTACTATTATTCTTGAGTGCTTTTTTAAGCTTAAGCTTAATTTATTTTTCATTTCAATGCTTAAAAGAATCTCAGGAGTTGATTCACAGCAAAATTTTTCAAATAAGTTTAGTACAGAGTACAGTTATCTTAGCTTGTTTTTTTACTTTAATTGCAGCCTTTATCATCTCAGATTTTTCATTGATAAATGTCTATCAGAACTCCCATTCAGCAAAGCCATTGTTATATAAAATTTCTGGAACTTGGGGAAATCATGAGGGAAGCTTAATGTTATGGGTTATAATCTTAGTAATTTTTTCATTTCTTTTCTTGATTAAAAATAAATTACATCCTAAAAAATTTAGACTTTACACTTTAATTTTTCAAAATATTATTATCCTAGGATTTTTATTTTTTATTTTATTTAATTCGAATCCTTTTACCTCTATATCACCTGTTCCTAAAGAAGGTTTGGGTTTAAACCCTATTTTACAAGACCCAGCTTTAGCAATTCATCCTCCATTACTTTATCTTGGCTTTGTAGGGTCTTCGATTTATTTTTCAGCAGCTATGGCAGCTTTGATAACAGATTATTCTGATAAATCCTTTGCATTATCAATTAAAAACTGGGTTCTTATCTCTTGGGTTTTTCAGACTTTAGGAATTTTAGTAGGATCCATTTGGGCATATTATGAATTAGGTTGGGGCGGCTTTTGGTTTTGGGACCCAGTAGAAAATGCGTCTTTACTACCATGGTTCGCAATGACAGCTTTATTTCACTCCCTAATAGTTTTGGAAAAAAGAAATTTATTTTATTTTTGGGTTATCATTCTTTGTTTAATGACATTCATATTGAGTGTAACAGGAACTTTTTTAGTAAGATCTGGGATACTTAACTCTGTGCATACATTCGCAAGTGACCCAGGACGTGGTATTTACATTTTGTCTTTTTTGAGTTTACTGATTTTTGGGTCGATTTTTTTATTTTTTAAAAAGTACTGTGCCAAAAATTATTCAATAAATTCAAACAGCAAAGAAACATTTGTACTTATTAATAATTGGTTCATGATGTTTTATTTGCTGACAATATTAATTGGTACTCTATATCCAATTTTCACTGATGCATTAACTGATAGTAAAATTTCAGTTGGTCCACCATTTTATAACGCAGTTATATTTCCTGTAGTAGTAGCTTTTCTTATCTTTATGGCAGTAGGCCCTAATACGAAATGGATAAAGAATAGATTTGATAATTTGATTAATCTTATAATAATAGCAGTGGTCGCTATAGCAATAAATTTTGCAATATTCTACTTTTTCAAAAGTTATACAATTTTGTCAAATTTAATAATTATATCTTCTTTATTTTTAATTATTTCATCTCTAAACGATCTAATTAAATCGATAAAAAAATCAAACATTGATTTAGCTCGTATAATTTCTCATATTTCATTTGGTTTTTTAGTCTTTTTTATTGGATTGAATCATAATTTTTCAATAGAGAGAGATTTAAATATGAGGGTTGGGGAAACTAAAAAATTCCATAATTATCAAATTAAATTTAAAAATTTAAAACTTAAAGATTACGATAATTATAAAGCGATAATTGGAAATCTTGAAGTCGAAAATATTAAACTAGGTGATAAAAAGACTTTAAATCCCGAAATAAGGATTTACGAAAATCCAAGAACCTTAACTTATGAGGCAGCCATTAAAACAAATTTTATAAAAGATTATTACCTCACGATGAGCAACATAGATAGATCAGAATTCTATAACATCAAATTTCAAAAAAAACCCATGATGATTTGGATCTGGATATCAGTATTATTTTTAACATTGGGAGGTTTTTTAAGAATTTTTAAAAATGCAAAGAATAATTAAATTTACTTTTATATTAATTTTAATATTTACGATTGGTATTTTTTATCTAAGTTTAAAAAAAGATAACAATTATAGTACTGTTAATTTAGTTGGAAAAAAAATACATAATGTGAAATTAGAGTCTTTTGAAGAAGATAAACTTTTTACATTGGAAGATCTTAAAAAAAATAATTTTACACTAATAAACTTTTGGGCATCATGGTGTGCTCCCTGCAGAGCAGAACATCCTATATTAATGAATTTGAACAAAACCCAGAAATTGAAAATGGTTGGTGTAAACTTTAAAGATAAAAAGAAAAATGCTGAATCTTTTTTAAACGATCTTGGGAATCCTTACGATTTTATTGCAAGAGATGAATTAGGAAAACAGTCAATAAATTTTGGTATTTACGGTATTCCAGAAACTATTTTAATAAATAAAGAATTATTGATCATTAAAAAGTATGTTGGCCCATTAAATAAACAGGATTATTATAAAATTTTAGAAATTGTAAGTAATTTATGAAAATAAAAATTTATATATTAACTATAATCTTTATTTTTAACATATCTCATATTTTTGGAAAAGATATTGACAAAAACCTTATTTACAAAAATTTACGTTGCCTGGTTTGCCAAGGTCAGTCAATCTCTGACTCCAATTCTGACTTTGCTCAAACAGTAAAACTTGTAGTTAATGATTTAATAAAACAAGGGAAGTCCGAGGATGAAATTTACTCATTTATGGCAGATAAGTATGGAGAATGGATTGTTTACAAGCCTCAACTTAATAAACAAAATTTTATCTTATGGCTTTTTCCTTACGTCATTTTGGTAAGTGGAGGACTGATTATTTTGTACCAATTTAGAAAAAAAAGAGAAAAAACCTAAAAGTTACCTGTACATATTCTCTAATTAATTGTAGTTTTTTTAAATGAAAAAAGTTTTCTTAATTTTAACAACAATAATTTTTTTATTAACCTCTATTATAAATGCGGATGAGGTTAATAATGAAATGTCTTTTTATACTGGCACTTTTGATGTAATTGATAAAGAAGGTGATGACAAAACAAGTCTATTTGGAATTGAGCATAAAAATCCTGACTTATTTAGAGACACATTTTTAGGAAAGTTTAAGCCTGTAACGGGAGCTTTTATAACTGGAAAAAATTCAGCCTATTTTTATACAGGAGTTGAAGCACAATATGGTGTTGGTCCACTAAAAATTTTACCAAGTTTCACACCCGGATATTACGAAAAAGGGGATGGGAAAGATTTAGGCAGTGTTTTAGAATTTAAAAGTGAATTAAAAGTAGGCTTTGATTTTTTTAAAAATTCAAAATTAAGCTATAGTTACAGTCATATTTCTAATAACGATTGGGGTGACTCAAATCCTGGAACTGATAATCAACAAATTACTTTTTCTAAAAATTTTTAACAACAATGAATTTAAACGATTGTTATAATTTTGATGATTTTAGAAAATTAGCTAAAAAAAATTTACCTGCTCCTATATTTCATTATATTGACGGTGGTGCAGACGATGAGACCACGTTAAAAAGAAATACTGAATCATTCTTAAAGTGTGATTTAATTCCTAATATTTTAGCTAGTGTAGGTGAACCAGATTTATCTACTACTGTTTTTGGTCAGAAAATTGATTTACCAATTTTTTTATCACCTACAGCCATGCAAAGACTTTATCATCATGATGGAGATAAAGCTTCAGCGAAAGCAGCTGAAAAATTTGGAACTTTTTATAGCATGTCTACTATGGCGACATCTTCTATTGAGGAAGTAGCAAATATATCTGGGGGTCCAAAGTTATTTCAGCTTTACATACATAAAGATCAAGGTCTTACAGATAACTTAATTGATAGATGTAAAAGGTCTGGATTTAAAGCTATGTGTCTTACTGTAGATACCGTTGTAGCTGGTAATAGAGAAAGAGATCACAAGTGGGGGTTCACAACTCCTCCAAAACTAACGTTAAAAAGTTTATTAAGTTTTGCTTCTCACCCTAAATGGGCGTTTAATTATTTAACACATAAAAAATTTGAGCTTGCAAATGTCTCTCATTGGACAAAAAAAGGAACGAGTATAGCAAAAGGTGTAATGGATTATATTAATGAACAGTATGACCCTGCAATGAGCTGGAAGGATGCTGAATATGTAGTTAAAAGATGGGGAGGACCATTTGCTTTGAAAGGAGTGATGTCTGTAGAAGACGCAAAGAGAGCTGTTGATATTGGAGCTTCAGCTATAATGCTTTCAAATCATGGAGGTAGACAACTTGATGGATCAAGGTCACCATTTGATCAATTACCTGTAATTGCTGATGCAGTTGGTGGAAAAATAGAAATAATTTTAGATGGAGGCATTAGGAGAGGAACACACGTTTTAAAAGCGCTTTCATTGGGGGCAACAGCTTGTAGCTTTGGTAAAGGTTTTTTATTTGCTTTAGGCGCAGGAGGTCAAAAAGGAGTTGAACAAATTCTTAAAAGAATGAGAGATGAAATCAGAAGAGACATGATTTTATTAGGATGTAAAAGCATAAAAGAGCTAAATAGAACAAAAATTGCTTATAGGTGATGCAAAAAAACTAGTTTTCAAAAGTGATAATAAATATTAGGTTTAAAATATGAAATTAGCAAAAAATTTAGATAGGCTTGGAACTGAAACAGCTTTTAGTGTTTTAGCTGAAGCAAAGAAACTTGAAGCTCAGGGCAAAGAAATGATCCATTTAGGTTTAGGTCAACCAGATTTTATGACTCCTAAACATATTATGGACGCAGCAAAAAAAGCTATCGATGACGGACATCATGGATATGTTTTAGCTAACGGTATTGCTGAATGCCGGCAAGCAGTTTCAAGAAAAATAAAAAGTTTATATAAAAAAGAAGTAAGTCCTGAGCGGATTATGATTATGCCTGGTGGAAAACCTACCATGTACTTTGCTATTCAAATGATCGGCGAGCCTGGTGCAGAAATTGTTCATCCAACACCTGGTTTTCCAATTTATGAATCTATGATTAATTATACTGGTGCCAAAGCAGTACCATATGATTTAACAAAAGAAAAAGATTTAAAATTTGATCCTGAAAAAATTTTATCTTTAATAACAGACAAAACTCGTCTTGTGATTCTGATTAATCCAAATAATCCAACAGGAAGTTTTGTTGAAAAACCTGCAATTGATTTTCTTGCTGAAGGTTTAAAGAAACATCCACACGTTACAATTCTTAGTGATGAAATTTATAGCAGACAAATTTTCGACGGAAAAGAGATGCCGACTTTTTTCAATTATCCAGATTTACAAGACAGGTTGATAGTTTTAGATGGATGGAGCAAAGCTTACTCTATGACCGGCTGGAGAATGGGATGGAGCGTATGGCCAGAAAATTTAATTCCTCATGTAACTAAATTAGCTATAAATAGTTTTTCTTGTGTAAACGCGCCTTCACAGTTTGCCGGAATTGCAGCACTAGATGGGCCTGACGATTCTATTCATCATATGATGGAAAAGTTTGATCAAAGAAGAAAATTAATTCACAAAGGATTGAATGATTTACCTGGTGTGGATTGCAGTATGCCTGGTGGAGCGTTTTACGCTTTTCCAAATGTAAAGGGAACAGGTATGAGTGGAAGTGAATTTTCAAAGAAATGTATGCACGAAGCAGGTGTGGCAATTGTTCCAGGAACAGCATTTGGCAAAACATCAGTCGATTATGTACGTTTTAGCTTCGCCGCATCAAGGGATAACATTCAAAAAGCACTAGATAAAATATCAAAAATGCTTAAGTAGGATTGATTATGAGCAGTTTACAAATGCCAAAAGTTGATAACGCAATTATGTCTAAAAAAGATAAAATTGCATCTGATCTTCGTGGAATTATCAATTCTAAAAATGTTCTTTCGAATCCTGATGAACTAAGACCTTTCGAAACTGACGGCTTGACGGCTTATAGACAAATGCCTCTTTTAGTAGTTATGCCTGAGACAGTTGAGGAAGTTAGTCAAATTTTAAAATATTGTAATGAGAACAAAGTTAAAGTAGTCCCAAGAGGAGCAGGTACAGGTTTATCTGGTGGTTCGATGCCTTTAGAAGATTGTGTTATAATGGCAATGGGAAAATTTAATAAAATAATTGAGATTGATTATGAAAATAGATGTGTGGTTACGCAACCTTGTGTAACAAATTTAGCAATCACTCATGCTGTTCAAGACAAAGGTTTTTATTATGCTCCGGATCCATCAAGTCAAATAGCATGTTCCATAGGCGGAAACGTAGCTGAAAATTCTGGCGGAGTTCATTCTCTTAAATACGGTGCAACTACAAATAATCTCTTGGGTATTCAAGTAGTTTTAATGGATGGAACTGTCACTAAATTTGGTGGTAAAGCTATGGACGCGGAGGGATATGATTTCTTAGGCTTGATGACAGGTTCAGAGGGTTTACTTGGAGTTATCACAGAGGTTACTGTAAAAATTTTAAAGTCGCCTGAGGTTGTTAAAGCCGCTTTAGTTGGGTTTCCATCAATTGAAGATGCAGGAAACTGTGTTGCTGAAATAATTGCAGAGGGATGTATACCGGCTGGGATGGAAATAATGGATAAAGCTCTGACGAAAGCAACTAATGATTATTCTAAAGCAGGTTACCCAACTGATGCAGAGGCGATGATGATTGTAGAATTTGATGGAACAGAACATGAAGTTGAAGCTTACATTCAAAAGACAAAAGAAATTGCTGAAAAAAATAATTCATCAAGTTTAAAAATCAGTAAAACAAATGAAGAGAGATTAAAATTTTGGGCCGGTAGGAAAGCAGCTTTTCCGGCTTGTGGAGTTTTAGCGCCTGATTATATGTGTATGGATGGTTCAATACCTAGAGGAAAACTTGCTGAGGTTTTAAATGAAATTTCAAGACTTTCTAAAAAATATAATTTGCCAGTTGCCAATGCATTTCATGCAGGAGATGGAAACCTCCATCCTCTAATTATGTTTGATGCAAATGACAAAGAGTCTTTAAGGAAATGTGAGGAGTTTGGAGCTGATATTTTAAAGTATTGTGTAAAAGTCGGCGGGGCTCTAACTGGTGAACACGGAGTTGGTATAGAGAAAAGAGAATTAATGTGTGAAGCATTCAATGATAAAGATATACAACAACAATTAACAATTAAAGTTGCTTTAGATCCAAACTCATTATTAAATCCAGGCAAAGTTTATCCAATACTTAGAAAATGTGCTGAGGAAGGGAGAGTTCATGTCCATGGAGGAAAAACAAAATTCCCAGACATCCCTAGATTTTAATCAAAATATTTTTAAACCTACTTCAAGAGAGGAAATAGTTGAGATAGTTAAAACTTGTTATAGGAAAAATATACCTCTAGAAATCAATGGATTAAAATCAAAAAATAAAATTGGAAGAAATTTTCAATCTGAAAAAACTTTAGATCTCTCTGATTACAAAGGTATAATTGATTACAAACCTGAAGAGCTCTATATCAAAGTTAAAGCTGGTACACCTTTGAAAGAAATAATAGGGGAGCTAGACAAAAATAATCAGCAATTAGCTTTTGAACCGAATGATTTTGGTTACTTATTTTCTGGGCAAAGTAACAGCGGTTCGATTGGTGGAGTCGTTTCATGTAATTTTGCCGGATCACGAAGATTTAAAGTTGGAAGTGTTCGAGATCACATACTTGGATTTCAAGGGATTAACGGAAAAGGTGAAACTATTAAATCAGGGGGAACAGTAGTTAAGAATGTTACTGGTTATGATTTAAGTAAATTAGTATCAGGATCTTTTGGAACACTCACGATATTAACTGAGCTTTCAATAAAAGTTTTACCAAAACCAGAAACAAGTAAAACTTTAATTATAAAGAACCCTCATCTTAAAAAAGCACTAGACTTTCTTGGAAAAGCATTGTCATCTTCTACAGATCCATCCGGTGGAGTTTTTTATCCAGATTATTTTGGAAAAGATTTTGTTCTGAATGATCTTACACACGATGGGGGCTTAACTGCTATAAGAATTGAAGGTCCAACAAATTCTGTGGATCAAAGAGCAAACAGATTATCTAAAGAATTAGGTCTTTTGGATCAAGAGCTTTCTATTTTAGATAGTGAGCAAAGTAATATTTTTTGGAGTAGGACAAAAAATT
>CACKBP010000007.1 GCA_902598315.1 uncultured Pelagibacteraceae bacterium
TACTTACAAAATCTTTTGGCTACAATTTACTTAAAGGAAACAATCCATCATTTAAAGTAGAAGGAGATTATAAACATATTGAAGAAATAAAAAAATCTGAAAATAAAAATATAAAATCTGACAATTATTATGAAATTAATTTAGATAACTTATTTAAAAAAAAAGCGATAAGTTTCATTTTGGAAGATCCATTTTCATATATTAAATTTTATTTCATAAAAGTTATATCTTTCTTATTTATCGACTTTAACTCGACTTATCCTTATTATTACAATATTTTTCATTTATTGCCTAAAATTTTACTTGCCTTGACAAGTTTTGTAGGAGCTGTACTGGCAATTAATAAGAAAGGTTTTTTTCAGTTTTTATCTTTGTATTTTTTTCTAAACATTTTTCTATTCTCGATATTTTTTATTTTACCGAGATACAGCCTAATATTATTACCGATTCAACTTTTGTTAGTGATTGAATTTGCTAAATATTTAAAAAGAAAGTTGATCAATTAATTCTTTTATTATTTTTTGTGTTGAATAGTGTTGTTTCCATCTAGGATAATGTTTCTTAAATTTACTCATACTGCTTATGTACCAAATATGATCTCCAACCCTATTAGTTTTAATTATTTTTTTCTTAATTTTGATACCAGTAATTTTTTCGATAATACTTATAGCCTCTAAGATTGAGCAGTTAGAAAAACGACCTCCGCCAGTATTATATATCTCACCAAATTTTGGTTTTTTGAAAAACTCCCAAAAACAATTTACTAAATCATAACTATGAATATTATCTCTCACTTGCTTACCTTTATATCCAATCAAATTATATTTTTTAAATTTAATAGACTTTTTTACCAAGTAAGAGAGAAAACCATGAAGTTCTGCTGCAGAATGATTAGGACCTGTGATGCAACCAGCTCTGAAGCATGCAGTTTTCAAACCTATATTCTTCCCATATTCTTGAACCACTAAATCAGCATATACTTTCGAAGCTCCAAAAAAACTATGCGTGCAATTATCTAATGACATAGTTTCATCAATCCCTTTAAAATATTTATGGTTTTTTTTTAGTTCCCATCTTGTCTTGTTTTCAATTAATGGCAAAAAATTTGGATTGTCACCATAGACCTTATTAGTTGACATAAAAATAAATGGACTTTCAGGGCAGTAAATTTTTGTTAATTCTAATAAGTTTAAAGTACCTCTTGCATTAATATCAAAATCTATAAAAGGCTTATTTTTTGCCCAATCATGTGAGGGTTGTGCTGCACAATGTATAATCAAACTAATTTCTTTTTTATATTTCTTAAAAATTTTTTTGAGAGAATCGAAGTTTCTTATATCTACATTAAAGTGGACATAGTTCTTTAAATTTTTTTGTAATTTAGATTTTAACCATAAAGTATCTCCATCTTTTCCGAAAAAGAATTTTCTTGCATTGTTGTCAATACCTAAAATCTCATAACCCTTTTTTGAAAAAAAAAGTGATGACTCTGATCCTACCAGCCCACAAGATCCAGTAATTAAAATTTTACTCATTTAAAATATTTCCAGACTTCTTTATTTTCTTTAATCCAAATATATATATCTTTTACAATTTGACTCATAGATCTTTTAGGCCTCCAATTATATAATCTGAAAGTTTTAGAATTGTCTGTCACATAAATCGGTATGTCAAAAGCTGATGTTTTGGAAATACTTTTAATAGGTATAATATTATTAGTTTCCTCTCGACAAAGATTTGTTAAATTTCTAAGAGAGCTAAAGCTTTTTAACCCGCCCCCAATATTTAAAGTTTTATTATTAATTTTATTTAATTTTTTAATTTGTATTAAAATTAGATCACAAACATCATTAATATGAATTACGTCTCGAATTTGGAAACCATTTCCACCAAAACCAATATAACTTAACTTTTTTTTTAAAAAATGTTTTGCGACCCACAGAGGTACAAATCCTTGATCTTGTTTACCAAATTGCCAAGGTCCTGAGATCACCCCAAATCTATTAATCAAATATTTTTGATTAGTTTTATAAAAAAACTCTTTTATTAATTTTTCTGATGCTAGCTTAGTGAAACCATATAGAGAGCTTGGTTCAGAAGTTGGAAAATTTTCATTAACTCTGATAATTTTTTTTATTGGTTTTTTTAATATTAAATTATTTACTAGACCTCTTAAATAGTTTATCGAATATACTCGGCTGGATGATAAAAAAATCAAATTAGATTTATCTTTTAAACATTTTTTCAAAATATTATAAGTTCCAATTAGATTAGTATTTAAAACTCTATCCGGTTCTGTTTTTGAAACTTCAATTGCTGGTTCCGCGCAACAATCTATAATTAGATCGAATTTTATTTTTAAATTATTAATTTTTTTTGAATTAGATATGTCAATGTTAAAATTATTTATATTTATTTTTTTCAGTCTTCTTTGATTAATTTCTGAACCTCTTCTGATGAGGTTATCTAAACTGCTGATTTTAACGTTTTTTAGTTTTTTCTTAAGATAAAATCCAATATTTGAGCCAACAAAACCACATCCACCCGTAATTAGTATTTTCATAAACTATTAAATATCTTATTAATTCCAATAAAGAAATAAACAATAAAAGTTATGTTATCAATAATAATTCCAGCTAAGAATGAGTCAGATAATTTGGAAGATATTTTCAAGTATTTTTCAAATGGTTTAAGAGAAGTAAAATACGAAGTAATATTGATAAATGATTTTAGTACAGATGATACTTTAGAAAAAGCAAAAAATATTTTTCGAGACCATCAAAATTTTAAAATATTCAACAATAACAAGATAGGATTGGGAGGAGCTATTAATTTAGGAATATCAAAAAGCAGTGGAACAAAGATTGCAATAATGATGGCTGATTTATCAGACGATATAAACGATCTAAAAAAATATAATTCTATTATGGACGAAAAAAAAATTGATGCAGTTTTAGGGTCAAGATTTCAAAAAGAATCTTTAGTAAAAGACTACCCTCTGAAAAAGCTTTTCTTAAATAGGATATTTAATTTTTTCGTTAGCATTATTTTTTGGAATAAGTACAATGATTATACTAATGCTTTCAAAATTTATAAAAAAGAAGTATTGATGACTATGATGCCTTTTGTTTCAGAAAGTTTTAATATTTTTTTAGAGATACCTCTGAAGATAATAAGTAGGAGGTATTCTTTTGAAATAATCGCTATAAATTGGTTTGGTAGAAAAAAAGGAGATGCTAAATTTAAAATTCAGGAACTTCAATCTAAATATCTTTTTACTTTAATATATTGTTTTTCTGAGAAGATACTTTTAAAAATTAAAAAATAAATTAAATATGAAAAACTTATTTTCTATATCATTACAAAAGTCTGTAATTATTTTCTTTTTGATTGTATTAATAATTCTTTTTTTATTGACTTTATTTTTATAAATCTTATAGAAATAGTATTAAAGTTCCTAGAAGAATTCTATATATCACAAATATTTTTAGACTAAAATTTTTGACAAACTTTAAAAAATATTTGATTGTAATAAATGAAAAAGCGAAAGATAGAAAAATAGCTAATAAGTTTATAATTGAAAAATTTAAATCGTCAGATTGTATAATATTATTTAAACCAAAAATAGAAACTGCACCAAGAGTAGGTATTGACATTAAAAAGGATATTCTAGCCGAGTCAAATCTTTTAAAATTCAAAATACGTGCAGCAGTAATTGTTATTCCAGACCTGCTAACTCCTGGTATCAAAGAAAAAATTTGAAACAAACCAATAAATAGTGCTGTTTTATAATTAAAATTATTTTCAATACTCTTTTCTAATTTAAATTTATCACTAAAATAAAGTAGAATTCCAAATAATAACGTTGTCCAACCGATTACCTTTATATTTCTAAGATTATCTATTAAGTTCATTTGAACTAAAAAAAACCCAAATATCATCACTGGAATTGAAGAAACAAAGATTTTAAAAAAAAGTTTTTTGTTATCAATAAAGTTAATAATATCTTTGCGAAAAAAAATGATTACTGCCAAAAAAGAGCCTATGTGCAAACTAACGTCGATTGATAGGCTTTTATTACTAAATTTTGAAAATTCAGAAAAAATAATCAAATGCGAAGAAGAGCTGACAGGCAAAAACTCGGTTACGCCTTGGATCAAAGATAAAATTATGATTTCATACATTGAAAAAAAATAAAATTGAAGGTTGTTTTTTTGATGTCTTTTTTAAGTGCATAGCAGCTATGTAAAAAAAAGCATTAATTTTAAAGGAAAAACAAAATATAAGTAAATGTTATTGACCTTTAAAATCTTTAATTTTCAATAATATTTATCTAATTTCCCGAATTATGAAAAAAAAAATGTTACAGTTTGTTGATTTAAAACAGGAAACTCCTGTCAAAAGAAGTACTGATAAAAGAAAAAGTGATTTTAATGAGATATATAATGAATTTATAACAGATAAAGCAAAAGAACAATCTAGCAGATGCTCACAATGTGGAGTCCCGTTCTGCCAAATCCATTGCCCACTAAGCAACAATATACCAGACTGGCTTAAGCTTACTGCTGAAGGAAGGTTAAAAGAGGCATATGAAATATCTCAAAGTACAAATAATATGCCCGAAGTCTGCGGAAGAATTTGTCCTCAGGATAGGTTATGTGAAGGTAATTGTGTTATTGAACAATCAGGACATGGCACTGTAACTATAGGATCGATTGAGAAATATATTAATGATACTGCTTGGGAAAAAGGTTGGGTAAAACCGTTAAAAATTAAGAAGGAGTTAAAACAATCAGTTGGAATTATAGGTGCAGGTCCCGCGGGTATGGCATGTGCAGAAGAATTAAGAAAATCTGGGTATCAAGTAACTATTTATGATAGGTATGATAGACCTGGTGGACTTCTAATTTATGGCATACCAAACTTTAAACTTGAAAAATTTGTTGTTGAAAGAAGAACAAAACTTTTAAAAGATGGTGGTATTAAATTTGTTCAAAATTTTGAAGTCGGAAAAGATGAAACACTATACGAATTAAAAAAGAGACATGATGCAATTTTAATTGCTACAGGGGTTTATAAAGCTAGAGAGATCGATATACCCGGTCATAATCTTAAAAATATTTTTCCTGCCATGGATTTTCTTACTGCCTCTAATAGAAAAGGATTAGGTGATAAGGTAGAATTATTTGATAACGGAACGCTGAATGCGGAAGGAAAAGATGTTGTCGTGATTGGAGGAGGCGATACCGCGATGGACTGTGTAAGAACATCGGTGAGACAAAAAGCTAAATCAGTCAAATGTTTATATCGAAGAGATAGAGAAAATATGCCAGGATCAGCTCGAGAAGTTGGTAATGCTATAGAGGAAGGTGTAGATTTTGTTTGGTTGACCAGTCCTAAAAAGTTTATTGGAAGTACAAAAGTTGAGGCTGTCGAGGTTAATAAAATGAAGCTTGGAGATCCAGACTCATCTGGAAGAAGAAGACCTGAGATACAAGTTGGATCGGAATATAAAGTCAAAGCAGATCTAGTAATTAAATCTTTAGGGTTTGACCCAGAAGATTTACCAAAATTATTCAATGCAAAAGAACTTGCAATTTCTCAATGGGGAACAATAAAAATAGATCTTAAAACTATGCAAACAAATTTAGAAGGAGTATTTGCTGCCGGCGATATTGTAAGAGGAGCCTCATTAGTTGTCTGGGCTATTAGAGATGGTAGGGATGCAGCAGCTCAAATTGAGAAGTTTTTAAAAATGAAAATAAATAAAAACAAATCATCAGAAGCAGCGTAAATGAATAGTTACAAAAAAAATAAAGTTCTTTTGGAAAAAACTTACAATTATAATTCTGAGATGGAGCACGATGCGTGCGGGGTAGGTTTAATTGCTTCAACAAATGGAAAAAAGTCCAGAAAAGTAGTTGAATATGGAATTGAAGCCTTAAAAGCGATTTGGCATCGGGGTGCTGTCGATGCTGATGGTAAATCAGGAGATGGAGCTGGTATACAAATTGAGATAGCTCCAGATTTTTTCAAGGAAAAAATTTTGAACACAGGTCACACTTTAGATGAAGAAAAAAGAATATGTGTTGGTATGGTTTTTCTGCCTAGAACTGATTATTCTGAACAAGAAAAATGCCGAGAGATTATAGAGTCTACTTTATTAGAAAGTGATTATTATATCTATGGATGGCGACAAGTCCCAATCAACCCAAGTGTACTTGGCAAAACTGCTGATCAAAGCCGGCCAGAAATTGCGCAGGTAATGTTTAAAAAGAATGAAAATTTAAAAACTAATGATCTTGAGAGAGACCTTTTCGAAACTAGAAAAAAAATAGAAAAAATAGCAACAGAAAGTCAATTAAAAGACTTTTACATCTGCTCATTTAGCTCAAGATCTATTGTTTACAAAGGAATGTTTTTAGCAGAAATGCTATCAGAGTTTTATCCTGATCTTAGTGATGAAAAGCTAACATCACGATTTGCTGTTTTCCACCAAAGATATTCAACTAATACTTTTCCAAGCTGGGATCTTGCGCAGCCTTTTAGAACATTAGCGCACAACGGAGAGATTAATACTTTAAAAGGAAATATAAATTGGATGAAAATTCATGAGCAAGACATGTCTAGCTCATTATTTAAAAATGTAAAAGACTTAAAGCCAGTTATCAGAAGTTCATCAGATTCTGGGGCTCTTGATAATGTATTTGAGCTACTAGTTCATTCCGGCAAACTTGCTCCATTAATAAAATTGATGATGATACCAGATGCCTGGTCTAAAAGAAGTAAAACAGTTCCAAAAAATCATCAAGACTTATTTAATTTTTTAAATAGCACAATAGAACCTTGGGATGGACCAGCAGCAATATGTGCTACTGATGCAAAATGGGTTTTGGCGTCATCAGATAGAAACGGACTAAGACCTCTAAGATATACAATAACCTCGGATGATTTATTCTTTGCGGGCTCTGAAACTGGAATGATAAAAATTTCCGAAGAAAAAATTATAGAGAAAGGAAAGTTAGGACCAGGACAAATTATTGCTATTGATTTAAAAAAAGGTAAATTATTTAAAGACAAGGCAATAAAAGATCTATTGGCTAAAGATTATAAAAAATATAATAAACAAATAATTGACTTAGAAAAGAAAATTTCTAACGAAAACGAGAAACCTAATTTTACTGGAGAAGATTTAAGGAAGAGACAGTATTTATCGGGATTAAGTATCGAAGATTTGGAGTTAATCCTTCATCCTATGGCTGAGGAAGGCAAAGAAGCCTCTGGTTCAATGGGAGATGACACACCTGTTGCTGTTTTGTCTAGTCATTTTAGACCAGTTTCGCATTATTTTAGACAAAATTTTAGTCAAGTAACAAATCCTCCGATTGACTCTTTAAGAGAAAATAAGGTGATGAGTTTGAAAACAAGATTTGGAAACCTTGGGAACATTTTAGATTTTGATAATTTAACTGAGGAAAATATTTATGTTTTGGATAGTCCTATTTTAACAAATTCTCAATTTAAGAAATTTAGAAAATTTTTTTCTAAGAAAACCAAAGTAATTGATTGCACATTTGATATTTCATCTTCTTTAAAAGATAGAATAGAAGCAATTAGAGAAGAGGCTGAAACATCAGTAAGAGAGGGAAGCACATGTCTTATTTTATCTGATAAAAATATAAGTAATCAAAAAGCAACCATCCCAAGTATTTTAGTAGTCGGGGCAGTGCACTCTTATTTAGTCAAGCAGGGCCTAAGAGGATATTGCTCATTAAACGTAGAATGTTCAGACGCTTTAGACACACACTCTTTTGCTGTATTAATCGGTGTTGGTGCAACAACTGTAAATCCTTATCTAGCTATTGACAGCATATACCAAAGATTTGAAAAGAAATTATTTGGTAAATCTGATTTTGAAAGCTGCGTGATTAAATTTAAAAAATCTATAGATGCAGGTTTATTAAAAATAATGTCAAAGATGGGAATATCTGTGATCAGTTCATACAGAGGCGGATGCAATTTTGAAGCTGTAGGTTTAAGTAGGGCAATTGTCTCAGATTACTTTCCAGGAATGTCATCAAGAATATCTGGTATAGGCGTAATAGGTATTGAGAAAAAAATAAAAGAGCTTCATGCAAAATTTAATGCAAAAAATGTTTTTACTTTACCTATCGGAGGTCTTTACAGGTATAGAAAAAGCGGAGAAGATCATCAATATCAAGGTAAGTTAATACACTTACTTCAAAGCGCGGTAGGAAGTGGTTCTTATGAACAATACAAAAAGTATTCCTCAGGCATACACAATCTACCACCCATTAACATCAGGGATTTATTAGAATTTAAAAAGTTAAAAGAACCAATAAAAATTGAAGAAGTTGAACCACTTGAGGAAATTTTAAAAAGATTTGGAAGTGGAAGCATGTCACATGGAGCCTTATCAGCCGAGGCACATGAAACATTAGCTATGGGCATGAATAGAATTAAAGGAGCTTCTTGTAGTGGTGAGGGAGGAGAGGATGCAAAACGATTTAAAGTTCTGCCAAATGGCGATAGCGCAAATTCAAGAGTCAAGCAGATAGCCTCAGCAAGGTTTGGGGTTACTGTGGATTACCTAAACAATGCAAACGAAATAGAAATTAAAATTGCTCAAGGTGCTAAGCCAGGTGAAGGTGGACAACTCCCGGGATTCAAGGTGACCGAAGAAATTGCAAGATTGAGACATTCAACGCCCGGTGTAACTTTAATTTCTCCTCCACCTCATCATGACATTTACTCAATCGAAGACTTAGCTCAATTAATTTATGATTTAAAACAAATAAATCCAAAAGCTAGAGTGGGAGTTAAGCTTGTTGCTTCAACTGGAATAGGTACAATTGCTGCAGGAGTAGCAAAAGCTAAAGCAGATATTATTTTAATATCTGGACACTCTGGCGGAACTGGAGCCAGCCCTCAAACAAGTATTAAGTATGCAGGTATACCATGGGAAATGGGTTTAACTGAAGCCAATCAGATCCTTACTTTAAATAATTTAAGACATAACGTTACTCTTAGAACCGACGGAGGATTAAAAACAGGTAGAGATGTAGTAATCGCTGCGATGATGGGCGCAGAAGAATATGGAATGGGAACATCTTCTTTAGTCGCAATGGGATGTATAATGGTTAGACAGTGTCACTCTAATACATGTCCAGTAGGTGTTTGTAGCCAAGATCCGTCATTAAGAGAAAAGTTTACTGGTACACCCAAAAAAGTTGAAAATCTATTCAAATTTGTTGCAACTGAAGTAAGAGAAATTCTATCTTCATTAGGATTTAAATCTATTAATGAAATTATTGGTCGTACTGATTTATTATCTCAAGTAAACAAAGGTGCATCAAATTTAGATGATCTAGATTTAAATCCTCTCTTAGTTCAAGCAGACCCAGGTGAAAATTTAAGATATTGCAAAGACAACCATATAAATAAAGTTCCTGAAACTTTAGATGAAAAAATATGGTCTGACATTGAAGAAAAGATTAATACATCAAAGGAAAATAATTTTGAATATGAAATTGAGAATACATCTAGGTCTGTGGGAACTAGACTTTCACATCACGTTTATAAAAAATTTGGTAATGGAAAACTAAATGACGAAACAATTAACATAAAATTAACCGGTTCAGCCGGTCAATCTTTAGGAGCTTTTCTGACAAAGGGAATAAGTCTAACAGTTGAGGGAGATTGTAACGATTATGTTGGAAAAGGTTTATCTGGGGGAAAAATAATTGTTAAAACTTCAAGTAAGAGTAGATTAATTGCAGACCAAAACACAATTATAGGCAATACAGTTTTATATGGTGCTACATCCGGAACATTATACGCTTCTGGCCAAGCCGGTGAGAGATTTGCGGTAAGAAATTCAGGCAGTTTTGCAATTGTTGAAGGCTGTGGCGCTCACGGATGTGAATATATGACAGGAGGAAATGTAATAATATTGGGAGCGGTTGGAGATAATTTTGGTGCGGGTATGACTGGAGGAATGGCATTTGTTTATGATGAAAAAAATGAATTCGAAAATTTTGCAAATCCAGCATCAATTATTTGGCAGTCAGTTGAAACAGATTATTGGAAAAAGTTCTTAAAAGAAAGTATTAAAGATTTTGAGTCTAAAACTTCTTCCCAAAAAGCAAAAAAAATACTTGAAAATTTTGAATATGAACTTAAAAATTTCAAGCAAGTGTGCCCAATAGAAATGCTTGATAAACTAGATAATCCAATTAGTTTAAAACCTCATGTTAAGAAGGCAGGTTAATGAGTAAAATAAATATCTTTTGCTTTGGTTTTGGCCAAGTTGCAGAAGGTTTTATTAATAAATTAATTCAAGAAAAAAAAGATTTTGATTTAAGCATTACTTCTAGACAAGAAACTCATCAAATAGAATTAAACAATTTTAAAATAACATCATATCACTTTACTGATAATAAATTTGATAACTCTATAGATAAAAAATTAAAGGAAGCAAATTATATTTTAATTTCAATTCCACCAATAGAAGGCGAAGATATAGTTGCTAAATACTTAGATAAAAATCTACAAGGTATTACAAATTGTAAATGGATCACTTATTTATCGGCTACAAGTGTATACGGAGACCATAAAGGTGAATGGGTAAATGAAAACAGTACTACTAAACCAACTTCTCCAAACGGGTCAAGCAGACTAGCAGCAGAAAATATTTGGAAAAAAATATCTAATAAACATAAATACCCGTTGCAAATTTTTAGATTAGCTGGAATATACTCTAAAGAGTTTAATATTTTAAAAAGATTACAAACAGGTAAATTACAAGTCGTAGATAAAAAAAATCATTTTTTTTCAAGGATTCATGTTGAGGACATAGCTAATATTTTATTCAAATCTCTTGATAATTTTAAAAATAATGAAATTTATAATATTTGTGATGATAAACCTGCCTCACAGAGTGATGTAGCAGCTTATGGCGCAAAATTACTCAATCTGAAAAATCCAAATACGGTAAAACTTGAAGAAGTCGAAAATGAAATGTTACGAAACTTTTATAAGGACTCTAAAAAAGTAGACAATAAAAAGATGAAAACCTTTTTTAAATATAATTTGAAATTTCCAACATATGTAGAGGGGTTAGATTATATCTTTAACAACAATCTCTAATTCTTTAACTATTCTTTTCAAAGGTCTTTGATTAGATAAACTATGATCACCATTTTTTATAATTACTTTTTTCTTTTTGGCTTTTCTAAATATATTTAATACATAATTTGAATAAATAGTTGGGACAACTTCATCTCTTTGTCCATGTATCATTGTTACCCTAATATTTGCACTAATTTTTTTATTTAAAACCTTATTGTTTCTACCGTCTTTAATTAATTGTAAAGTAATGGGGTATTCATACCCTCCATTCTTAATTAAAATTTTTCCTTTTTTAAGTAATTCTCTCTTTTTTTTTATTGGAAATTTCTTCCACATTAATCTTGTCAAAAATTCTGGAGCTGAACCTATTCCAATAAATCCTTTGATTTGAGATTCAAAATAACTAAATTGATTCAATGCTATCCAAGCTCCCATACTTGAACCAATTAAGATAAAATTATTTTTTTTTACAATTTTTTTTATTACGCTTTTAGTATCCTTTGACCATAAACTAATATTTCCTTTAGTAAAAATACCGGAAGATTTTCCATGCCCAGAGTATTCTAAACTTAAAAAACCCAAATTGTTTTTTTTTGCAAATTTCAAAAGAGTTTGAGGTTTTTCACCTTCCATATCAGACATAAATCCTGGAAGAAAAATTATATATAGCTTCTTTCTAAAATAATTGACTATATACCTAAGTTTTTTCGTATTCGAAATTTTAAGATACCTAAATTTTTTCATATAACGATTAATTAATTGTTATTATATATAAATAAGATGACTACTAAAATAAATGTTTTGCAAGTTATACCTAAACTTGGATATGGCGGCGCAGAGACCGGTTGTTACGATATTGCTCATTACTTAGCCGAGCAAGATTGCGGTTCTTTTATAGCAACATCTGGAGGTGAGCTTCTTAAATATATTAAAAAAAATAAAGTAAGAGTTTTTAAGATTCCAGTTCACTCAAAAAATCCAATATTTATTTTTCTTAATATAATATTATTATCTTTCTTAATTTTATTTAATAAGATTAATATTGTTCATGCAAGAAGTAGAGCTCCAGCATGGTCATGTTACTTTGCATGCATATTAACAAATACTCACTTTGTTACAACCTTTCATGGCACTTATAATTTTAAAAGTAAATTAAAAAAATTTTACAATAGTATAATGCTAAGAGCTAAATTGACTATAGCAGGCTCAAATTTTATTTTTAGCCATATAAATGAAAATTACAGTGAGTATCTTAATAAAAAAAAAAAATTAAGAGTAATCTTTAGAGGTATAAATATTGATTACTTTAATCAAAAAAATATTTCAATTTTAAAACAAGAAAGATTAAAAAAAGAATGGGGTATTGAACCAAATAAATTTATCTTTCTTTTGCCTGGGAGATTGACTTACTGGAAAGGTCAAGAAAAATTTATAGAGTCATTAAACATTTTAATAGAAGATTATAGTTTTACAAATTTTCAGGCAATACTACTAGGATCTGATCAAGGCAGAAAGGTTTATACTAAAAAACTACTAAGTTTGATTGAAAGATATAGTTTGACAAAAAAGATAAAATTTATTCCTCATTGTAAAGAAATGCCCTTAGCATACTCTCTTGCTGATGTAGTTGTATCTGCCTCAACCGAGCCAGAAGCTTTTGGAAGAGTATCTGTAGAGTCTCAAGCAATGGGCAAACCGATAATAGCCAGTAATTTAGGCGGTTCAAAAGAAACAGTTTTAAATAAAAAAACAGGTTTTTTATATAAACATGATGATCCTAGAGAACTTGCTAAAAATTTAAATACTGTTATTCAATTATCTCAAGAAGAGTTGAAATTAATTGGAAACGAGGGTAGAAAAAACGTAACTAAGAAATTTGATGTTGACGTAATGTGTGACTCAAATCTAAGAGAATATAAAAAATTGTTTAAAAATTAATGCCAGAGATACAATTATTAAACGGTAAGAAAATTCCTTTTACAAAATCAATTAATGGTTTTGAGCTAACAAAAAAAATTAGTAAGTCATTAGAAAAGTCAGCATTAATCATGGAAGTTAACGGGGAGCTCAAAGATTTAAGTCACCAAATTACAACCAATGCAAAAGTCAAAATTAT
Source organism: uncultured Pelagibacteraceae bacterium (assembly GCA_902598315.1). GTDB lineage: Bacteria > Pseudomonadota > Alphaproteobacteria > Pelagibacterales > Pelagibacteraceae > Pelagilacustribacter. The sequence goes on from CACKBP010000007.1 coordinate 13,268, forward strand.
TACACCAAAAGATAAAGAGGGTTTAGAAGTAATTAGACATGACGCAGCTCATATAATGGCAATGGCTGTCCAAGAATTATTCCCTGGGACACAAGTCACTATCGGGCCAGTTATTGAAAACGGATTTTACTATGACTTTGCGAGAAAAGATCCTTTTACAAGCGAGGACTTGAAGAAAATTGAAAAAAAAATGTCGGAGATAATTGATAAAGATGTCAAGACAAGGAGAGAAGTTTGGGAGCGCGAACAAGCTATAAGCCATTTTAAAAAAATTGGGGAAAAATATAAAGCCGAAATTATCGAGAGTATACCTAAGGGAGAGGAGCTTTCTGTCTATCATCATGGAGATACTTGGCACGACTTATGCAGAGGCCCTCATTTAGCTTCTTCAAGTAAAATTGGTAAAGCTTTTAAACTCACAAAAGTATCAGGGGCTTATTGGAGAGGCGATTCAAAAAATGAGATGTTACAGAGAATTTATGGAACTTGCTGGAGCTCAAAGAAAGACCTCGAGGATTATCTTAATCGTTTAGCTGAGGCAGAAAAAAGAGATCATAGAAAACTTGGTAAAGAAATGGATTTATTTCATTTTAGAGAAGAAAGTCCAGGATCGGTATTCTGGCACGAGAAAGGTTGGTTGTTATTTCAAAGACTTGTAGAATTTATGAGAATGAAGCAAAGGTTAGCAGGATATAAAGAAATTAATACTCCTGAACTTTTAGATAAAACTCTATGGGAAAAATCTGGACACTGGGAAAAATTTGGTGAGCATATGTTTATTTCTGAAACACCAGATGAAAAAACTTTTGCAGTAAAACCAATGAATTGTCCAGGTTGTGTTCAAGTTTTCAATCAAGGGTTAAAAAGTTACAGAGACCTACCATTGAAGCTATCTGAATTTGGTAAAGTTCACAGATATGAACCTTCAGGGGCATTGCATGGACTACTGAGGGTTAGAGCTTTCACCCAAGATGATGCACACATTTTTTGTACAGAGGATCAAATTACAGAAGAGTCCTTATCAGTAACAAATTTAATTTTAGAAATATATAAAGATTTGGGTTTTAAAAATGTAATTTTAAAATATTCGGATAGACCAGAAAAAAGAGTTGGCGATGACAATATTTGGGATAAATCAGAAGCAGCACTTTTGGCAGCGATAAAAAAATCTAAATTAGAATATAGCATAAACAAAGGTGAGGGAGCATTCTATGGACCAAAAATTGAATTTGTTTTAAGAGATGCTATTGGAAGAGACTGGCAATGCGGAACTTTACAAGTAGATTTAAATTTACCCGAAAGATTAGGTGCATCATACGTATCTAAAGATGGAACTAAAAGAGTTCCTGTAATGTTACATAGAGCTCTATTTGGATCTTTAGAGAGATTTATAGGAATTTTAATTGAAAACTACGCAGGCAAGTTACCTTTTTGGCTATCTCCTGCGCAAGCAGTAGTATGTCCAATCTCAGAAGATAACAATAAATATGTTAAAAAGTTATTTGAAGATTTGTTTAAAGAAGGTATAAAATGCGAAATGGATTTAAGGAATGAAAAAATAAATTATAAAATAAGAGAACACTCACTTGCAAAAATACCGTTTATTATTGTATGCGGTAAAAAAGAGGTAGCAGATAATACAGTCACTGTCAGAAAGCTTGGTTCAGAAAAACAAGAAGTTATGAAAAGAGATACATTAATAAAAAATATGTTAGACTTAAATAAGTTGCCATTAAATTAAGTGCCAAACTCAAAGCCAAATTATTTCCAAAGAAGAACTAAACCTCAAGGTCCTAGAGCTAATGAGCGCATACGTGCATTGGATGTTCAAGTTATCGGAAGCGATGGATCAAACCTTGGCGCGATGCCTCTAAATAAAGCGATTGAACTTGCTAAGAATGAAGACCTAGATTTAATCGAGATATCCCCAAACGCGAATCCGCCCGTTTGTAAAATAATGGATATGGGCAAATATAAATACGACTTGCAAAAAAAAGCTAATCAAGCAAAAAAAAAACAAAAGATAGTATCATTAAAAGAAATTAAGTTGAGACCAGGAACGGAGACACATGATTATAATTTTAAGATAAAAAATGCAAAAAAATTTATAAACAAGGGAGATAAAGTTAAATTTACTGTAAAATTCAAAGGTAGAGAAATGCAACATACGGAACTTGGTAAAGATTTAATGAATAAAATAATTGAAGAAACAAAAGATATTGCTAAAGTTGAAAGCCAACCTAAATTTGAAGGCAAACAGATGGTAATGATAATTCAACCCATTTAAATCACAAATAATAGCGCCTTGCGTAGACAAAGCAATGGATATATAAGACCGAATATTTATGCCTAAATTAAAAACTAAAAGCTCTGCAAAAAAAAGGTTCAGATTTACTGCATCTGGTAAAATTAAAATGCCTCAAGCAGGCAAACGACATGGTATGATCAAAAGATCGAATTCACAAATAAGAAAGCAAAGAGGCACAACGATTATGACAAAGCAAGACACCAAAATTGTTAAATCGTATATGCCATATAACTTAAGAGGATAATATGGCTAGAACAAAACGTGGGGTAATAAGTAAAGCTAAACACAAAAAAATTTTAAAGACAGTTAAAGGCCAATACGGTAGGAGAAAAAATACTATAAGAATTGCTCGTCAAGCCATGGAAAAAGCAATGCAATATGCTTACCGTGATAGAAAAAACAAAAAAAGAGAATTTAGATCCTTATGGATCCAAAGAATCAACGCTGGAGTTAGGGCTGAAGGTTTAACTTACTCAAAGTTTATTAACGGTCTAGCTAAATCTAAAATAAAATTAGACAGAAAAGTTTTGGCTGAATTGGCTTATAATAATCCAGAAGTCTTTAAATCTGTGGTTAAAAAGGTTCAATCCTCCCTTAGTTAAAAGGGTCTTTGATTTAACACAAACTTTAATATAAAAAATCAATTACCCGATGAGTGATTTAGATAAAATAAATTCTATTTTTAATGCTAAGATTGATTCTGTAAAAACTAAGGAAGATTTACAAAATATTAAAACAGAGTTTTTTGGAAAAAACGGTCAAATAACAAGACAATTTAAAACTTTAGGCTCTTTAGATCCTGCGAATAGAAAAGAGTTTGCATCAAATTTAAATAAAATTAAAGACGATCTAGCTAATCAAATTGATCAAAAAGATTTAGAACTCAGTAATATAGAAATAAATGAAAAATTAAAAAATGAAAAAGTAGATGTAACTTTACCAATCCGACCTTACCAACAAGGAAAAATACATCCAGTATCTCAAGTGATAGATGAAATTTCCTCTATTTTTTCTGAAATTGGTTTTTCAGTAGCAGAGGGACCTGATGTTGAGACAGAGTATAATAATTTTACGGCCTTAAATACACCTGAAGACCATCCTGCTAGAGATATGCATGATACATTTTATTTAGAAAAAAACAAAAAATTACTTTTAAGAACGCACACTTCTCCTGTTCAAATTCGAACAATGTTAAGTGGAAAGCCGCCGTTTAAAATCATAGTGCCTGGCAGAACTTACAGATGCGACAGTGACCAAACTCATGCTCCAATGTTTCATCAGCTCGAGGGACTTCATATAGATAAGGATATTAGCATGGGTCATTTAAAAGGTTGCTTAGATTATTTTATTAAAGAATTTTTTGAAGTTAAAAATGTTAAAATGAGATTTAGGCCTAGTCACTTTCCATTTACCGAACCATCAGCTGAAGTAGATATTGGTTACAAAATTGTAAATGAGAAAATTATAATAGGAGATGGAGATAAATGGTTAGAGATTTTAGGTTGCGGGATGGTTCATCCAAATGTTTTGAAAAATGCAAAAGTAGATCCAAAAAAATATCAAGGGTTTGCTTTCGGGATGGGTATAGATCGATTAGCAATGTTAAAATACGGCATTAACGATCTAAGAGCTTTTTTTGAAACAGATTATAGATGGTTAAGCCATTTTGGTTTTGATCCTTTAGATGTTCCTACAAATTATAGAGGTTTAAGTAAATGATAATAACTTTACCATGGCTAAAAGAGCATTTAAAAACCAATGCTAATGAAAAAGAGATTATTGAAAAACTTACTAATATTGGATTGGAAGTGGAGTCTGTAAAAGAAAATTTAGATGAACTTGGTAAGTTTAAAATAGCAAAAATTATTAAAGCAGAGAAACACCCTAATGCAGATAAATTAAAAGTTTGTGACGTTAACATTGGCGGCAAAGAAAATTTTAAAGTAGTGTGTGGAGCGCCAAATGCAAGAGATGGCTTAATTACAATTTATGCGCAACCCGGCGCAATTATTCCTAAAACTAAATTTGAATTAAAAATAGCTAAAATTAGAGGTGTTGAGTCGATAGGTATGCTGTGTTCCGAAAGTGAGCTGAACTTATCGAAAGAAAGTGACGGGATAATAGAATTAAAAGTTAAAGAAAAAGAAATAGGAAAAAGTTATTTTAAAAGTAAAACAGCAAAAATAATTGATATCGCAGTCACACCAAATAGACCTGACTGCTTAGGCATCAGAGGTATCGCAAGAGATTTATCCTCTACCGGAATCGGAAAATTAACATCTTTAAAAAAGAAAAAAATTACTCAAAGCTCCAAACACAAAATTAAAGTATCAATAGCTAAAGACAAACATCAAGGATGTCTTGCTTTTGGAAGTTGTTATATAAAAAATATAGAAAATAAAGAAAGTCCAGAATGGTTAAAAAATAAGCTTCTCTCATTGGGTTTAAAACCAATTTCAGCTGTTGTTGATATTACTAATTATGTAATGTTCGATCTAAATCGTCCTTTACATGCGTATGATGCAAATAAAATAGACAAAGAGATTATCGTAAGAGACTCAAAAGAGGGTGAAGAATTTGAGGCTTTAGACAATAAAAAATATAAACTCAAAAAAAAAGGAATGTGCGTTATTGCTGATAAGTCTAGTATTCTTGGTCTCGGCGGTATCATTGGTGGCACGAAAACTTCAACTGAGTTTGATACCAAAAATATTTTACTTGAATCTGCTTATTTTCTTCCTTCATCAATAAGGAAAACTTCACGAGAATTAATTATTGATACAGATGCAAAATATAGATTTGAAAGAGGTATAGACCCAAAGTCTATAACAGAGGGGCTAGAAGTTGCAACGGAGTTGATATTAAGCATATGCGGAGGTCAAGCTAGTAAATTCATAATTACAGGAAAAAATTCTCCAAAACAAAAGATTATTAAATTTAATATAAACAATTTTGAAAATTTAATTGGAATTCCGATATCTATCAACGAAGCACAAAAAATTTTAGCATCATTAGGTTTTAATTGTAAAAAAGGAAAAAAAGATCTTAAGGTCGAAATTCCTTCATGGAGACCCGATGTAAATCAAGATGTTGATTTAATTGAAGAGCTTATAAGAATAAAAGGTTTCAATAATATTAAATTAGTTTCCCCGGAAAGAAAAAGAGAAAATGAAACCCTAAATTTTAAACAAAAATTATTTCACTTATCCCAAAGATCTCTTGCGTCCAAAGGATATCTCGAAGCAGTAACTTGGTCATTCACTGACTCTGAAATTGATAAACAATTTTCCAAAGGTGAAAAAGAAGTTACAATTTTTAATCCCATTTCATCTGATCTAGATGTTTTAAGGAGATCAATCTTTTCAAATCTAGCGATTTATCTGAAAAAAAATCAAGATAGAGGTTATGAAGATGTTTCATTGTTTGAAATAGGACCAGTATTTTTTGGAAAAAATCCTGGAGAGCAACAGATCGTAGTTGGTGCCTTGAAGTCTGGAAAAGTAGGAAGAAAAAGCTGGATTGAAAAAGAAAGAGCTGTTGACGTATTCGATATTAAAAGTGATGTTATAAAAACTTTAATTGAACTAGGATTACTTGAGCAAGATCTATTTATAAGCGACAATACTAAACAATGTTACCACCCAGGTAGATCTGGATCTATAACTTTAAAATCTGAAAAAGGTCCTCACTTAGCTTTTTTTGGAGAGATACATCCTGCTATAACAAAAAAAATTGATTTTAAAGAGCCGAATATTTATGGTTTTGAAATTTTTTTAAAGAATATACCAGAGCCTAATAAGAAAATCCGTCAAACAAAGAAAAGTTTTCAACCATCAGATTTTCAAAAATCTCAAAGAGATTTTGCTTTTGTAATTGATAAAATTTTTAAAATAGGATTACTAGAGAAGATTATCAAAGAAATTGACCCTTTAATTATTCAAGAAGTAATCACTTTTGATGTTTACGAAGGAGAAAATATTCCAAAAGATAAAAAATCAGTTGCAATTAATGTTACTTTACAATCTAAAAACAAAACCTTAAATGAAGAAGACTTAGATCAAATCAGTAAAAGAATCATAGATACAGTCAAAGCTAAAACGGGTGCTACAATTAGGTCCTAATGTCAGAGATAAAAAGAATACGTAATTTTTCCATAATTGCGCATATTGATCATGGAAAATCCACTATTGCAGACAGAATAATTCATAAGTGCGGTGGCTTAACTGACCGTGAAATGAAACAACAAGTTTTAGACTCGATGGATATAGAAAGAGAGCGCGGCATCACAATAAAAGCTCAAACTGTAAAACTAAATTACAAAGCGAAGGATGGCCAAAGTTATAAATTAAATATAATTGATACACCAGGACATGTAGATTTTGGTTATGAAGTAAGCAGGTCTTTATCTGCATGTGAGGGATCACTTCTAGTTGTCGATAGTACTCAGGGAGTGGAAGCACAAACACTCGCTAACGTATATCAAGCATTGGATATAAACCATGAAATAATACCCATTTTAAATAAAATAGATTTACCAGCTTCTGACATAGAAAAGACTAAAAAAGAAATCGAAGATGTTGTGGGTATCGAAACAACAAATGCAATTTCTTGCTCAGGTAAAACTGGGGAAGGAATAGACGATATTTTAGAGGCAATAATAAATAAGTTACCAGCACCAAAAGGAGCATCAAATCAAAAACTAAAATGTTTACTAGTGGATAGTTGGTACGACAGTTATTTAGGTGTTGTTATTTTAGTTCGTGTAATAAATGGCAAACTAAAAAAAGGTATGAAGATTAAGTTAATGTCTAATGACCAAGAGCATTTAATTGAAAAAGTAGGTGTCTTCACTCCTAAACCAAATGATATCGATGAGCTCAACTCAGGGGAAATTGGCTTCATAATTACTGGAATAAAATCACTATCAGAAACAAAAGTTGGCGATACGATATGTGACGCAAATGATCCAATTAATGATCCCCTGCCAGGTTTTAAGCCGAGCAAGCCAGTAGTTTTTTGCGGTCTATTTCCGGTGGATAGTTCTGAGTATCAAAAATTAAAAGATGGCCTTGCTAAACTTAAATTAAATGATGCTAGTTTTTCTTATGAGCCTGAGTCTTCAAGCGCATTAGGTCTCGGATTCAGATGTGGTTTTCTTGGGCTTCTACATCTTGAGATAATAACAGAGAGATTAGAAAGAGAATTCGATGTTAATCTGATCACAACAACACCCGGAGTAATTTATAAAGTACACACTTCAAAAGGTAAAATCCTTGATTTACAAAATCCATCAAATATGCCTGATCCATCACAAATAGAAAAAATTGAAGAACCTTGGATTAAGTCTACTGTAATAACTCCTGACGAATATTTAGGATCAATTATAAAAATTTGCCAAGATAAAAGAGGAGTTCAAACAAATCTTTCTTATTCAGGAAATAGAGCAGTACTTTCTTATGATTTACCTTTAAATGAAGTAGTTTTTGACTTTAATGATAGGCTTAAATCTGTTTCAAGTGGTTATGCCAGTTTTGACTATGAAATATCTGACTACAGGGAGGGAGATCTTGTAAAGTTAGGAATACTTGTTAATTCAGAGCCAGTTGATGCTTTAGCAATGATTATTCATAAAGATTTTGCTCAAAAGACCGGCAGACAAGTTTGTGAAAAATTAAAAGATTTAATTCCAAGACATAATTTTATGATACCAGTTCAAGCAGCTATAGGAGGAAAAATTGTTGCAAGGGAGTCAATAAAAGGATTCAAAAAGGATGTACTTACTAAAATCCACGGTGGAGGAGCGACTGATCGAAAAAGAAAACTTCTTGAGAAGCAAAAAAGAGGAAAAGCGAGGTCTAAACAATTTGGTAAAGTAGAAATACCTCAGGAAGCATTTATTGGAGTTTTAAAAATTAATAAAGAAACCTAATGAAAAAAAAATTATTTATTTTTTCAAATGAGAGTATCTTTACTCAAGATGAAAAGTATTTTTGCGATAATATTGACCTTAAATCGAGTCCCGAAGGTTTAAATAAAAAATTTGAAGTAAACCTCTTTGGTAGAAAGTCTACCAAGAAAAGGGCACATGAGATAAGACTAAAAAAAATAAAAATTTTTTCAAATATCTTTTCATATTTGTCTGAAGTAGTAAAATCAACAAAGATAGAAAATACGAAATACTTAGTGATTTCAATTTCTCCATATACTTTTTTAATTTGTATATTTCTAAAAGCTTTTGGAAAAACACCAATTGTTTATTTAAGAAGTGATGGGTATGGCGAGTACAATGCTATTCTTGGTAGTTTAGGTAAATTGATTTACCATCTAATGTTTAGCCTCACTTCCTTAATTTCAAATTTAATAAGTTGTAGAAATTACATATTAAAAGGAAAGAAAGGTAAAGTAATCTACCCATCCCAACTAGATTCTGTCTGGTTTAAAAAACCGAAAATTCAAGATATTAATAATTTTAAATTATTGTATGTTGGTAGAATAAGAGTAGAAAAAGGAATTTTTTCTTTAGCAAGCTTAATAAAAAATAAACGAGATATTTATTTAACTATTGTTGGAGCTGAAAAAAATACATCGTATAAAATTAATCAAAGTAATATTAATATACAGCTAACTCAAAGCAATAAAGCAAAACTAATCAAGTATTATGATGATCACAATATATTTATATTACCTTCATTTACTGAGGGACATCCAATGGTTTTACTAGAAGCTCTAGCAAGACGGAGACCAGTAGTTGTTTTTGATGATATCGCACATGTTATAGGCGATAAAAAAGGTATCTTTGTTGCAAAAAGAAATTTTTTGAATTTCTTTGGGATACTAAACCATATCAAGAAAAATTATAAAAAAATCCAAAAAGATTTGATGAAAAATAAACTTCCTACAAATAAAGAATTTATTGAGGAGTTTGTTAAAGCAATTGAAGATTATAACTAGGAGAGGTGGCCGAGTGGTTGAAGGCGCACGCTTGGAAAGCGTGTAAACGGGTAACCGTTTCGAGGGTTCGAATCCCTCTCTCTCCGCCAATCATTATCCACATACAACTATAAAGAGTCTTAATTTTTATGTAAGAATCAATTAATTTACTTATAGGGGCAGTGGAGGGAGACTGAAGCTGCCTTTTTTTTAGTTTTATTTCTCTGCTTTAAGAATAATATTCATAATTTTCATAGAAGGGTCATACGCATCAACAATAATATTTACATTTTTAAATCCGACTTTTTTCAATAAGTAAGCCAAGCTGTTAGATGAATGTCTTATAAACCCATCTTTTTCACTAATTCTAGCATTTAGATATTTGTCATTCTTAATACCTTGTGTTTCTATTATTAAAGTTTCTTTTGTAATCTTAAAAAGATTTTCTAGAGCTAAATATGGATTTTTTAAATGGTACAAAACGCCAAAACAAAAAACAAAATCGAATTTTTCGTCTTTTAAATTATAGATATTCTCGAATTCAAATTTAAAATTTTTCCTATTTTCAAAACCATATTCTTTGATCAAAAATTCTTGAGTTTCTTTTATATTTTTTCTTTTTCTGCTTGTAATTTGTGCTGGCCTAAAGTGTTCTGGAAAATAGTCATACTCTTTATCTTCGTCAATATTTAAACCTTTAGCAAATTTTGCATCTTTATTTATGGCATCAAAAACGGCATATCCCTCCTCCGACCCTACATCTAAAAAAGTTTTATTTCTTAAATTTGGAATGAATTTTAATCTGTTTGCAACATCACCGCCATCTCCAATAGTTTTACCTCCCGACGGCAAAATAAAAGATCCATTAAAGTTAAACGATCTATGGCCAGATCCTATATTAGCAATTTTAAAACCATCTTTAAAATAAAAAAATCTATCAGGGTAATTTTGTAAAGCCATTTTTTTCTGATAACTTTCTAAAAATTTTTTTGAGGCAATTTCAGTCTGGTAAAGATCATCCCCGTCATATGCAATATCGCATTTATCCTCTTTAATTAGAGACATTAATTTTTTAAATTTTATTTCAGGATATTTTTTAATTAGTTTATTTTTAGAGATCAAAAAAAAATCAAAACCTATTTTTTTATTATTGAAATTTTTTTGGTTTAATTTTGAGATTTTGCTTTTTTTTATTTTTTCAAAAGAATAATCTAAACCAATTGGTATGAAAAATATTTTTTGAGTATGTGATTTATATAGTTTTCTAACAATCTTATTTAATAAGGGAATATATGAGATCAATTTTTTTATGAATAAAAATTTATTATTCATATTTTTTTTATCCCTATTACGTCTAGATTGGCTGTAGATTTAATTTTTCGAATTGTATCATTTACATTCATTAAAATCGTCTTCTTTGCTGGTCCATACGCATGAATTAGTTTTTTTTTTGATAAAATAATTGCAACATGGCCTTTCCAAAAAATTAAATTATTCTTTTTTATTTTATTAAGTTTAACATTTTTTTTAAAAAATTTTACTTGGTCTTTAGCATCCCTAGGGCAATACTTATTATTAAAATTTAAGAATATCTGCACTAGGCCAGAACAGTCTATTCCTTTGAATGACTTTCCACCCCACTTATATTTAATATTTCTAAAAATATTAACTTTTTTAAAAATATCTCTTTCATGGAATGTAATAGGCTTTACATTTTTTTTTAAAATCCAACCTTTTGAAAACTTGTAGAAGTTATTCTTAATATCTAAAATTTTTATCTTTGACCCAAAAGTCAACTCGTAAATTTTTTTATTTTTATTAGAAAATTTATAAACGTTAGCTTTTAGAACATCAATTTTATGGCTAGCTTTTAAGAAATCGGAGAATTTACTATTTTTCAAATAGCCGCAGTAACCATCTTCCTTAATTTTAATTTTAAGCCAATTCCTATTTTTTTTTATTATTGAAAAGCTTTCTCCAAAAATTATTTGTGTCACTACTTCTGATTCATAAGAGGGTTTTTTATAAAGATTTATAATCGATTGATTGTTAGTAAAATATTTAGTCATTTAATTTTAATTTATCTTTTATAATATAAAGAAATATAAGAGATGGTATGACCATCAACGCTGTTATAACAAAAAATATTCCCCAATCACCGTTTAACCAATCTACTAGAGCCCCTGAGGAGGCAGCCAAAGTAGTTCTTCCGGCAGTTCCAATCGAAGAAAGTAAAGCATATTGGGTGGCAGTGTAAGTTCTATCTACCAGCATTGAAATGAAAGCTACAAACGCTACTGTTGCAAAGGCAGCCGCCATATCATCGAATATTACTGCAATCGCGAATAATATTTCTGATTTTCCTGACCAGGCTAGTATTGAAAATAATACGTTGGTAGATGCCATTAATATCCCAGATAAAAACATAGCTTTGATTACCCCAGAGCGAATTGCGATTAAACCACCTATTAAAGTGAAAATTACAGTTGTAATCCAACCAAGACCTTTAGAATAAAGAGCGATATCTGTCTTAGTAAAACCAATTTCTTTATAAAAGATTACAGACATTCTCCCCAAAAAAGCCTCGCCAATCTTAAAAAGAAACACAAAGCCTAAAATAGCAATCGCTATATTGAAGCTATTTTTCTTAAAAAAACTTGTAACCGGGTTAATCACAGTGCCAGTTAACCATACTATAATTTTTGTTAATATATTTGAGGAACCTAATTTATTCTCAATTATTTTATCATTTTGTCTTTGAATATCTCTTCTATTAATTGATTGAGATTCATCCACAAATAAAAGACCTATATTACAAGTGATAATGATTACTCCTAAGATTAAAAATGTTAATTGCCAATAATTTTCAAAACCTAATTTTTGAAAAAATTCAGCAGCACTAAGAGCTAAAACACCCCCTAATTTATAACCTGTCCACCACCCGACTACTGCCATTGCAGCTCCAGCTTGCATTGACTTGCCCTCTTTTTCACCAATCTGCTCAATTCTCAAAGCATCAACAGTAATATCTTGAGTTGCAGACGCAATCGCTATAATAAGACCAATCCCGACAACTAACGTTAGATTATTATTTGGGTTTATTAAACTCCAACAGACTAAACTTATTAAAATTATAGTCTGCATTGTTACTATCCAACCTCGTCTATGACCAATTTTTGTAGTCAACCAAGGAATTCTTATTCTATCAACCAGAGGAGCCCATAAATAATTAAAAGCATATACGGCAAATATTAAACCTGCCCATCCTATTGTACTTCTGCTTAACCCATCTTCTTTTAACCAAAGACTTAAACTACTTCCTATTATTACCCAGGGAAAACCGCTAATAGCTCCAAGCAATAAAATCTTAGACATTCTTTTATCAAAATAAACTTTAAAAGAGTCTGATAATGATTGCTTTTTATGAATATCCATTATTTAGTTTCTCCAAAATGACGGAAAGAATAGAACAAGTACTGCAAATAGCTCTAATCTTCCGAGTAACATCCCCGCTGATAAAATCCATTTTGATAAATCTGGAATATCTTTATAATTTCCATTTGGCCCTATTATGTCTCCTAAACCAGGTCCTACATTGGAGATTGCACTAGCTGCTCCAGAAATTGAAGTTATAAAATCTAATCCACTAATTGAGAGAAGCATAGCTATTATCAAAAAGATAAATAAAAAAGTAAAAATGAAAATAATTACTGAATTGATAAAACTGTCTGAAATTTTCTGATTATTATATTTGGTAATAATAACGCTATTAGGAGAAATTAGTTTCTTTATCTGATTTTTTAAAAATAAAAGCAACATTTGCAACCTAAATATTTTTATTCCACATGCCGTAGAGCCTGCGCAGCCGCCTATGAACATTAGTAGTAAAAAGAATATAAGTGAAAATTTTCCCCATAATCCAAAATCATCAGTTACATACCCTGTCCCTGATAGAATCGAAATAACGTTGAATGAGGAAATTCTTATTTTATCGAACAAATTTCCCTCGTAGTTTATGAACAATAAATAAAGAAACATTACTATTATTGAAAAAAATAATAAATAAATTAGACCTTTAATTTGAACATCTTGAAAAAAAACCTTTCTATTTCCTTGGGCAAATTTTAAATAGGAAATAAAAGGTATACTACCCAATATAATAAACATACTTGCAACTATTTCTATGTTGGAATTTTTAAAAAAACCAATAGAGTCATTATGAGTAGAAAAACCACCAGTAGCTATTGTGGTCATTGAGTGACTAATACTATCAAAGATTGTCATACCAAAAATCCAATAAAAAAAACCACATAGAAATGTCAATATTATATAAGTAGAAATAATTATTGTAGCGACCTCAAAAGTACGTGGTAAAATTTTCTCAGTGCCGTCTGGACCTTCCATCTTAAATAGCTGCATCCCCCCAACTTTTAATAAGGGCAAAATAGTAATTGCCATCACCACTATGCCGATTCCACCTAGCCATTGCATTATGGCTCTCCATAACAAAATACTTTTAGGACTGTTATCTAAGTCAGATATGATAGTTGCTCCTGTCGTGGTAATACCTGACATACTTTCAAAGAATGCTTCGCTAAAACTAAAATCTTCAGCAGATAATAAGAAAGGCAAACTCCCAAAAATTGCCACCATAATCCATGCTAAAGATGAAAATAAAAATGTCTGCCTTAAGTTTAACTTAAATTCTCGCTCAAGATTAGCTAAAATAAAAAGAATCCCAATAAAAATTGTGACAAATGATGAAGAAATAAAACTATGGCTGCCCTCATTCAAAATTATTTGAAGAGTATAAGGAGCCAGCATTGCCACTCCTAAAACGATCAATAATATACCTATTAAAAAAAATACAGTTTTGTTTGTAGCCATTGGGTTGAGATTATTTAAATAGATCTAAAATTCAACTTAATATCATATAATTATAACTGTATTTTGCGTATAAAATTTAATAAACCATAGTTATGCTTGATAACAAGATAATACAATCAACTTCATCTTGGCCTTTTGTTGAAGTACGTAAAGTTTTAAAAGATAGAAAAGAGATTATCAAGAAAAAGCAAAAAATTACTTTTCAAACCGGATATGGTCCAAGTGGGCTACCACACATCGGAACTTTTGGTGAGGTAGCAAGAACATCTATGATGATTAATGCTTTAAATCATATTCAGAAAATTAATCATGAATTAATTACTTTCTCTGATGATATGGATGGCTTAAGAAAAGTTCCTGATAATATTCCAAATGATGAAGTTTTGAAAAAAAATATAGGAAAACCACTTACTTCAATTCCAGATCCATTCCAAAAATTTAATAGTTTTGGAGAACATAATAACGAAATGCTTAAAGAGTTTTTAAATAAATTTAAATTTAATTTTAAATTTAAAAGCTCAACCGAAAACTATAAAAAAGGAATTTTTAATGATTCACTCATGAGAGTTTTGGAAAAGTATGATGATATAATGAATATAATTTTACCAACTTTAAGAGAGGAAAGAAGAAAATCTTACTGTCCATTTTTACCTATTTGCCCCAAAACAGGAAAGGTTCTTGAGATACCTTTGGTCAGTATGAATAAAAAAACAGGTAAAGTTGTATTTAATAATGATAATGAAAAAATAGAAACAGATATTTTAAATGGAAATTGTAAATTACAGTGGAAAGTTGATTGGGCAATGCGATGGTTTACTTTCGACGTTGATTTTGAAATGTATGGTAAGGATTTGACAGAAAGCGCAATTTTGTCAAATAAAATTTGCCATGTTCTAGGGAAAACTCCACCTAATGGATTTGCATATGAATTATTTTTAGATGAAAAAGGAGAAAAAATTTCAAAATCAAAAGGTAATGGAATATCAATTGAACAATGGTTAAGATATGCTTCTCCTGAAAGTTTATCTTTGTACATGTATCCTAATCCTAAAAGAGCAAAAAAACTCTATTCTGAAGTTGTTCCTAAGACAGTCGATGATTATCTTAATTTATTAGAAAAATTTCCCACACAAGAATTAAAAGAAAAGATATTAAATCCTGTATGGCATATTCATAATGGCAATCCACCAGAGGAAAAAATTGTTATGCCTTTTTCTATGTTATTAAATTTAGTTGGTTCAAGTAATGCGGATAACAAAAAAATACTTTGGAAGTTTATTAATAGGTTTCATAAAGAAATTACTCCCTCAAAAAATAAAATATTTGATAGCCTTACAGAATATGCAATAAATTATTTCAAAGATAAAGTAGAGCCAAATAAAAATTTTAAAAAACCAAATTCAGATGAAAAAAAAGCTTTAGAAAAATTAATAACAAGATTAAAACAAATTGATCAAAATTTAAAGCCAGAGGATATTCAAACCCACGTTTATACGGTTGGTAAAGAAAATGGGTATGAAAAGAATTTAAGAGATTGGTTTAAACTTATTTATCAAGTCGTTTTTGGGGAAGAAAATGGACCAAGAATGGGTTTTTTTATAAGTTTTTTTGGACTTAAAGAAACAATTCAATTAATAAATGAAAAAATAAAATAATAAAATGTTTTCAATTTTTAAACCTTATATATTTTCTTTAGACCCAGAGGTAGCACACGATTTAGCAATTAAGTCATTAAAACTAAACTTTTTACCAAAAAGTATTTTTAGTGTGGAGGATGAGGAGTTTTTGAAAACCACATTATTAAATAGAAAATTACCTAATCCAATAGGGTTAGCAGCAGGATTTGACAAAAGCGCAGAAGTTTATAATTCCTTATTTAAGCTTGGGTTTGGATTCGTTGAAGTGGGTACAATTACACCAAAAAGGCAATTAGGCAATCCTAAACCAAGAGTTTTTAGGTTAGAAAAAGATCAAGCATTAATAAATAGACTTGGTTTTAATAATCACGGCTCAGAAATTGTTTTAAAAAGAATAGCTAATGACATTCCAAGTGGATTTTTAGGAATAAATATTGGTCCGAACAAAGACACAAAGAATAAAGAAGAAGATTATTATTATTGTTTATCTAAACTTTCGAAGCATGCTGGTTACATAACAATAAATATTTCATCTCCTAATACTCAAGGGCTTAGAAATTTTCATGAAAAAAAAGAATTAGAAAAGCTATTAAATGGAATAAATAAAATTAGAAAAGATAATAATATCGAAAAAGAAATTGTAATTAAACTTTCTCCAGATATTAATTCCAGTGAAGTAAGTAGTATTTTAGATTTAATAATCAAGTTTAAAATAGGCGGCATTATAGTTAGCAACACTACAGAAACCAATCGAGAGAGTTTATCTGATACAAAAAAAAATGAACAAGGTGGGTTGTCAGGCCAACCTTTAAAAGATCTTTCTACTAATTTAATAAAAAAATTTTATAAGGAGACAAAAGGAAAAATACAAATTATTGGAGTTGGAGGTGTTGACTCAGGACAATCAGCTTTTGAGAAAATTATTGCAGGCGCAAATGCGGTTCAATTATATACGGGGATGGTATTTAAAGGACCAGGAGTAGTTAAAGATATGAAAAAGGAGCTAATTTCAATTTTAAAAAAAGAAAATCTAAAAAATGTAAGCGAAGCTGTAGGAATTAACTCTTGACCGTTCTTAATGCTCAACATATATAACGAAGATAAATTATGTCAAAAAGATGTGAATTAACAGGTATATCCCCTCTTAAAGGTCATAACGTGAGCCATGCTAAGAATAAAACTAAGAGAAGGTTCTTGCCAAATTTAAAAAAAGTTACCTTTAAAAGCGATATACTCAAAAAAAATATAAAATTAAATGTGGCTAATGCTGCTTTAAGAACAGTTGATTTTAAAGGAGGTCTTGATAAATTCCTATTAGCCTCAAAAAACAAAAAATTATCAAAAAGAGTAAAAAAAATTAAAGCGTCTATTTCAGCAAAAGTATAATATGAATTTGTATTACAAACTGTCCTTATTAATGGGTATCGTTGTAGTAATTTCAAATTTTTTAGTACAATTCCCTATTCACCATTTTGGTCTTAATGAAATTTTAACTTACGGAGCGTTTAGTTATCCTATAACCTTTTTTATAACTGATTTAGCTAATAGGGCTTATGGGAAAGTAATTGCAAGAAAAGTAGTCTACTTTGGTTTTGTAATAGGAGTTCTTCTTACATTAATTGTATCAACAAATTTTTCAGATTTAATCTCAATAAGAATCGCGATTGGATCTGGAGTTGCTTTTTTTATTGCACAAAACTTAGATGTTCAAATATTCGATCGTTTGCGGAAAAAGAGCTGGTATATTGCACCACTTACCTCATCTTTAGTTGGATCTATCACAGACACTTTTTTATTTTTTTCAATTGCTTTTTATGCAACAGGGGTTCCATGGCTTACCTTAGCATTCGGAGATCTAGCTGTTAAATTTTTAGTGACAATAGTCATGTTAATACCATTTAAACTCTTACTTAAAAAAATTAGAGATTTGAATGAAAATTCAATTTCTAAAATTAACCCTTAATGGATTGTATTCTTATCTTTGTCCACAAATAAATCAGTGAGTTGATTTATCATCACATCTCCTAAGTCTTGCACATCAGCAATTTTTACCGCTCTATTGTAATATCTTGTAACGTCATGACCTATTCCGATAGCTAGAAGTTCTATATTAGATTTGTTTTCTATCCATTTAACTGTTTTTTTTAAGTCATTCTCTAGATAGTCACTAGTATTAGTTGACAGAGTAGAATCATCAACTGGAGCTCCATCAGAAATAACCATCAATATTTTTCTGTCCTCCTTTCTTTTGTTCATTTTGTTAAAAGACCATTTAAGTGCCTCTCCATCTATATTTTCTTTCAGCAAACCCTCTTTTAACATAAGCCCTATATTATTTTTAGCTTGTCTCCAGGGTGTATCTGCAGACTTGTAAATAATATGTCTTAAGTCATTAAGTCTACCAGGTAAATTAGGCTTATCATTTTTCATCCATTTTTCTCTTGAAGATCCACCTTTCCAATGTTTGGTTGTAAATCCCAATATTTCTACTTTAACCATACATCTTTCTAACGTCCTGGATAAGATATCAGCACAAATTGCTGCCACTGAAATTGGCTTTCCTCGCATTGAACCTGAATTATCTATTAATATAGTAACCAAGGTATCTTTAAACTCAATTTCTTTTTCTTTTTTAAATGAAAGAGAATTAAATGGATCCATAATTATTCGTGGAAGTTTTGAGGTATCTAGTAAACCTTCTTCTAAATCAAAGTCCCAAGATCTATTTTGTTTAGCTAACAATTTTCTTTGCAATTTATTAGCTAATTTAGATATAAAATTCTTAAGTTGCAACAATTGTTGGTCTAAGTTTTTTCTTAATCTAATCATTTCTTCTAAATTTTCTAATTCCTCAGCTTTTACAACTTCATCAAATTCTTCAGTATACGTCTTGTATTGATTATTATTGAAATTTTTTAAGCCTCTTTTTTTAAAGTCGGGTCTTGAGTTATCGCTTACTTCTACTTCTTCTTCAGCGGTATTTGACTCTTTTGCCTCATTTTCAAGGTCTGGAATACCAGCGTCAATAGACATCTCCTCATTTCTCTCATCTTTTTGTTTAGATTTATGTTCATTATTTTGAGGTTTTGATTGTTTATCATCATTTTTACTTTCATCTTCTCTTTTTTCTTCTTCATTAAAGTTTTCATCTAAACTCATTTTTGAAATCAATTTAGAGACAAGCGAGTTAAAATTCTCTTGATCTAAAGTTAAATCTTTTAATTTTGGTATTTTATCTTTAAATTGATCATTTAGGTCTTTTTTGTAGAATTTAAATTTTTTTTCTAATTCATTATCACTTTTAAAGTTTAAAAATTTAATTCTAAGGTAGTTTTCAAACGACTCTACAATTTTATCTTCACTATTTTTTAAATCTAATCCAGAAACTCTCTTAATGTAGAATTTTTCTATATTTTTTTTTACTCCTTTAAAATAACTTGTGCCAATTTTCTCACATCTTATTTTTTCTGAGATTTTATATAATTTTTTAGAAATATTACCATCGGGCTCATACTTTTTTAGTATTTTTTTATCTGAAAATCTTATTCTTAATGACTTAGAGTCTGCTATTGCCCTAATATCTTCATAATTAGATTTATCTCTGTTTCTCTCTAAATCTGGTAATTTAATTGAATAATTTGAAGATTTTGAATTTTGATTACCAAAGAGCACCTCAATTTTTTCAGAATTAGATAACGATCTTACAGTCGAGCTGATTGCTGCTTTAAAATCTTCTAACTTTTCTTTTTTACTTTCCACTTTATAAAGTGACATTTATTGATGATTCAGGAAGGTCTTCGCCAAAGCATCGTTGGTAATATTCTGATATTATTTTTTTTTCTAATTCGTCACATTTATTTAAAAAAGTTAACCTAAATGTATATCCTTTATCTTTAAAAATCTCTGTATTTTCAGCCCAATGCAAAACTGTTCTAGGGCTCATGAGCGTTGAAATATCTCCGTTTATGAAGCCTTTTCTTGTAAGGTCTGCGACTTTGATCATATTTGAGACTAATTCTTTTCCATCCTTACTGTTGAAATTTTTATTTTTAGCCAGAATGATTTCCAACTCTTTTTCAAATGAGAGATAATTTAATGTTGAAACGATATTCCATCTATCCATTTGACCTTGGTTTATTTGCTGAGTACCATGATATAAACCTGTAGTATCACCTAAACCAACAGTATTTGTGGTAGCAAAAATTCTAAAAAAATCATGCTGTTTTAAGACTTTATTCTTATCTAATAAGGTAAAGTTACCCTCGTTTTCTAAAACTCTTTGTATTACAAACATTACATCTGGTCTCCCTGCATCATATTCATCAAATACTAGTGCCACAGGATTTTGTATAGACCATGGAAGTATACCCTCCTTAAATTCAGTTATTTGTTTACCATCTTTCAATACAATCGCGTCTTTACCAATTAAATCAATTCTGCTGATATGGCTGTCTAGATTAACTCTTATGCAAGGCCAGTTTAGTCTAGCTGCAACTTGCTCTATATGAGTAGATTTTCCAGTGCCATGGTAACCTTGTATTAATACTCTTTTATTGAAGGAGAAACCTGCGAGAATTGCAAGAGTTGTATCTTTGTCAAATTTATAATCTGGATCTATTTTTGGCACGTAATCATTTTTTTTCGAAAAAGCTCCTACCTTCATGTCGCTGTCAAATCCAAAAGTTTGCTTGACAGATAATTTTATGTCAGTTTTTTGCAAAAGAGGTTCTGTATTCATTTTTTTCCTAAAGTTTTTTTAAGTTGGCTATATGCCAGTGTTATTTTTTTTAATTTGTCTTCAAATTTTTTACTGCCTTGGTTTTTATCAGGATGATATTTTTTTACAAGCTCTTTAAATTTTGATTGAATTTTTTCCCATTTTACGTCTTCATTTAGCTCCATAGCCTGCAGAGCATCCCTGTCAGTTTGTGAAATTTTAGCTTTCTTAAAATCTTTGTAGTTTGAAGTTTTAAATATATTAAGTTTGTCATCTAATGCATTATTCCAAAGTATATTAAAAAAATTTTCAGAAGAGCCAAAGTTTTTTGTACTTTTATGCCATGTTAAGTCAGATTTTATAAAATACTCAATTTCTTGGTCTGTCATATTTTCAAAATAATTCCAATTTTTATTAAAGATTTTAATATGTTCAAGACAAAGTAATCTATATTTTTTGCTATTATCCCTTTCAATTGGGGCCTTGTAGAGGCCTGGTTTTTTGCAGTTATCCCAATCACAAATTATTTTCATAAATTTAATCTATATAGTAAAATTTAAATAATGGATAATTATTTTAAAAAAATTGAAAATAAATTAAAGAAAGAAATAAGTATTGAAAAAATCAAAATAATTGATAATTCTTATAAACATAGAGGTCATAAATTCTTTAGCCCTGATAAGTTACATTTACATATTAAAATTGAGTCATTGTACTTAAAATCTTTGTCAAGAGTAAAAGCACATAAACTAGTTATGAAAATATTAGACCAAGATTTAAAATTTAAAATCCATGCCCTAGAAATTAGTATTGACTAATTTTACGACTTAACATTTTAATTTCATTTGTTGAAATTTTATTTTTATTTGGCATTGTAGTTCTACCAATATCTTTAAGTAAAATAAAATTTATTTTTTTATCATTATTCTTTTTATCATTGCTCAAAAATGGAATAAGATTTTTTATGTTCTTTTGATTTGAGTATTTTTTTACAGTGTATTTTAAATTATTCTCTTTATAGATTTCTTCAATAATTCTCAAAACTTTATAGCTACAAATTTTTTTTATATGGGATAGCCTAACTGCTAAAATAATTCCTGATAACACAGCCTCTCCATGACTAACTTTTTTTGAATAATTATTTTTTGCTTCTATTGCATGCGCAAAAGTATGTCCGAAGTTAAGCAACATTCTTAAACCTTTTTCAGACACGTCTTTATCGACAAAATATTTTTTAATTTTACAACTTTTTTTAATTGCATAAATTAATTCTGCCTGTTTTTTTGATAAAATTTTTTTTGAATTTTTTTTTAACCAATAAAAAAATTTTTTATCTTTTATAATTGAGTGTTTCAATATTTCAGCATAACCACATACCATTTCCTTTTTAGGCAGTGAGTTTAAAAAGGACGTATCGCTGATTACTAATTTTGGTTGATAAAATGAACCAACAAGATTTTTACCAAAAACAGTATTAACTCCTGTTTTGCCACCAATTGACGAGTCAACTTGTGCAAGTAAAGTTGTGGGAACGTTAATAAAATCTATACCTCTTTTAAATATACTTGCAATAAAACCTACTAAATCTCCCGTGATACCACCGCCAACACTAATAATTAAATCTGATCGATTAAAATTAAGTTTTAAAAGCTTATCTAAATAAAAACTAACTGTTTTAACAGATTTAGTTTTTTCACTAGCATCAAATTTTAAAAAAGAAATTTCATAACCTTTAAGTTTATTTTTAAAGATCGTCCTAAATTTTTTTGGTACATTTTTGTCTATGAAGACTCCAATTTTTTTAACTTTAGGAAAGCTATGTTTTAATTTTATTGGCAAAATTTTCAATACATCGTTACCAATAAATATTGAGTAATTATAATTTTTACTTCTTAATTTAATTTCTTGAGTTTTCATAAAGTCTTATTATTTTTTTAACAACAATTTCTTGTTTTAAAAAATTACATTTAATTTTGTAATCTGCTTCATTATAAGTTTTCTTTCTTTTTAAGTAAATTTTATAGATTTCCTCATCAAGGTTTTTTCTGAATAATAAAGGTCTTTTTCGTGATCTTCTCAACCTTTTGATTAATTCTACCAAACTTACGTCTAGCCAAAAACTGATACACGTGTTTTTGACCGCTTTCCTAATCGCATTATTGAGGAAGGCTCCTCCGCCTAAAGATATAACCGAATTATGTTTATTTAATTCTCTTAAGCTTATATCATTTTCCAATTTCCTAAAGTACGTTTCATTCTTTTTTTTAAAGATTTGATTTATAGAACATCCCTCTTTTAATTCTATAATTTTGTCTATATCAACAAATGTAAATGAAAGCTTTTTTGCAAGCTTTTTTCCGATTGTTGACTTACCAACTCCCATCATTCCAGTTAAAACAAGGTTTTTACTCATTAAATTTTCTTATTTTGAAATTGATTTTTCATAATTATGTCTTATTTTTTGAGTTTAAATTAAATCAAAAAGTATGCAACTTAAATACAACAGACAACCAAGCCTAGGAAGTTCCTTACTTAAAACACTTATTAAGCTTTTAATCGTATGTGTAATTTTCATTGTCTCAATTTTTTTAATTGAAAAAATAAAATTTCCAAGTCCAGAAAAAAATTACGAAATTGACATTACAAATGATATTAAAAAACTCTAGCAGTATTTTAAGCTCATTAATTTTTTTGATTTTAATAACCTCTGTTTTTGGAGATGAAAAAATTGATATTTGGAAAAATAAAAAAAATAATAATAACTTAAAGAATGAACAAATCCAAAAACCTGATACAAAAAAAATTGATAATTTAGATAAAAAACTTTCTATTTCACCTACAAAGTCTATTGAAATCGAAAATAGTACAATAGATGCCTCAGATAAAAACCAAGTATTCGGAATATACGATCCAGAGGATTTTAATTTTAATTTAAATATGTGGTCAGCAACAAAGGCTGAGGATGTTAGGGCAAGTTTAAAAAGAATTAAAAAAATAAAACTATCGGAGACATCTAATGAAATTTTCGAAAATGTTTTGTTATCTTTTTCATTTCCTCCTGAAGGCATGAAAGATAAAGAATTCGTTAATCTTAAAATGAATTGGCTAATTGAGAATAATCGGCCTGAACTGATTGAAAGCTTTTTAAAACAAAACAATGAATTTAACGGCAAAAGTAGAGCCGTGCAATTTTTAGTTGACAGTAATATTTCACGTGCAGATATTAAAAAAGGTTGTGAAAAAATTCGTTTTATTGACAGCACTATAAAAGATGCTTATTTGGAAAAATTCAAAATTTATTGTTTAGTTTTTGATAATAAAAACTCACAAGCCCAACTTCTATTAGATCTACTCAGGGAACAAAAACAATCTGATAAATTTTTTGATGATAAAATAAATTATCTACTAGGTATCTCAAAGCAAACATCAAATAAAATAAATGATAAAAATCTATTAAATTTTTATCTTTCAAGCATAACTATAAAAGACTTTACATATACTCCTACAAAAAAAACAAAAAAAGAGATATGGAGATATCTTAACGCTGCAAATTTAATTAAACTAGAGGATATTAATGATAAAGAGAGAATTAAAGAATTAGAAACTGCTGCCCATCTTGGGCAAGTTGATGAAAATATTATATTTGATATATATAAACAAATTCCTTTTAACCTTAACACCTTGATAAATGCAAACAACGTGTATCAAACTCTTGACCAAACTGACGCAAGATCACTTGTTTACCAAAAATTTTTACTCTCAGACAGTTTAGACGCTAAAGTGGAATATCTTTTTTTATTGGAAGAATTATTTAAAAAAGATAACTTACAAAATGCTTACACGAAAATTTTTATTAATAATCTTAAAGATATAGGACTAGATAATATTCCAGAAAAATATAAAGAAATTACAGAAAATAAAATAAAAAAAAATGAAAATAAAAATCTTGGTAAAGTCAAATACAATGATAAAATTTTGCATCAATCAAAAATCATCAAGTTTTACTTAGAAAACGAAGAACAGAAAAAGGTCCAAAAAGATATAGATAAAATTTTTAGAAAAATAAGTAAAAATAGAAAATATTTTTACTCAGCAAAAGATTTGGCATTGATTAATTCTTTAATTAAAGATGGTTTCAAAATTCCCGAAAACTTAGATCTACAGGATTTATCTGCTAAATATGATGTACCACAAAACTTATTAAGTCTAATTAAAAATAAACAAAATGCTTTTTTAGTTTTGAAAATTGTTGAGATTATTGGTGAAGATGAGCCTCATGAATTGGATCCTGAGAGTATCTACTTTATTACAAGACTTCTTAATGAAATGAACTTGATAAAAATTCGAAATAAAGTTTTAATTTCTGCACTACCCCAAAGAGTATAATTAGAATATAATATTCTAATTATGCCTAAAAGAGAGATAATAATCGAACCAGATCCAATACTTAGAAAAAAGAGTGATGATATCGAAAATGTCAATGATCAGATTAGAAAATTACTAGATGACATGCTTGAGACTATGTATGCAGCACCAGGAATTGGATTAGCTGCAGTTCAAGTTGGATTATTGAAGAGAATAATAGTAATAGATATTTCAAAAGAAGAAAAAAAAAATCCTTTATTTTTAATAAATCCAAAAATTATCTTTAAATCTAAGAAAATGTCTATTTACGAAGAAGGATGTTTGTCTATTCCTGGTCATTTTGCAGAAATAGAAAGACCAGCAGAATGCCACATTGATTATATAGACTACAATGGAAAAAAGAAATTTTTAAAAGCTAATGGCATTTTATCTACTTGTATTCAACATGAAGTTGATCATTTAGATGGTAAATTATTTATTGATTATTTATCAAAATTAAAAAAAGATATAATAATTAAAAAACTCTTAAAACATAAGAAAGAGACAAAAAAAGTTATTCTTTGAAATGGCATTAAATATAATTTTCATGGGTACACCCAAATTTTGCCTTCCAATTTTAAATGCAATAAAAAAATCTGAACATAATATTATTGGGATATACACCCAGCCTCCTAAAAAAAAGGACCGAGGGCAAAAAATTGATTTAACACCTGTGCATAAATTTGCAATTGAAAATAGCATTAATATTAGACACCCTGAAAATCTAGATACAAACGAAGAAATAAATTTTTTTAAAAAAAAAAAACCTGATGTTATTTTAGTTGTAGCTTACGGTAAAATAATACCATCTAAATTATTAGAAATTGAGAATACTTTATTCTTAAATATTCATGCCTCATTATTACCTAAGTGGAGAGGAGCTGCTCCAATACAAAGGTCTATTATGAATCTTGATAGAGAAACAGGTGTATCAATAATGAAAATAATTCCAAAATTAGATGCCGGTCCTGTTATGATGAAATCAAAAGTTAAAATTTCAAAAGACACTAATTTTGAAGACTTAACCTTGCAATTATCAGAGATAAGTTCAAAATTAATTTTGCAATCACTAGATCGCGTTGAAAAAGGAAGTGTGAAATTCGATAAACAGGATGAGTCAAAGATTTCATACGCAAAAAAAATTACAAAAAAAGAGACAAAAATTATTTGGAGCCAGAAAGCTAAATTTATAATCGCGAAGATCAATGCATTAAGTCCAACTCCTGGTGCCTGGTTTTCGCTAAAAGGCTCAAGGATTAAAGTTATTAAGGCTGTCGAGGTTAAAGGATCTGGTAATCCTGGTGAAATAATTGACAGTAAATTTGTTATAGCATGTTCAGAAAATGCCATTCAAATTTTAGAGCTTCAAAAAGCAGGCAAAAGAAAAATGATAATTTCAGAATATTTAAAAGGAAATACTTTAAATGTAGGTTTTAATGTACAGTGACATCTTTAATTACTTAATTAAAATTGAATACGATGGTACCAAATTTGTAGGATGGCAATATCAAAAGAATGGTAAGTCGATTCAGGAGACTATAGAAAAAGTACTTTCTAAAATATTAAAAGAAAATATTAAGATAATAGGATCTGGTAGAACTGATAAAGGTGTTCATGCTATTGGACAATATGCTAATTTTAAACTTGATAAAAAAATATATAATAAAAAAAAATTTTTAAATGCTCTAAATTTTTTTTTAAATAGAGACTTGATTTCAATCATTGATTTAAAAAAAAAAAAAATTTCTTTTAACTCGAGATATGATGCAAAAGAAAGAATTTATGAATACAGAATTATTAACAGAGAGGGAGGTTTATCATTAAATAAAAATAAAGCATGGCATATTAAACGTAAAATGGATTTAGCAATTTTAAAAAAAGGAGCAAAATCGCTAATAGGCAATCATGATTTCTCTACTTTTAGAGCCTCTTCGTGTTCAGCAAAATCACCTGTTAAAAAAATGAATACAGTGCAAATAATCAAAAAAGGAAAAGAAATCTCAATAGTTTTTAAATCAAAATCTTTTTTACAAAATCAAGTAAGATCAATGGTCGGTTGTTTAGTATATTTGTCATGTGGTAAATGGGACTTAAAGTATTTTGATAATGTTTTTAAATCTAAGAAAAGATCAAAGTGTGCACCGCCAGCACCTGCATGTGGTTTATATCTAAAAAATGTTAGGTATTAATTGATATTTTTTAATCCATATCTCTTTAATGAGTTAAGCGAAATACATATTAAAGAGAAAAAATTTTGTAAAAAATTTAATTTGTTGAAATCTTTATTAATCTTCCAAATCCAATAAATGTTTAGCAAATTATTACTTTGCAAAGAATTGTTCCTTATTCTATATTTTACCAAAAAATCGTCTAAACAATAAGCATTGTAATTTTTAAGAATTTTACACTTAAAAAAATAATCTTCACAAATTTTAGAATTAGTAAATTCTGCGCCATTAATTATATTTCTTTTTAGCATCATTGAACTAGTACATATACTTGTGTTATGAATAAAATCTTTAAAATTATATTCTTTAGGCGGTGCAATATATTTAAATTTTTTCCCAAAAGTCTCATAATTTGTATATGTAAAAAAATAGTTATTACCCTCCATAAATCTTATCTGAGTTTCTAATTTATCTTTTTTCCATATGTCATCAGAGTCAATAAATGCCAAATAAGGTGACTTAGACTTTTTAATTCCCAAATTTCTACAGTATCCTGCTCCTTTATTTCTTTTAAGCCAATAAACTTTAATTTTTTTATTTTTAGAAAATTTTTTCAAAATTTTTATAGTTTTTTTATCAGAGCAGTCGTCAACTATTATCAAGTTCCAATTTTTATATGTTTGGTTGATTACACTTCTTATAGTTTCATTAATAAATTCTGAACTATTATAATTGGGTAATATTATATCTACTTTAATTTTTTTTTCTTTTTTATTCGCCATCTTGAACCTTCACGTATAATATATCCTACACATTTTTTTGATCCACATTTGCATGGGTATTTTGCATAATCTTCATCAAATCCAAAACCATAATCATAAGAAAGTTCTTCCCCCTTTTTTATATTTTTCATAGCAAATACCCATATCTTAAAACCTCTACCAAAAACTTCACAATTAGGATCGCAAGAGTGATTTATTAATCTAGCTGTATTAAATTTATAATCTCCATCAAGATCGTATCTTTTATTTATATTAAAAAGGTAAATCGCATTTTCATTTTCAAATTTAGGGTCATTATCACTTTTTTTAACTGAAATAACTTTTCCCTTGTATTCTATTATTTTCGTGCCTTTTTTAATGTCAAGGTTTGCATATAATCCTCTCTTATCTATTTTGGATTTTTTAATTCTGTACAATCTCACCTAAAATATTCTATTAATATATTTTGATATATTTTTGTAAGTTTCCTTAAATCTGTTAAAGAAACACATTCGTCCACTCTATGCATAGTTTTATTAACCAATCCAAATTCAAGACATGGAGAGATTTTTTTGATAAATCTTGCATCTGATGTACCTCCAGTTGTAGATAACTTTGGATTTATTTTTGTTATTTTCTTAATAATTTTTTTTGCCATAAATATTGTCTTTTCTGGCTTTGTTAAAAAAGCCTCTCCGTTTACCATATAATCAATTTTATAATTACATTTATTTTTTTTACTGATTTTTCTTACAATCAAGTTTACTTTTTTCTTTAAAGAACTAGATGTATGTAAATTGTTATATCTAATGTTGAATTGAGCTTTTGCTCTAGCAGGAATTACATTATGAGCCTTATTATCTACATTTATTGAAGTAAATTCTAAATTAGATGGTTGAAAATTTTTATTACCTTTATCTAGTTTATTTTCTTTAAGTTTTTTGCATATAGCAATCAAGGTATTTATGGGATTATTTGATAAATGAGGATATGCTATATGTCCCTGTGTACCTGTGATTTCAATTTTTCCTGATAGACTTCCTCTTCTTCCAATTTTTATCATTTCCCCAAGTCTATTTGGATTGGTTGGTTCTCCTACAATACAAAAATCAATTTTCTCTCTTTTTTTTCTTAAGTATTCTACAACTTTTTTTGTTCCATTTATTGCATAACCTTCTTCATCACCCGTAATTAAAAAACTAATTGATCCATTAAATTTTTTTTCTTTTCGCAAATATTGACTCACAGCTGCTACAAAGCATGCTATCGAGCTTTTCATATCGTTAGCACCTCTTCCGATTAAATAATTTTTTTTGATTGAAGGTTTAAAGGGATTTATAGTCCAGTCTTTTATATTGCCAGGTGGCACCACGTCAGTATGTCCCGCGTAGCAAAGGTTTGGACTTTTTTTACCTATTCTAGCATATAGATTTTTTATTGGTTTACTTTTTTTGTCTCTGAATTCTAGTATTTTACAATTAAAGCCTAATTTTTTTAATTTTTTACTAAGGAATTTAATTGCCCCAGCGTCTTCTGGTGTAATGCTTGGAAATCTTATTAATTCTTTAGATAATTGTAATTCGTTAATTATAGTCAT
Organism: uncultured Pelagibacteraceae bacterium; assembly: GCA_902598315.1. Classification (GTDB taxonomy): domain Bacteria; phylum Pseudomonadota; class Alphaproteobacteria; order Pelagibacterales; family Pelagibacteraceae; genus Pelagilacustribacter. The sequence goes on from CACKBP010000007.1 coordinate 42,677, forward strand.
TATTCTCTTAATAAGTCGTTTATAGAGGTCTTGCTTCTAGTTTTTTCATCAACTTTTTTAACTATTACTGCACAATACAACGAAGGTCCATTAGGATTTGATTTGTTAGGTAAGCTACCAGGAACCACAACTGAATATGCAGGAACTTTTCCGTAATGTATTTCTCCAGAACTTCTATCTACTATCTTAGTAGATGCGCCAATATAAACTCCCATTGATAATACAGCACCTTCTTCTACCAAAACTCCTTCAGCAATTTCAGATCGAGCACCAATAAAACAATTATCTTCAATTATTACTGGACCAGCTTGAAGTGGTTCTAGCACACCCCCAATACCTGCACCACCAGAAATATGACAATTTTTTCCAACTTGAGCACATGAGCCAACTGATGCCCAAGTATCAATCATTGTACCTTCATCAACGTAGGCTCCGAGATTTACAAAGCTAGGCATTAAAACTACATTTTTAGCAATATATGCTCCTTTTCTAACGACCCCATTAGGAACATGACGATATCCTGCTTTTTTCCAATCTTTCTCTTTCCATTTAACTGTTTTTCCAGGAACTTTATCATACCAGGTAGTGTAAGGACCTTTCATCATTTCCATTTTATTTATTCTAAAGCTCAACAAAATAGCTTTTTTAATCCACTGATTTACAACCCAACTTTTGTTTATTTTATTAGCTACTCTAATTTTTCCGCTATCAACTAAATTGATAGTTTCATTAATAGCCTTTATTAATTTTTTATTAGATTTTGGACCTACATTTTCCTTTTTTTCAAAACTTTCGTTTATTATTTTTTCTAACTTATGGTAACTCATTAATCTCCTTTAAAAATTTTGCCAAGTTATCAGTCTTATAATTAATGAAATCCTCATCTGAATATTTTGCTGCCCATGGTTCATCATTTTTAATCCAAACAGTTTTCATACCTAATTCGTAAGCTGGCTTTAAATTTCTTGCAATATCTTCAAAGAATATACAATATTGTGGCTCAATTTTGTAATTTTCTACCAATTTTTTGTAAGGTTGTTTCGAAGGCTTTGGAATAAATTCACAATCTCTAATATCAAATATTCCATCAAAAAGCTTATCTATTCCAATTCTTTTCGTTACATTAAGAGCATGAGCTCTAGAGCCATTAGTAAAAATTATTTTTTTTCCATCTAATTTTTTAATTTCATCTTCTAAATCTTTATCTTTATCTAAAAAACTAAGATCTACGTCATGAACAAACTCTAAAAATTCATCAGCATCAATTTTATGGTTTTTTATCATACCGTTTAAGGTTGTATTATATTCTTGAAAATAGTTTTTTTGAATTTTCCTAGCTTCTTCAAGATCAACGTTTAATTTTTCAGAGATAAATTTTGACATTTTTTTATCTACTTGATCAAAAACTTTAGTAGCTCCATCGTAAAGAGTGTTATCTAAGTCAAATAACCAAAATTTTATATTTGTTAAGTCTTTCATTCTCTTATTAATGTTCCAGATCCCTTATCAGAAAAAATTTCATGTAAAACTGAGTGCGGTTTTCTTCCATCAAGAATTACAACACCTCTTACTCCATTTTGCACGGCATCAACACAATTTTCTATTTTCGGTATCATACCACCTTGAACAACCTTCCATTTAATTAAATTTTCAAGATCGAAAGGTTTGATTTCTGATATTAATTTTTTCTGATCATCATACACACCTTCTACATTTGTCATTAGTATCAGCCTTCTTGATTTCAGTTTTTTTTGCAATTGCACTTGCTGCGGTATCACCATTAATATTATATGTTTGATTTTGTTTACCCAGACCTAAAGGAGCTATAATTGGAATTTTATTTTGATTTAAAGCATTTTGAATTAAATTATCATTTATTTTATTTGGCCTTCCAACAAATCCAAGCTCTTTTCTCTCTGGTTCAACTTCTATCACGTTGTCAGTCTTAGTATGAAAAGAAGCTGCTTCTGAGCCTAATTTCTTTAGAGAAATTGCAATATCTTTGTTAAAATCAATCAAAACCTCTTCAACAGTATCAATTATATTTTTATCAGTAACTCTTAGGCCATTAATAAATTTAGATACAATCTTTTTCCTATCCAGCTCTCTTTTGATCCTTGGACCACCACCGTGTACTACAATAATAGATAAACCCAATTTATTAATAACATTTATATCGGATATAAAATTATTGAAGACATTTCTATCTATAAGAACATTTCCCCCATACTTGATTACAATTTTTTCTTTTTTGTATTTTTTTATATATTTTTGTACTGTATTAATATCAGGAGCTTTGTCAGGCCAAAATTTTTTTATCTCCTCTAGAGAAATATTCTTCGACATTTAGTTTGTTTTTACAGTAGTTTTTTTTACAATTACATACTGTTGAGCAATCGTTAGAATATTGTTAATCGTCCAATAAACGACTAGTCCAGAAGGAAAAGATGCAAGTATAATTGTTAAGAATAGAGGAAAGAAAGCAAAGATTTTAGCTTGAATTGGATCTGCAGGGGCAGGATTTAACTTTTGCTGGACCCACATAGACACTCCCATTAAAATTGGCCAAATTCCAATTATCATAAATCCAGGAGGATCCCATGGAATTAACCCAAATAAATTAAATAGCGTTGTTGGATCTTGCGCTGATAAATCTTTTATCCATCCAAAAAAAGGCTGGTGCCTCATCTCTAGAGAAATAAAAAGCATCTTATATATTGCAAAGAAGAATGGTATTTGAATTAGAACTGGCAAACATCCAGATGCAGGGTTGATTTTTTCTTTTCTATATAGAGCCATCATTTCTTGTTGTAGTTTTACTTTGTCATCTTTATGTAGCTCTTTTAGCCTCATCATTTCTGGCTGGACTGCTTTCATTTTAGCCATTGATCTAAAAGAAAAGTTGGCTAATGGGAAAAAAATAAGTCTTATTGCTATAGTCAGTAAAACAATAGCTGTTCCAAAGTTGCCTGATATTTTAAATAAATAATCTATTACAAAAAATAAAGGTTTAGTGAAAAAATAGAACCATCCCCAATCAATTACTAAATCAAACTTATTAATATTTTGGTTAGCAGCATATCCATCAATTGTGTCAACCTCTTTGGCAGCAACAAACAATCTTAGTTCATTTATACCAGTAGAAGATTTATTGATAGTTGTGGGCTTGTTGATTATATAATTAGCTTTATATCCATTCTCATACAAAAAAGTAGATTTAAAGTTTTTACCTGTCTCTGGAACAAAAGCAGTCATCCAATATTTATCTGTAATTCCAAGCCAACCTTCATTAGATTCTCTAACAATTTTTTTTTCTTTTACATCATCATAATCATCCTCTTTTAACTCATCATCAAATACTCCTATAAAACCTTCATGCTGAATATAAAAGTTTTGAATATCTTCTGGAATTTTATTTCTTGTCATTTGAGCATATGGATACAAATCAATTGAGGAGCTAGAATTATTCCTTACTTGTTGTGATATTTTGAATAAATATTTGTTGTCTAATTCAATTTTTTTTTCAAAAATTACACCATTTTTATTATTCCATTGTAAAATAATTGGAGAATTATCGCTTAAAGTATTATTGCCTTTAATTGTCCACTCCGAATCTTTGGTTGGCACCTTTATTTTATTTCCTATACTTGTCCAACCTGTTTCGATGTAAAAGCCATTTTCAGTGTCGGAAGGGTTTAAAAAAATAATATTTTTTTCACCTTCGACTTTTTGTTTATGCCTTTTAAAAGATATATCATCTATTAAAGCACCTTTTAAATTAATTGAGCCTATTACACTCTCATTTTCAATTTTAATTCTTTTACTTTTATTAATAGATTCTTCTCTGGTAAGTTTTTTTACAATTTGCGGCTGAACAATCGTTGGCGCAATAGAGTTTTGATCGCTCTTTTGTTCAACTTTCTGATTTATTTGTTGCTCAGAAGATTTTTTGGGAGTTTCAAAAAAAGCTCCCCAAAAAAGTAATACAGACATTGAAAGGGCAATCGCTACAAAAATATTTCTATCCATTTTTGCTTTCCTCTTTTTCTTTTGAAATTGGAACAAAGTCTAAACCATGACTACCACCCAGTTTTTTAAAAGGATGACATTTTAAAATTCTTTTAGACCCAAGCTTAAATCCTTTGATGAAACCTTGTGAAGCAAGTGCTTCAATAAAATATTCTGAGCAAGTTGGTAAAAATCTACATCTATTGCCTAAGAATGGAGAAATAAAATACTGATAAATCTTAATAATTAAAATTAATATTTTTGTCATTCTATCCTATTAATTTACTAAAGCTTTGTTTCATTGATAGCAAAAGCTCATCATGTTTTTGAATATAAGCATTAGACTTTCCGAAAACTATATAAGTGTAATCCTTATTAATTGCACCTCTTTTTTTTAATAATTTTTGAACAATTGCTTTTAATTTTCTTCTTATTTTGTTTCTTTTTACAGCATTTCCAATTTTTTTTTTCATTACAAAACTTATTAACAAATTGGATTTATACTTTGGTTCGAAAAAATTTTTTGTAGCAAAAATAGAATAATAATTTGTATTGAGTTTTTTTCCCTTAAGAACTTTTTTAAATTGGCCGCTTTTTTTTAAACTTTCAAGCTTAACCATTAATTTAGGTTGAAAGAGTCTTTCTTCCCTTAGCTCTTCTGCGAGCGATAAGTTGTCTTCCTGTTTTAGTAGCCATTCTTGCCCTAAAACCGTGTCTTCTTTTTCTTACTAAATTGCTTGGTTGATAAGTTCTTTTCATAAATATTTTAAGGTATATATTTTAAATGCCGTCTATTGTACAGGTAAATAATGAGTAAAAATTTAAAATTTTTTTTGGGTATTTGTTACTTGCTAATACTTTTCGCATTTTTGTTTTTTATTTTTAATAGTATTCAAATTAATAAATTAGATGATTTTTCGTATTATAAAGATCTTCAATCAGAATTAAATATCTATATAAGCTCTAATGTAATTATAAACTTATTTTTCTTTTTTATTTTTGGAATATTTTGGGTTGTGCTGCTTGGTTTTGGTTCACCGATCCTAATCATATCAGGAATATTATTTGGTAAATGGCTTGGTACATTTATATCAGTAATTTCATTTTCCCTTGGAGCTTTAATTTTATATTCAATAGGTAATTTTTTTTTTAGAGATTTATTAAAATCTATTCTTGAGGCAAAATTCAAGAAATATATTGTTTTATTTCAAAAAAATGAATTTTATTATTTTTTTATTTATAGATTTGTCGGTGGACTAGGTGTTCCATTCGGATTGCAGAACTTAATTCCAGTTTTATTCGGCATGAAAAAAACTAACTATTTTTTTGCTAGTTTTTTTGGTTTCATTCCTAGTTTCTTCATAACCAATACAATAGGGGCTGGATTAAATTCTTATGTACTTAATGCAGAAAGCTTCAGTCTATTAAATTTGATTTCAACTCCAGGAATTTATTTGCCTATTTTGGCTTTCATTGGGCTAATGATTTTTTCCATAATTTTAAAAAAGAAATTTTTTGATGAAGCAAATTAATAAAAATGTTTTATCTAATGATTTGAGTCCCTATCTTAAGCAACACAAGGATAATCCTGTTAACTGGCAAACATGGTGCAAAGAAACTTTAGACTTTGCTAAGAAAACAAAAAAACCTATTTTATTAAGCATTGGGTATGCAAGTTGCCATTGGTGTCACGTGATGGCTCATGAAAGTTTTGAAGATAAAGAAACAGCAAGCAAGATGAATGAATTGTTTATTAATATAAAGGTTGATAGAGAGGAAAGACCTGATTTAGATTTCATTTTTCAAAGCTCATTTCAATTATTCAATCGGACAAGTGGTGGATGGCCCTTAACAATGTTTTTAGATGAAAATGGTATACCCTTCATGGGAGGAACTTATTTTCCTAAAGAAGCGAAACATGGACTTCCTTCATTTAAAGAAGTCCTTCAGAAAGTATCTGACGCTTACAAGGAACAAAGAGAAAATATAATTAAACAGAGAAATTTAATTATAAAAAATTTAGATCTCGTAAAAAATTCTGTTTTAAATCAAGACTTAGAACCAATTTTAGATACAACTATTAATCAATTAGACCCTTTAAAAGGAGGCTATAAAGGTTCTCCAAAGTTTCCTTTATTTAATTTATATGAAACCTTAATTTATTTTTATAATAAATTTGGAAATAAAAAATATTTAGAACCTGTTGAGTTAATTATCAATCAGCTTTGCACTAAAGGCATTTACGATCATGTCGAAGGAGGTATAGCCCGATATACGGTCGATGAAAACTGGATAATACCTCATTTTGAGAAGATGCTTTATGATAATACTCAGTTTATTTTATTATTATCAAAATATTGTAAACTAAACTCTGACAAATATTATTCGGATAAATTACAACAAACTATAGATTTTTTAAAAAAAAACTTTTTGAATAAAGAGGGTTTTTTAGGTTCAGCATTTGATGCTGATAGTGACGGTGAAGAGGGAAAATATTATGTTTTCAAATATGAGGAAATAAAAGAAATAGAAAATATTGAAAAATATTTTGACATTAAACCTGAAGGAAACTGGGAAAATAAAATTATATTGATTGAAAAAGAGAAACCAAATGATGAAATACTTAAAAAACTTTTAAAGATCAGATCAAAGAAAAATAAGCCATTCTTTGATGATAAAACTCAACTAGATTTAAACTGTTTATGGATAAGCGCGCTGATAGCTGCGAATGAAATTTTACCTAATCAAGGATACTTAAAATTAGCCGAAGATTTCTTTTCAAAAATTAACAAAAAATACATCGAAAATAACATTTATCATAGTTACTCAAAAAATACTGTTTTTATAGAAGATTATGCTTTTTTAATTCAAGCAATTAATGACCTTTCAGAAATAACTATGAATTTCAAATATAAAGAAATTGCAAGAAAATTAACTCAAGAGGCATTAAGTAAATTTTATTTAAAAGACAAAAATATTTTTCAAAAAAATCCAATAGATAATAATGATATTTTTTTTAAACCAGTTGATATTGGCGACAATACAATACCTAATGGAAACGCTATAATGCTAATAAATTTTGTTAGACAAGGCATGATGAAAGAAGCTCAAAAATTATCTGATAGTTTAAATGGCTACCTAAATATATACAAAAATAATATGATGTCAGCTGTTAGAGCTATAGATTTTTTTAATAATGTAAAAGAGGGAAAAAATTGTGATGAAAAAGGTTGTAAAATAGATGTTAAAAAAAATTAATTGGGTAATCTGGTTAGCATTAGTAATTTTATGGAATTATGGATTTCCACAAGCTACGCCTTTTCAAGATGTTGCAGTTGCCGTATTTTTGTCTATTTTGTTTATAATTATTCAAATGCTACAATCAAGATACTTGCAAAAAAGGAACTCTGGAAGTAAGTTCAATTAAATGAAGGAGCTCTTATTATGGGAATTCACTACGACTATAAATCTACACGTGGCGACAAAGCGATGAAAAAAGAGGCCAAAAGAAAAGCGCGAATTGAACAAAGAAGAGCAAAAAGATCAAGCGTAAGTCCTAAGGATAATGACAAAGAAGTAATGCATGATATCAACAAACCAATTACTCTTGAAGATTTAACAAATCCAGATAAAAATTAAGAAAAAGATGAAATCTTTTGATAAAAAAGATTTATTATTCAAAAAACGCGAGTCTGCCTTAAAAAAAAATTTAAAAAAAAGAAAAAAATATAAGATAATTACAAAAAGTAAAAATGTCAGTTCTATCAGATAAGTGGATAAAAAAGTTTGCTAAGACAAAAGGCATGATTAAGCCTTTTATTGATAAACAAATAAGAAAAGGGAAAATTTCTTTCGGGCTTTCATCTTATGGTTATGATGCAAGAGTATCAAATGAGTTCAAAATTTTTACGAATGTAAATTCAGGGGTAGTTGATCCTAAAGTTTTTAAAAAGGAAAGTTTTGTTACTAAAATCGGAAAAGAATGTATCATTCCACCTAACTCTTTTGCTTTAGCAAGAACAATTGAATATTTTAAAATTCCTGACGACGTATTAGTAATTTGTTTAGGCAAATCTACCTATGCAAGATGTGGTATAATTGTAAATGTAACTCCATTAGAGCCTGGTTGGGAAGGCCACGTGACCCTCGAATTTTCAAATACTACCCCTCTACCAGCAAAAATATATGCGAATGAGGGTGTAGCTCAATTTATATTTTTGAGAGGAAATGAAAAGCCAAGCATTACTTATGCTAAGCGAAAAGGTAAGTACATGAAACAAAAAGGTGTTACTCTCCCAAAGGTATAGATTTTTTTAATGCAGAAACTTTTGATTAGTGGAAAGAGAAAACTCAAGGGAACAATTTCACTATCTGGATCTAAAAATGCTACTCTGCCGATTTTAGCAGCTTCCATCTTAGCAAATAAAGTAAAACTCAACAACATACCGCTTGTTAAAGATATTTTTACAATGGCCGAACTGCTTAGGTATATAGGGCTTAAAGTAAAAATAAAAAATTTCAAAAGATTAATTGAATTGGAAAATAATGAAAAAAAAATTAATACTTTAGCTCCTTACAAGTTAGTAAAAACTATGCGTGCTGGTGTTTTAGTTTTAGGACCTCTCCTTGCTAAATATAGAAAAGCAAAAGTATCTTTACCAGGGGGATGCGCAATAGGGACAAGACCAGTAGATTTACATTTATTCGCTTTAAAAAAACTTGGAGCTAAAATTAAGATTAAAGATGGATATATAATTGCAGAAGCAAGAAAAGGATTACGTGGAGCTCAAATAAAATTTCCTTCTATTTCAGTAGGAGCTACAGAAAATGCTTTACTTGCAGCTTTCGGAGCTAAGGGAAAAACAATATTATCTAATTGCGCAACCGAGCCAGAAATTTTAGATTTAATTATGTTTTTGAGAAAAATGGGTTGCAAAATAGAAAATTTTGGAAGAAAAATTATCGTAAGGGGAAACACTAAATCAAAAAATTTTATAAATCACAAAGTTATCTCAGATAGAATAGAGGGAGGCACATACTTAGTTGCAGCCGTTCTTGCAGGAGAAAAAATAACAATTAATAAGATTGATACAAATATTTTTAAAAATGAATTAGCTATTTTAAAGAAAATGGGAGCAAGAATTGTTATTTCTAAAAATTCAGTGTTAATTATGAAAAGTAAAAATCTAAAAAAGATCAGTATTTCTACAAAGCCTTATCCAGGATTTCCAACAGACTTACAGGCCCAATTTATGGTATTAATGACTCAATCCAAAGGAGTATCAAAAATTAAAGAAAATATTTTTGAAAATAGATTCATGCATGTTCCTGAACTTAGAAGAATGGGAGCTAAGATTGAAATAAAGAATCAAACAGCTTCAATCTTAGGACCAACAAAGCTGACAGGCGCAGAGGTTATGGCCACAGACCTAAGAGCTTCTGTTAGTTTAGTATTAGCGGGTTTAATTGCGGATAATAGAACAATTATAAATAGAATTTATCATTTAGATAGAGGATATGAGTTTTTAGAGAGTAAATTAAAAAAGTGTAAAGCAAAAATAAAGAGAATATGAGTATGAAAAATCTAAAATTAATTGCCAGAACAGAAGAAGATCTTAGGGTTGTTTCTGCTCACTTACAAGATTCTATTGCAGTACCTGGAGATATCGCAAATTTAGAAAAAAATAAAATTTTCCTTATGCAACTTAATAGATTTATGTGGGAAGATGTAGAAAAAGGTGTTTTTAGAAAAAATAAAAGAATTAGAACAGTGCTTAAATTTGAAAATGTAATAAAAGTGTACTCAAAAAATATTAATCAAGTAAATAAGGATAAATTTTTAGATTTTCTAACTATTGAAACTAACAAAATGCCTGATAATAACTATGAGATGAAGATAGTTTTTGCAGGAGATTCTATAGTAAGAATAATATCTGAGGTTATAGAAGTAACTTTGGATGATCAAGGGGAGCCTTGGGATACAAAAAATATGCCAAAGCACAAGTTAATATAATGTTAAGATATTTTAATGGAAATAAAAAAAGTTCTCTTAGAGATTTATTAGAATTCTTGGAAAAAAGAAAACTTAAACAGAGCGTTCAATCGAGAAAAATAAAATATATTATACAAGATGTTAAAAATACAGGAGATGAAGCAGTAATTAAGTATGAAAAAAAGTTTTCTAAATTAAAATATGTTCCAAAAAAGATTAAGTTCACGAAATCAGAAATAAATAAGATTTCAAAAAAAATTGATAAAGCATTAAAGAAATCAATTGATATTGCATACGTAAGAATTAAAAAATTTCATTCTAAGCAAAAACACTCATCTTTTAATTATAAAGATAAATATAAAAATCAACTTTCTTATAAATATTCAGCTATTGATAACGTTGGAGTATATGTTCCCGGGGGAACAGCTAATTACCCAAGCACGGTTTTAATGAATTGCATCCCTGCGATTGTTGCTGGTGTGAAAAATATTTACTTAACTACACCTGCTTTTAGCACTTCAATTAATCCGGCAGTAATTTATGCTGCTAAAAAATGTGGAGTAAAAGAGATCTATAAAACTGGTGGCGCTCATTCAATAGCAGCGCTAACATATGGAACAAGAACATTTAAAAAAGTTGATAAGATTGTTGGCCCAGGTAATGCTTTTGTAGCAGCTGCAAAAAAAGAGGTTTTTGGCGAAGTCGGAATAGATTTAGTAGCTGGTCCTTCTGAAGTAAGTATAGTAGCAGATAAATTTTCAAATCCAAATTGGATTGCGGCTGATCTTCTTGCACAAGCAGAGCACGACGTTTTTGCACAGTCAATTCTGATAACCAATAACAAAGATTTAATTAAGTCTGTAAATTTAAATTTAGAGTCTCAATTGATTAAGCTACCAAAAAAAAATATAGCTTCAAAGAGCATTAAAAATTATGGACTTGCAATTTATGTAAATTCTAAAAAAAGATTGTTAGATACAATAAATCTAATTGCACCTGAACACTTAGAGATATGCTTAAATAATTACAGAGATATAATAAAAAAAATAAGAAACGCTGGATCAATATTTATAGGAAAATATTCACCCGAAGCAATCGGAGATTATATTGCGGGGCCTAACCATGTTCTACCCACATCTGGAGCAGCAAAGTTTTCGTCTGGTTTATCAGTAAGTGATTTCTTAAAGCGTCATTCACTTATAAAAATTACTAAATCAGGTATTGAAAGATTAGGACCATCAGTTATAAACTTGGCTAAACATGAAAATTTATATGGTCATGCTGAATCGGTTAAAATTAGATTAAACAGAAAAGGCACTTAATTGGCAAAACAAGAGACTTTAGAATTTAAAGGAAAGGTTACCGAATTATTACCTAATGCAATGTTTAGAGTAAAATTAGAGAATAATCATGAAATTTTAGCTCACACTGCTGGAAAGCTTAGAAAAAATAGAATAAGAGTTTTAGCAGGAGACAACGTAATGGTTGAAATGACACCATATGATTTAACTAAAGGTAGAATAACTTTTAGATTTTAGGCCTTGTAGCTCAGTAGTAGAGCAGTACCCTGAAAAGGTATGTGTCGTAAGTGCGATTCTTACCAAGGCCACCATCAAGCGATTTATGCACATCGATATTTAAAAATTTATTTGCTAATAATCAAATATGAATAAAAGTGTTGGGCTTTTTTGGTTAAAAGACGATTTCAGATTAAAAAAAAATCAAGCATTAGCTTATGCTTCGAAAAACCATTATAAAGTTCTAGCATTTTATTTATACAAAAATAAAAAATTTGAAAGTCAAGAAGCACAACAGTGGTGGATAGCAAAATCATTAGAAGAATTTAAGAAAAAACTTGATTTTTATAACATCAATCTCGAAATCATTAAGATAAACAGCTATAAATCTTTTTTTGATGAACTTTTTAATAGAAAAGATTTTTCAATATACTGGAATAAAACGTATGAACCAGATTATTTAAAATTTGATAATTATTTGTCCACTAATTTTTCTAATCGTAATATAAATTTTAAAATTTTTAAAGGTAATATACTTAATGAAATTGATGAGGTAAAAAAAAACGATGGAACTCCCTTTAAAGTTTTTACCCCTTATTGGAGAAATGCTGAAAAAATATTTTTAGAAAAAATTCCACCAAATGATAAACCTATTTCAAAATGTGAAAAAAAATTTTCCTTTTTTAAGAATTTAATTAAAGCAGAAAATATTTTACCAAAAAAAGATTGGATAAAAAAATTTTCAGAATTTTGGCTACCAAGTGAGGACAGGGCTCTAAAAATACTAAAGAGTTTTATTAAAGATAGAATTGAAAATTATTCTGATGCACGAAATTTTCCTAACATTTTAGGAACATCAAAATTATCACCATATATTAAACATGGTCAAATTCATGTTGAAACAATTTGGGAAGAATGTATCAAAATTAAAAAAAAAAGTGTTAGCAAATATTTAGCTGAAATTGGTTGGAGAGAATTTAACCATGCATTAATAAATAATTTTCCTCATATGTTAAAAAATAATTATTCCAAAAAATTTGATAAATTTCCTTGGGAAAAAAATTTAAATTTTTTATCTGCATGGAAAAAAGGTTTAACAGGGTACCCAATAGTAGATGCAGGTATGAGAGAACTTTATACTACAGGCTGGATGCATAACAGAGTCAGAATGATTGTAGGATCTTTCTTAGTAAAACATTTATTAATTAACTGGAAGGAAGGTGAAAAATATTTTAAAAATTGTCTTCTTGATTATAATGAAGCTAATAATATATCAGGATGGCAATGGGTTGCAGGATGTGGAGCTGATGCAGCTCCTTACTTCAGAATATTCAATCCTATTCTTCAGGGAGAAAAATTTGATAAAGATGGTGAATATGTAAAACATTGGGTTCCAGAGTTAAAAAAGGTCCCAAAAAAATTTATTCACAAACCCTGGGAATTTAAGGATGAAAAAATTTTGAAAATAGGAAAAGAATATCCATTCCCAGTAGTTATCCACGAAAAGGCGAGAGAAAAAGCTCTAAAAGCTTTTAAGAAAATTTAGGTTAAATATTTCCATGACAATGTTTAAACTTTTTCCCTGAACCACAAGGACATTTTTCGTTTCTTCCAACTTTTTTAAAATTTTGAACTTCATCTTTATTATTCTTTAAGTTTTCGTTTTTTTTAGTATTTGATGAACTGTTAGACACTACAATATTTAAATTTAATAAAAGTTTAACTGCATCACTCTTTATTTTTGAGAGCAAGCCTTCGAAAAGATAGAAAGCCTCCTTCTTAAATTCCGAGAGTGGATCTTTTTGTCCATATTGTCTTAATCCAATCACTTGTCTTAACTGTTCAAGATATTGCAGGTGCGATCTCCAAGAAAAATCAATAATTTGTAGTAAAATTTTCTTTTCTAAATTGTCATTTTCCAAACTACCTAAAATATCAACTCTATCTTTTTTTCTTTTTGCAAATAGATCTTTAAGACTTTCTAAAAAACTTTTCTCTCCCAAATTTGCAATCTCAACCAATTTTTTGTCATTTAGAGAATTTCCAGTAATATTTTTGATTTCAATTAAAAATTTTTCATCATTAGATTTTTGATAATTGGTCAATGCTTTGCTTAAACTTTTAATTATTTCATCGAAGAAATTATTTAGAATTTCACCCACGTTATTTTCCTTTAAAATGTTCAATCTTTGAGCAAATATAACTTGTCGTTGGTCATTCATAACATCATCAAATTTAATTAGGGTTTTTCTTATATCAAAGTTTCTACTTTCAACTTTTTTTTGAGCTCTTTCTATAGCTTTATTTATCCAAGGATGATCAATAGACTCATTTTCCTTCAGTCCAAGTTTTTTTAGCATACCGTCAATTGAGTCACCTCCAAATATTCTCATTAACTCGTCCTGTAAACTTATAAAAAACACTGTGGATCCTGGATCACCTTGTCTTCCTGATCTTCCACGAAGTTGATTATCGATTCTTCTACTTTCGTGTCTCTCTGTACCGATGATAGCTAAACCACCTAGTTCTTTTACTTTAATTTCATTTCTTTTAAATTCCTCTAAATCATTAATTTTTCCTGTATCGTTAAAATCTTTATTTCCGCCTAATTTTATATCAGTTCCTCTGCCAGCCATATTTGTTGCAATAGTGACTGCTGAAATTTTTCCTGCCTCTGCAATAATTTTTGCCTCTTGCTCATGATGTTTAGCGTTTAAAACATTATGTTTAACTTTTTTTTCGTCTAAGAGATTTGATATTTGCTCAGATTTTTCAATACTTGTAGTGCCGACTAAAACTGGTTGACCTTTTTTGTTACAATCAATTATTTTTTCTGTAATGGCATTGTATTTTTCTTTTTCAGTTCTAAAAATTTTGTCATTAATATCTTTTCTAAGCATTTTTTTGTTTGTAGGTATTGAAACAACATTTAATTTATAGATATCATAGAACTCCTCAGACTCGGTCATAGCAGTACCAGTCATGCCTGATAATTTTTTATAAAGCCTAAAATAATTTTGATAAGTTATAGATGCAAGAGTTTGATTTTCTTCCTCAATTTTAACGTTCTCTTTTGCCTCGATAGCTTGATGTAAACCATCTGAAAATCTCCTTCCGGTCAACACTCTTCCGGTGAACTCATCAATTATTTTAACCTGGCCATCTTTTACAATATAATCTTTATCTTTTTTAAAAATCAAATTTGCTTTTAAAGCTTGATTAGTATGATGGACAAGATCTAAATTAGCTGGATCATAAAAGTTTTCATTTTTTAAAACATTTTTTTGCGATCCTAATTTTTCTATTTTATCAACACCAGAGTCCGTTAATATTACATTTTTATTTTTTTCATCTAACTCATAATCATTGTTTTTTAAATATTTTACGAAATCATTTGAAGTAGAGTAAAGTGTTGTTTTATCTTCTAGCCTGCCAGATATAATTAGTGGAGTTCTAGACTCATCAATTAAGATGCTATCAACTTCATCTACAATGCAGAAGTGGTGATCTCTTTGGACCATATCGCTTATTTCGTATTTCATATTATCCCTTAAGTAATCAAAACCAAGCTCATTGTTTGTTCCGTAAGTTATATCAGAAGCATAATTTTTTTTTCTTTCAGCATCTTCTAAATCATTAGTTATACATCCAATAGATATATCTAAATATTTAAAAACTTTACCCATCCATTCGGAGTCTCTTTTAGCTAGGTAATCATTAACAGTAACAATATGGACACCTTTTCCTAAAAGTGAGTTGAGGTAAGCTGGCAAAGTAGATACTAAAGTTTTACCCTCGCCAGTTTTCATTTCGGCAATTTTGCCTTTATGAAGAATTAAACCTCCAGCTAGTTGAACATCGTAGTGTCTTTCACCCAATGTCCTTTTTGCGGCTTCCCGAACTAAGGCGAAAGCCTCTGGAATTATTTCCTCTAATTTTTGAGAACCATTTTGAACATTTTTTTTGAAAGAAGCAGTTTTTTGTTTAATTTCACTTTCACTCCAGGTCTCAATTTCACGTTCTTTGTTATTAATGGCTAAAATTAAATTTTGTATTTTATCTAATTCTTGTTGATTAGAGCTTTTAAATATTTTACTAAAAGTTCTTGTAAATAAATTCATTATACTTCTATATATGTATTTATAATTTAAATTAAACAGTAATTATGACAATAAATATTAAAAATTTCCTTAAAGATAAATCTAAACTATCTAAAATGGGAGAGTTTCAAAGTTTAAAACAAATCGAAGGTCTTGAGATGTCAGCTACCTCAGCTGATTTATATGGAGATGGCAGAGATGATCTTGCTCTGTTTTATTTTACAAAGGGAGCTAATTATGCATCATTAACGACTAGTAATAGTATAACTTCAGAATTTATCCCTTGGAATAATAACTCGCACAAAAAAATTATAAAAGGTTTAATGGTAAATACAAAAAATGCAAATACGTTTACCGGTAAGCAAGGAAAGGAGGGTATTGACACTTTAGCAAAAAATTTATCTAGAATTTTAACTATTAAAGAGTCTAAAAGTCAAAAAGGCACTAACGAGACTGTTAAAATAAAGGATTTAATTTTTGCCTCTACAGGAGTAATTGGCGAAGAATTTCCAACAGAAAAAATTAAAGATAGACTAACAGATTTAGTTGATAAACTAAGGAAAGATCACAACAAAATGTATTGGCTCAAAGTGGCTTCATCTATAATGACTACTGATACAAAACCTAAAGTTGCCTACGAGGAAATTATTGTTGGAGATGAACTAATTAGAATCTGTGGCATTGCAAAAGGATCAGGTATGATTGCACCTAATTTGGCAACTATGCTTTCTTTTATATTCACAAATGCAGATATAAATTCGAACTTGTTAAAAACTTTGTTAAAAAGAGCCGTAGCAAATTCTTTTAATGCAATTTCTGTAGATAGCGATCAGTCAACTAATGATATGGTTTCAATATTTTCTACCAGATTTTTAAAAATTGGCCAGAATTTATCGTTAAACGATAAAGTGATACAAAAATTTGAATTAGCTCTAAAAAAATTATGTCTTAATTTAGCAAAACAAATTGTAGTTGATGGCGAGGGAGCAAAAAAATTTCTTACTATTAACGTTATTAATGCTAAATCTTTAGGAAGTGCAAAAAATATTGCTTTCTCTGTTGCAAATTCTCCATTAGTAAAAACTGCTGTAGCAGGAGAGGATCCTAACTGGGGAAGAATAGTAATGGGGATAGGAAAATCAGGAGAAATAGTAGATCAAAAAAAATTGAAAGTAAAAATTGGCAATTTTATTGTAGCAGAAAATGGAAAGGTATCCGAAAGTTATAATGAAGAAAAATTAAAAGAGTACATGCAATGGGACTCGATAGAAATCGAAATTAATCTAAAACAAGGTAACGATGCCTTTAAATGCTTTACATGTGATTTTACGCATGATTACATTGATATTAATGCAGATTATAGAAATTAAATGATTAAATATATTTTAAAATGTGAACACAATCATGAATTTGAAAGCTGGTTTTCAAATTCTAATGAATTTGAAAAGCTAAAAAAAAAGAAGTTATTAGAGTGTATTTATTGTTCTTCAAAAATAATTACTAAATCAATTATGGCTCCAAGCGTATCACTAAGTAAAAATAATAAAATGAAAAAATTAAACGAGAACATTCTCAAAGAAAAAAAATATCTCATGTCAATAAGAAAGTATGTCGAAGAAAACTTTGAGTATGTTGGTGAAAATTTTAGTAAAAAAGTAAGAGAAATTTATTATGATAAGAGAAATAAAAAAACCATATATGGAAAAACCACATTAAAAGAGAGGCAAGAATTGGCCGAAGAAGGTATAGATTTATTAAGTATACCCTGGGTAGATAATAAAGATAATTAAAGTTTAGAGCTACAAATAATATAATTAACAGACAAATTATCTGATCTTTTCCATTTGCCTAAAATTGGATTAAATTCCATTCCTTTTAAATCTACAGTTTTAAATTCTTTTTCATTTAACAATTTTTCAAGTTCCTCAGGCTTTATAAACTTATTCCAGTCATGCGTCCCAATTGGAAGCCATCTTAAAATATACTCGGCACCAATTATAGCTTTTACATATGATACAAAAGTTCTGTTAAGTGTTGCTGTAAACATAAGACCTTTTTTTTTAATTAATTTACTACATGATTCCAAATAAAGATTTAAATTGTCCACGTGTTCTACGATCTCTAAATTTAAAATGACATCAAATTCGTTCGAATTTTCCAAATGTTCAGGTGATTTATTTATATAATCTATATTAAGATTACTCCTTTCCGCGTGATTTTTTGCGATTTTAATATTTTTTTCTGATGCATCTATCCCTGTGACTTTAGCTCCTAAACGAGCCATAGGTTCACTAATAAGACCGCCACCACATCCAATATCAAGTACTTTTATTCCCTCTAAAAAGTTATTTTTATTACTTTTTATTTTAAAATGATTTTTGATTTTTTCATTTATGTACTCTATCCTTATTGGATTAAACATATGTAAAGGTTTAAACTTTCCTTTTACATCCCACCATTCATCAGCGAGCTTTGAAAACTTTTGAATTTCCTGTTTATTTATAGTAGTCATTTAAATAATTTTTTTTTAAAATACATTAAAATCATATTTTATTATAATAAATTCTAAAATGACAAAAAAAGTACTTAAATTTGGGGGAACATCTGTTGGAACAATTGAAAGAATCCAGCATGTGGCAAGAATTGTCAAAAAGGAATACGAGGCTGGCAATCAGATCATAACGGTTGTTTCAGCAATGTCAGGCAAAACAAATGAGTTAATTAACTTATCAAGAGAAATATCAAAAAACTTTAGCAAAAGAGAGTTAGACGTTTTGTTATCTTCTGGAGAACAGGTAACAAGTTCTCTGTTAGCAGGTGCTTTAATTGAAATGAATATAAAAGCTAAAACTTTTTTAAATTGGCAAATTCCAATTTTGACCGAGGGTGATCATAATAATTCTAGAATAATTAATTCTAGTACTGAAAAGATTAATAAATTTTTAGATCAAGGTGTAGTTGTAATTCCCGGATTTCAAGGTATTTCAAAGAATGGCGATATAACAACTATTGGTCGGGGTGGTTCTGATGCGACTGCTGTTGCAATGGCAAAAATATTTAATGCTGACTCATGTGAAATTTATACTGATGTTGACGGAGTTTTCTCTACTGATCCAAACAAGATTCCTGTTGCAAAAAAAATTGATCAAATATCATATGATGAAATGCTTGAGCTTTCCTCGCTAGGTGCAAAAGTTATGCAACCCTCAGCAGTTCAAACAGCAATGATGTATGATGTTCCACTTGAGGTTAAATCAACTTTTACCGACAGAAGAGGTACAAAAATATTTGATAAACAAAATATAGATTATACTAAAAGTGTAACAGGCGTAGCCTATTCCAAAGATGACGCAAAAATTACTTTAATCGGAGTTGAAGATAAACCAGGAGTTGCTGCAAATATATTTGAACCTTTAAATAAAGTTCAAATAAATGTTGACATGGTTATACAGAGTGTAGCAGCTAATAATAAGACTACTGATATTACATTTACAATTAAAAGGGGTGATCTCTTAAAAACTCTTGAAATATTAAATAATAATAAAAAAATCAAATACAAAAATATCATTCATAATGATAAAGTAGCTAAAGTATCAATAGTAGGGGCAGGGATGGTTTCAACACCAGGAGTAACGTATAAAATGTTCCAAGGTTTAGCAGAAATAAATGTAAATATTTTAGCTATTTCTACATCTGAAATAAAATTATCTGTTATAATTAAGGAGGAAAATATCTTAAATGCTGTTAAAAAATTACACACAATTTTTGATCTAGATTAAAATGGAGATAAGACCACATAGAATAATTAACAGAAGGAAAACAAAAAAAATAAGCGTAGGAAAAGTTTCTGTTGGAGGCAATTCAAAGATAAGCGTTCAATCGATGACTAATACTTTAACATCTGATGTAAATTCTACAATTAAACAAATTCATAATTTGGAAAACGCTGGTGCAGATATTGTAAGAGTTTCCTGTCCTGATGAGAGTTCTACAAAAGCTTTAAAAGATATTGTTAAAAATGTGAACGTGCCGATTGTTGCCGATATTCATTTTCACTATAGAAGAGCAATAGAGGCAGCAAAAATGGGGGCTAACTGTTTAAGAATTAATCCTGGAAATATTGGATCAAGTGATAGGGTAATAGAGGTGATTAAAGCTGCTAAAGATTACAATTGTTCTATTAGAATAGGAGTAAATGCAGGATCATTAGATAAAACATTATTAGAT
>CACKBP010000008.1 GCA_902598315.1 uncultured Pelagibacteraceae bacterium
GGCAATTATAAAAATGTATAGAAATAGCTAATTTTTAAAAAAAAAATCGATTTCTTTTTTTGCATTCTCAGTAGAATCCGAACCGTGTACAGAGTTTTTATCGATTGAAATACCAAATAATCTTCTTATTGTGTTTTCATCAGCTTTTTTGGGATCAGTTGCTCCCATGATTTTTCTATAGTTTTTAATTGCATCCTTCCCTTCCAATATCATAACTACTATTGGGCCAGAGGATAAATATGTACACAAATCATTAAAAAATGGTTTAGATTGATGAACTTTATAAAACTCTGACGCTTCATCTTTTGTAATATGAATCTTTTTAGCATCTATAATATTTAGGTTATTTTTTTTAAAAATGTCCTTGATATCATCGGCTAAGTTTCTCTCTACAGCATCTGGCTTTATAATTGATAAAGTTTGTTCAATATTATTCATAATTTTCTTCAATCAATTCGTTCAGCAATCTAACGCCGAACCCTGTAGCCCCGCCAGAATTTAACGCTCCACCATATTTTGAAAAAGCCATTCCAGCAATATCTAAATGAGCCCATGGAGTGTTGTTTAAAATAAATCTCTGTAAAAATTGAGCTGCTGTCGTTGAACCTGCTCCACCTACATAATTTATATTTTGCATATCAGCATTTTTTGAATTCATCAGTTTATCATAATTTTTATGTAAAGGCATTCTCCAAACTTTTTCCTCTACCGCCTCACCAGCGCTAAAAATTTGTTTTGAAAGTTTGTCATCATTAGAAAAAAGCCCAGCATATTCTGATCCAAGTGAAACTATGATTGCTCCTGTAAGAGTAGCAAGATCGATAATAAATTTTGGTTTAAATTTTCTTTCCGTAAAAGTTATTGCGTCAGCTAAAACAAGTCTGCCTTCAGCGTCTGTATTTAAAACTTCAATAGATTTACCGCTGTAAGATTTAACAATATCCCCTGGTCTTTGAGCATTTCCACTTACCATATTTTCAACTAAGCCTACTATTCCTACAGCATTTATTCTCGCCTTTCGAAGCGCTAAATTTTTCATTAATCCCACAACTGCTGCTGAACCAGCCATATCGTAAGTCATGTCCTCCATAAATTTTGCAGGTTTCAAAGAGTATCCTCCAGTATCAAAACATACCCCTTTACCCACAAATGCTAAAGGCTTAGAATTGTTTTTCGCCCCATTCCACTCCATGATTGCTAGGTAAGACCCTCGAACACTACCTTGTCCAACACCTAATAAAGCATTCATTCCAAGTTGTTTTAATTTTTTTTTATCATAAATCGTAACTTTTAAACCATCTTTTTTAAGAGCTGTTATTCTTTTAGCATACTCATCTGGATGTAAAATATTTCCAGGTTCGGAAACTAAATCTCTAGCAAAAAAAGTACCTTCTTCTAGGGCTTTAAATTTAACTTTATCTTTATTTGAAACCGTATTTTTTTTTCCTAAAACTTTAATAGAAATTAATCTATTCTCTTTTTTTGATTTGTATTTATTGAACTTGTAAGATTTTAATTTTAAACCATGAAGAAAATAACCTATGAAATTTTTATGCCTTGACTCAATGCTATCTGAATTTATAAAATATTCATCATTTTTGTTTTTATTTATCTTCTCGTAAAACTCTGCACCTAAATTTTCAATTTTGAACCTATTTAAGTCTTTTTTAATAGAAATTAAAATAATCTTTTTTTTAGCATTAAGTTCAAAAGTAAAAATATTTTTCTTTGGATCAATGTTTTTTAGTAAATCATTTATATAAATAAGTTCAGATTTAGATACATACGTATTGAAATTGTTTGTAGAGAATTTCTCATTAACAAACAAAACAAGATTTGATGAAATATTCTTGCTTGAATTGCTCAAATAACTGATGCTTAACGACATATTTTTAATTTCCTAAATTTTGATTGGTATATATGTTCAAATATATCATATTTCAACGATTAATTCATCACTGTTCACTCTTAAGTTGAATTTATTAATTGGATAAATTAAATATATACAAAATATATATGCTTCAAAACAAAATTTACCATAATTACATTGTAGAAATTTTTAAATTATTTTTAACTATTTTGTTTAGTTTAGCTGTAATTGCCTGGACAGTAAGGGCTGTAAATTTTTTAGATTTAATTGTAGAAAGTGGTTATCCAGTTTTAACTTATTTTCAATATTCTTTTTTGAATTTATTTGGAATATTAAACAAATTTATTCCACTATCTTTTTTATTAGCTTTGACAATTTTTATAATTCGTCAAATGCAAGAGAATGAATTTATTATATTATGGACATCTGGTGTAAAGAAGATTCAAGTAGTACATCTTTTTTTTCTTATTTCAGTGCTTGTATCTATTTTTCATATAATTTTTTCAGTTTTTATCACTCCAACAGCTTTAAATAAATCAAGAAAACTTTTAGGCAAGGAAGAAATTACTTCTTTTTTACCTACAGTAAAAATTCAGCAATTCAGTGACTCATTCAAAGGACTTACGTTTATAGTTGATGATAAATTTGAAAACCAATTAAAGAATATCTTTATACACGATAATTTGAATATTTTAAAAAATATTAAAGCTAAAAAAAATAATAAATCTTCTTCTACAATTATTGCCAAAACTGGAATAGTTGAAGAAAAGAAAATGATTCTTTTTAATGGAATAATAATCTCTTCGGATAAAATTAATAACAAAAATGATTTAATAAAATTTGAGCAGTTAGATATAGATTTGAAAAATTTACAAAATACGACAATAAAAAAACCTAAAATACAAGAAACTTCTACTTTTAAATTAATTGGATGTGCTAATAATAATTATTTTGATGACCCTAATTGTGCAGGAAATTTTAAAAAAGAAATTTATCCTACTTTAAATAGACGTATTATATTACCATTATTTATACCTACTATCGCATTAATTTCATCTCTATTATTAATTAAAACTAGAAAAAGATTTTATTACAATAAAATAAGTATCTTTGCTTACTCTTTTTTAGTGCTCTTATACGCGGAATTATTTATCAGATACACTGGGATCAATAATATTATAACAAATATATTTGTTCTATCCCCTATAGCTATAACATTTTTAATTTATTTTTTTCTCAAATTGAAATTAAATCAAGAGGCAAAGATAAATGAATAGAGTTATTTTAAATTATCTTTTGAATGGATATATAAAAAATTTTTTAAAAGTTTTTTTATTTTTTTATACATTTGGAATAATTTTAAATCTATTTGAAGAGATTGAATTCTTTAAAAATCTCGATGTATCGATTTTTACTCCATTAATTATGACAAGTATTTACATTCCAGGTATGATGGTAAATTTAATGCCTTTTATAATTTTTATTACCAGTATGAAATTTATTGTTGATATTAGAAACAATAAAGACTTGCTTACTATGAAGGTATTTGGATATTCAAATTTTAAGATATTCATTATTCTTGCCTTCACATCTTTTATTCTTGGATGGTTAATACTATTCTTTGTAAATCCATTTACATCGGCAATGTCAAAATATTATGAAAAAACTAAATCAAACTATTCTAGAGATATAGACCATTTAGTAACTTTCAATAATAATGGACTATGGATTAGAGAAAATTTAGAAAAAGGTCATAGAATAATAACAGCTTCTAAATATGAGGGAAAAACATTAAAAGATATTACAATTTTTAACATCGATGAAAATCATAATCTTAATGAAAGAATTTTTTCAAAATATGCAAATATTGAGAAAAATGAATGGATTTTAAATGATGTTACAATTTTAAAAATTAATAATTTTGATCAAGATGAAGTAAGTTTAGAAAATAAAAGAATAAGTTCAATATATACTTATAATAAAATTATTAATTTGTTCAAAAAATTAGAGACATTGTCATTTGTTGATTTAATTATAAATTATAATAAATTGATAAATCAAGGTTATACAAAGATTTTCCTTAATCAAAGCTTGCACTCGATGCTTTCAATGCCTTTTTTTCTATTCATTATGACAGCATTAGCAGCTACTCTTGTAATGGGAACATTAAAAAAGTCTAATAATGTGAGAGTAATATTTGTTGGTATAATTACTTGTGTTTTAATTTATTATTTAAAAGATTTATCTGTAGCCATTGGACAAACTAATCGAATTTCTTTAACTCTGGCAACTTGGATACCAATCTTAGTTATTGGTATGTTTAGTTCAATAGGTATATTGCAAATAAATGAAAAATAGTATTTTAATATTTATAATTTTATTACTTTTTAAAAGCTTAGCTTCAGCTAATGAGTTAGATATAAGTGCAAAAAATATTTCTATAGATAAAAAAAATCAAATTTCAACGTTTAAAAATGAGGTGGTAATTAAAGATGATTTTGGAAACACTATAGAAACTGATAATGCCATTTATAATAATGAAAAAAAAAATTTGGAAATTATTGGTAAAGCAACAATTTTAACATCAGAAGGTTATTTTGTTGAGACTGAGGATTTGAGATTGGATAAAAATAAAAATATCGCTTATTCAGATAAATCCTCTACAATTTTAGATAACCAGAAAAATAAAATATATTTAGAAAATTTTCATTATACTTTAAACAAAAATATTTTTAAATCTATTGGAAAAATAAAAGTCGTAGATAAATCCGATAATTATTATGAATTTACTCAAATATATATTAATGAAAAGAAAAAGGAATTAATAGGCTCTGATTCTAAAGCATACTTAAATGATAAAAGTTTAAAAGTTAACAAAAATAATAAACCTAGAATTTTTTCTAATTCTATAAGCATAAAAGAAAACGATACAAATTTTTTTAAGAGCACATTTACTATGTGTGATTACAGAGCAAATGATAAATGTCCTCCATGGCAATTAAGTGCAACTTCAATGAAGCATGATAATATTAAGAAGACTATTTATTATGATAATGCAGTAATTAAAGTTTACAATATACCAATCTTTTATTTTCCCAAATTGGCGCATCCTGACCCCACTGTTAAAAGGCGAAGCGGACTACTTGTTCCGACTTATTTAGATACAAAAAATTTAGGCTCAGGGATATCGCTTCCTTATTTTTGGGCCATAAGTAACGACAGAGACTTTACTTTTAAAAGTAAGTTATTTGCAAGTGAAAATCCTTTACACCTAGGGGAATACCGTCAAGCTTTCAAAAATTCTAATTTAATTTTTGATTTTGGTTATACCGAAGGTTATAAAAAAACAACTAGTACCAAAAAATCTGGTGACAAATCACATTTTTTTGGAAAATTCACTAACAGTTTTATTTCAGGAAAAAATAATGAAAACAATTTAGAAATTAGCTTACAGGAGGTATCAAATAGAAAATATCTTAAATTGTATAGAGTAGAATCTGAGCTTGTTGATTACGAAACTAATACATTAGAAAATTTTGTAAATTTTGATCATTATAATGATGAGAAAGATTTTTTCTTAGCTTTTAAATCAAGTATGTATAGAAATTTAAGTGACACATACAATGATAAATACGAGTTTATTTTACCTGATATCAATTTTAATAAAAATCTATACAACGAAAATTTTGGTAATGGAAATTTAAACTCAAATTTTAAAGTAAGAAATTATGATACAAATAAAACTGAAAAATTTTTTATAAATGACTTTGACTGGGAGTACGATAAATCGTTTACAAAATTACCCTATGATGGAAAAGTTCTTTTAAACCTTAAAAATGTTAATTATGAAATCAATAATGTTGAAAAATTTAAAAAAGATACTACAAGTGAAATATTCGGCTCATTGGGTTATTTAGCTAATCTCAATTTAATCAAGGAACAAGCAAATGGAACTGACCATCTTTTAAAACCAAAAATTTTGTTGAGATATTCTCCAAATCACATGAGAAAAGAAACAGGTGATTATAGCCTTTACAGAGAAAATATATTTTCACTGAATAGGTTGAACTCCTCATCAAATTATGAAAGTGGAAGTAATTTGACATATGGATTTGATTACGAAATGGATGGTGAAAGTCATATAAATTTCTCTATAGGTCAAATTATCAACGAAAAGAAAAATAATAGAAATATGCCAGACTCATCAAGTTTGGACAAAAGATTTTCAGATATTATTGGTAACTTTGGGTTCTCTAAGGATAATTTTAACTTCAACTATAATTATTCATTAGATCAAAATTTTAATGAAATGAATTATAATGAAGCGACTGCAAAGTATTCTTTGAGTAACATCAAGTTTAATCTAAATTATTTAGAAGAAGACAAAGTAGACAATCAGAAAGAATATTTCAAATCATCTATTGAATTTAAAAAAGGTGAAAACGGTTTATTATCATTTAATAATAAAAGAAATATGATAACTAATTCGTCAGAATATTATAATTTAAGTTACGAGTATATTAATGATTGTTTAAGAGCCGGATTAGTTTACAGACGAGAGTTTTATAACGACTCGGAACTCGAACCAGAAAATTCCTTAATGTTTAAAATAACATTAAGTCCGTTTGGAGAAATTGCTTCACCTAAGTTTTAATATGAAATTATTTAAAATTTTATTAGTAAACACATACATTATTTTTTTCATACTCAGTGCCTCCCTAGCGGCTAAAAATACAAAAATATTAGTAAAGGTTGGAAATGAAATAATTACTAATTTTGAATTAGAAAATAAAATTAAAACTACACTTTTATTAGCAGGAGAGGAATTGAATCAAAAAAATATTAATTCTGTTAAAAATAGATCTGTTAATTCATTAATAAATTTAAAGCTAAAAGTGGAGGAGATAAATCGTTACAACTTTAAAGAGGGTGACAACGATTTAAGAATTAAAAATCATCTCAAAAAAATTGCCTCTAGATTTAACGTTCAGACCGCAGACCTAAGAAACATTTTTTTAGTGAATCAAGTAGACTATGATCAGTATTTAAGTGAACTAAAAACTGAATTTATTTGGCAAAATTTAATTTTTAAAATTTATTCAAGTAAAATTTCTTTAGACGAAAATCAAATTTTAAATGAGCTCAATAATATTATTGAGAACACTGAAGAAATTAATGAATTTAATTTAGCTGAAATTGAAATTAAAATACCTGAAAAAAAGGATAAAGAAAAAATTCTAAATGAGGTTATAAATCATATTGAAAAATTCGGTTTCGAAAATGCTGCTACAAAATATAGTGTATCCAGTTCATCGTTGAACGGTGGAGATTTAGGTTGGATAAGTTATGGCGGACTCTCAGAAAAAATAAAAAATTTGACCAAATCTTTAAAAATTGGAAATTATGATAAAATTGAAATTAACCTTGATACTGTTATTTTTTTAAAATTAAAAAATAAAAGGAGTGTATCTACAAAAGATAAAATTAATATAGATCAACTAAAAAATTCCCTGATAAATAAGCAAAGAAATGATCTTTTGACAATGTACTCTAACAATCATATTTCAAAGAAAAAGAATAATACATTGATAGAATTCAAATGATTAAAAAAATATTAATA
Source organism: uncultured Pelagibacteraceae bacterium (assembly GCA_902598315.1). Taxonomy (GTDB): domain Bacteria; phylum Pseudomonadota; class Alphaproteobacteria; order Pelagibacterales; family Pelagibacteraceae; genus Pelagilacustribacter. Next base: position 7,491 of record CACKBP010000008.1, read on the forward strand.
GTAGCTGGTGACCCAAACAGTATTAATTCAGAAATTATTTTCAAGTGTTGGAATAGAATTAATGACAAATATAAAAAAAACATATTTGTCATTGGAAATTATAAGTTATTGTTAGAACAATCAAAAAAGCTTAAGATTAAAGTTAAGTTAAACGAGGTATTTAATTTAAAGTCGAAATTGGATAAAAAACAAATTTCAATTATAAATTTCCCATTAAGTTATAAAAATTGCTTTAAAGTGTCTAAATTTAATTCTTCAAAATATGTAATTGGATGTTTGAATCTTGCACATAGATTTTGTATGGAAAAAAAATTCAATGGGTTTATTAATTGTGCTATCGACAAGAACTTGATTTCAGGTAATAAAATGTCAGGTGTAACAGAATTTATAGCAAAAAAATCAAAGATTAAAAAAGATACCGAGGTAATGATGTTGCATAACAATAAATTATCAGTAGTTCCAGTCACTACACACATAAAAATCAAAGAGATATCAAAAAAAATAAAAAAAAATTTAATAATTAAGAAACTTAAAACTTTAAACTCTTTTTACAAAAAAATATTTAAAACAAAACCTAAAATTGCTGTATTAGGTTTAAACCCTCATAATTGTGAATTAATGAGAAAATCTGAGGAAATTAAAGAGATAATTCCAGCTATAAAAGTTTTAAATAAAGAAATGAGATTAAGTGGACCGTTTGCTGCTGATAGTTTTTTTAATAAGGACTTTAAAAAGTATGATGTTATTGTTGGTATGTATCATGATCAAGTATTAATTCCTTTTAAAAATTTTTTTAAGTATGACGCTATTAATATAACTCTCGGATTAAGATACATAAGAGTATCACCAGATCATGGTACAGCTAAAAATTTAATTAAAAAAAATAAAGCGAATCCAGAAAGTTTACTAAATTGTATTTATTTCCTAAATAAATTTGAGTTATGATTTTACCTAAAAAATCTTTGGGTCAAAACTTTCTCATAGATCCAAATATTACGGAGAAGATTTTAAAAATAACAAATATTGAAAATAAAAATATTATCGAAATAGGCCCAGGAAGAGGTGCGCTTACGGAGGCAATTTTAAAAAAAAAACCTAAGTCTCTTTTAATGATAGAAAAGGATAAAATTCTTGCCAATCAATTAAAAATTAAACTGAAAAACTTCAATAATGTTAAAGTGATAAATAAAGATATATTAGATATTAAGATTGAGAAAATTATAAAAAGTAAATCAGTTATACTAGGTAATTTACCATATAATATTTCTTCAAAAATTTTGATAAATTTTATAAAATTTGAAAAATGGCCTCCAAAGTTCTCTGAAATAATTTTTATGTTTCAAAAAGAAGTTGCTGAAAAAATAATCGGAAAATCATATGGCAGATTATCTATAATAACCAATTATAAGTTAAATTGTGAAAAGAAATTTGAAGTATCTCCTAATTGTTTTTATCCTAGGCCAAAAGTTATATCATCAGTTATTCATTTTACACCCAAAAAAAACGTATTTTTCAAAATAAAGAATTTAGAAAATTTAGAAAAATTAACTAATATTTTTTTTTCAAAAAAAAGGAAAATGATTAAAAAAAATTTGCATAAAGTTCTTAGCATAGATCAAATTAAAAAACTTAAAGATTTAAATCTTAGCCTAAGGCCGGCTGATTTAAAGCCAGAAACATATTACAAAATTGTGGAATTGATTGAGTCTAAATAGTTTTTCTTATGTGATAAAATAATTTTCTCTATCTGCTGAAAACAATTTTCTAAGTTCTTATTAATTACTACATAATCATAATCTTTCCAATGTTTTCTATCTTCTTCAAATGACTTTAATCTCTTGTTCACTTCTTCTTTGCTGTCTTGATTTCTTTTTAAAAGTCTTTTTTTTAATTCATCTTTACTTGTTACAGTTATATAGATCTTTATTAAATTCAATTTTTCGTAATTTGATAGTTGTTTATTTCCTTGCCAATCAATATCAAAAATAATGTCGTTTGTTTTAATTAATTTATCTACTATTTCTTTAGAAGTGCCATAATAATTATCATATATATTAGCATATTCGTAAAGTTGTTTTTCTTTAATCATTTGTTCAAAAATTTTTTTGGAAACAAAATTGTAGTCAACTCCGTTAACTTCATTTGGTCTAGGTTTTCTTGTAGTGTGAGAAACTGAAATTTTGAAAGAATTAAATTTTTGCTGAATTTTTTTTGTTATAGTTGTTTTCCCTGCACCTGAAGGAGAAGAGAGGACAACCATGATATTTTTTTTATCATGCTCCATTTTTTTAAAGGAAATTTATTGATTAGATTTACTCTCAATAAATTTGATTGCATCACCTACAGTTAGAATCTTCTCAGCCTCACTATCAGAAATTTCAGATCCAAACTCTTCTTCGAATGCCATTACTAATTCAACTGTATCTAAACTATCAGCTCCTAAATCGTCAATAAAACTTGCTTCCTCAGTAACTTTTTCCTCTTCGATCCCTAAGTGATCAGCGACAATTTTTTTTATTTTATTTTTAACATCTTCTGACATGGATTCCTTTCGTGTTTATTTAATTTCTTAATAGATTATTAGCAAGAATTGTCAAGACATATACATTCCGCCATTAACATGTAGGGTCTCACCATTTATATAATTTGATAAATCAGAAGCTAAAAAAGCTACACAATTAGAAACATCTTCTCCGGAACCTAGCTTGCCTGATGGTATCTTGCTGATAAGATTTTGCTTAAATTCTTCATTAATTTTATCGGTCATTTCGGTCTTTATAAAACCTGGTGAAACGCAATTGATATTTATATTTTTTTTTGCATATTCTATTGCCAGACTTTTGGAAAAAGCAACTATGCCTGCCTTCGAAGCTGAGTAGTTGGCCTGCCCCAAATTACCAGTATGTCCGACTATCGATGTAATATTTACTATTTTTCCATATTTTTTTTTTAACATTTTTTTTATTGCTGATTTACACATTAAAAAAGTAGAAGTTAGATTGATATCTAAAACTTTTTTCCAATGTTCCTCTGAAAGACGAATAGATAAATTATCTAATGTTATACCCGCATTGTTTATTAATATGTTCAAACCGTTTAAATTATTGTCAACTTTATCTATAAAATCCTCTATTTTATTATGTTCCTCTAATTTAAATTTTTCAAGATGAATATTGTTAAACCTTTTTTTTAAATTACTCAGTTTCTCTTCGTTAGTTCCCGAGGCGACAATATTAGCTCCACTTTCATAAAATTTTTTTGTTAGGTCGTTGCCAATTCCTCCGGTAGCACCTGTTATTAAAACATTTTTATTTTTTAAATCCATCTTGTAAATTTTTAATATCAGCAATTGAGTTAATTGAAAAGCAATTAACGTTTTTTAGGGTCCTTTTCACCATACCAGTTAAAACTTTACCAGGACCCAGTTCAATATAGTTTTGTACCCCATTTTTAGACATAAATAGTAAACTTTGTCGCCATTTTACAGTTGAGTAAATTTGTTTAATTAATAAATCTTTAATTTTACTCGGATTTTTTTCTGGTTCAGCAGTAACATTACTTACTATATTAAAACCTGGTTCTTTAAAGATTGTTTTATTAATTTTCTCACTCATATACTCTGCCGATTTTTTCATCAATGTACAATGAAATGGAGCACTAACTTTTAATGGAATAGATTTAATTTTTTTTTCTTTAAGTAGATTTTGAAAATCGCTGACACTATTTTTCTCTCCACTAATTATAACTTGACCATTTGAATTATCATTTGCTATTTCACAAATTCCAGATTTGTTATTATACTCTTTAATCATTTTTTCAATTTCTTCAATTTCTAATCCAAGTACAGCCAACATGCTTCCTTTACCCACAGCGACTGCACTTTGCATTGATTTGCCTCTCTCATGCAACAAATAAAGTGCATCTCTAAAATTTAATGAGTCAGAGCAAACCAGTGCACTATATTCACCAAGTGAGTGTCCAGCAAAAAAATTAAATGAATTAATATTAAATTTAAATTCATCTTTAAGAGCTCTAAAAATTGAGTAACTAACTGTTAAGATTGCCGGTTGAGTATTTTCAGTTAATTGTAGCCTTTCCGCTGGACCCTCTAAAATTAGTTTCGAAATAGGAAAGTTTAATACATCGTCTGCATCACTAAATATTTTTTTAACGAATTCAAAATTATTATAAAATTCGGAACCCATCCCTACTATCTGTGATCCTTGGCCGGGAAATAATAAAGCGTTCATTTATATAAGTTTAATTAATAATAATTAGTATTGCTATAATTCTTCATTATAGTATAAACCAGTTTTTACAAATAAATAATAAAACAATTAATTAGAAAAATATGGCTTTTTACGAAAATACTATTGTTGCTAAACAAGATCTAGCCGAGAAAGACTTAAAAACGATAAAAGAGAAATATAACGAGCTCATAAATAGCTCCTCGGGTAAAGTTATTAAAATAGAAGAGTGGGGTTTACTTAATTTAGCTAATAAGATTAAAAATTATAGAAAAGGGTTTTATATTCATTATAAATTTGAAGGAGACAACAATACTCTTAAAGAGATAGAAAAAAAAATTAAAATTGATAGCTCTGTTATAAGGTATCTCACTGTGAGGTATAAGAAACTTGATACTAAAAATGAGTTTTTCAAAAAGGAGAAAAAATAGTTAATGAAACGAAAATCCAAAAATTTTCAAAAAAAAGGGGCTAATTCACTTAATAAGCTTAGTTTGTTTCAAAAAAACGATGGTAAATTTTCAAAAAAATGTCCCCTATCAGTAAAAAATGCGCCAATTATTGATTATAAAAATATTATCCTTCTTAAAAAATATGTATCAGATAATGGAAAAATAATTTCTTCGAAAATTACCTCTGTTTCATATAACAAGCAAAAGAAACTAACTAAAGAAATAAAAAAGGCAAAAATTTTAGGTTTAATATAATGGAAATTATTCTTTTAGAAAATATTTTAAATTTAGGAAATATTGGAGATAAGGTTAAAGTTAAAAATGGATACGGTAGAAATTATCTTCTTAAACAAGGAAAAGCTTTAAGATTTAGTAAAGAAAATCTAGAATTTGTAAGTAAAAAAAAAGATGAGCTTAATAAGAAAAATAATGAAATTAAAAATAAGTTTAAAGAAATAGCTAAGATTGTAAATAACAAAACTTTTATTTTTAATAAAGAGAGTAAAGACAACGGCGACCTTTATGGATCAATTAAACCTAAAGAAATAACTAATTTGATACACGAAAAACTCAAAGTTGACATTAGTCCATCTCAAGTAATTCTAAAGACTGAGCTAAATAAAATTGGAGTTTATACAGTTGATATTAACTTTCACACAGACGTAAAATCACATATTTCAATCAAAATAGACAAAATACAATCTAAATAACTTTTCCACAGAGCTTTAGAAAAAGTGCGTAACTTTTCGCTTTATAGAATTTTGCCATTATTTAATATCCATTTGTGGAAGAAATTAAACCTTTAAAAAAAAATATACAAAATGAACAACCTTCTAACCTTGAGGCTGAACAAGCGTTAATTGGATCTGTGTTAGTAAATAATGATATAATCGATGAAATATCGACAATAATTAATCCCTCAATTTTTTACGATCCCGCTCATGTCAAAATTTATGAGGTTATAGAAAATTTAAATAATAAAGGAATGATTGCTAATCCAATTACACTTAAAAATTTCTTTGAAAAAGATAATATGCTTAGTGAGGTTGGTGGCACAGAGTACTTAGTAAAACTTACACGGTTTTCTAGTTCGCCTAAGCAAGCACTTGACTATGCTAAAATTATACACGAAATGTATTTAAGAAGAGAATTAGTTTTAATTTCAAACAAGTTATCATCAGATACTCTAGATACAAATTCTCAAGAACAAAATGCTGAAAGTATAATTGAAAGCACCGAAAAATCTTTATTTGATCTAGCGGAACGTGGAAGTTTTTCACAATCTTTTTTAAAATTTAATCAAGCTCTTGATCAAACAATTGAGATGGCAACTCTTGCAATGCAAAACGATCAGGGTATTGTTGGTGTACCGACCGGTTTAAAAGATTTAGATGAAAAGTTAGGTGGGTTGCACAAATCAGATTTAGTAATTTTAGCAGGAAGACCCTCTATGGGAAAAACAGCACTCGCTACAAACATTGCATATAATGCTGCACAAAATATTTTAAAAAGACAGGAAAAATCTTCTATTGCCTTTTTTTCTTTAGAAATGTCATCAGAACAATTATCTACGAGAATTTTATCTGAACAAGCTAAAATTAGATCTGATGACATAAGACGAGGTAAAGTCAGTGAAGAGGAAATTAATAGATACATTGAGACTTCCAGAAACATTTATAATCTACCTCTTTATATAGATGAAACACCAGCGATTACTATTGCAACTTTAAGTAACAGAGCAAGAAGAATAAAAAGGCTATTTGGTTTAAGTTTAATTGTTGTGGACTATATCCAATTGATGAGATCAAGTTTAAATAGAAATGAAGGAAGAGTTCAAGAAATTTCAGAAATTACACAAGGCTTAAAAGCACTCGCAAAAGAATTATCAGTACCTGTTCTGGCGCTTTCGCAATTATCAAGAGCTGTTGAGCAAAGAGATGATAAGCAACCACAATTGGCTGATTTAAGAGAGTCAGGATCAATAGAGCAAGACGCTGACGTGGTAATGTTTGTATATAGAGAAGCTTATTATTTAGAGCGAAAACAACCAAAGTTAGGCTCTATAGAGCACGCGGAGTGGCAATCGAAAATGAATGATGTCAACGGTCTTGCAGATATAATATTAGGTAAACAAAGGCACGGCCCTACTGGAACTGTTAAAGTAGAGTTTGAGGGCATTTACACTAAATTTAAAGATTTAACCAAAAATTAGAGCTAATTAACACTTTAGTTATAACAAATTTACGATATATCTGAAATATCTCTATGTGGTTATATATTTATAAAAAATTGGTTTTAGATTACTCAAAATTAACTCTATTCTTATTATTGTTAATATTGTGCTTTTCATTTTATCAGGCTAAAAATTTCAATCTTGATGCCTCATCAGATGCCTTGCTTTTAGAGGGAGATAGAGATCTAAAATATTTAAGACAGATAAATGATAGATATGGAGCAAAAGATTTTTTATTTCTTACCTACTCTCCAGTTTCAAGTTTTATAGATAAAGAGACTATATTAAATTTACAATTACTGAAGTCTAAAATTGAAAAGCTTACATGGGTTGATAGCGTAATCACTATTATTGACGTTCCTCTTTTAAAAAGCACAGATGAAGGATTAATGGAAAGATTAAAGAATTTTAAAACATTAGCTTATCCAGAAATTGATAAAAAAAGAGGTTTTGAAGAAATTTTAGAGAGTCCAATTTATAGAAATTACGTTATCAGTGAAGATGGTAAGACATCAGGAATAGTAGTTTATTTAAAGAAAGATGAGAGGCTAGAAGAATACATTAAAGTTAGGGAACAATATCATAACCAGGATGTAGATATTGGACTGACAAAAGAGGAAAAAGTAAATTACAAGAATTTTATAAAAGAATACGAAAATTATAAAAATCTATATAATTTAAGAAATCATCAAAACATTTCAGAGATCAGAGATGTCATTGGTAAATACGGTAATAACGCTAAAATTCATTTAGGTGGAATACCAATGATAGCTGATGATATGATGAGCTTTATTAAAAATGATATACTAGTTTTTGGTGCTGGAGTCTTTATTTTTATAATCTTAACTCTTTGGTTTATTTTCAGAAATATAAAATGGGTTTTAATACCTCTATTAGGTTGTGCCACATCCGTTATTATCATGATTGGCTTATTAGGTTTAATAGGATGGAAAGTAACAGTAATCTCCTCAAATTTTATAGCTTTGATGTTAATATTGAATATGGCAATGAATATTCATGTCACAGTAAGATTTCTGCAATTAAAAAAAGAGAGTCCCCAACTACAGAAAAACGATGCAGTTTTAGAAGCAAGTAAAAAAATGATTTTGCCTATTTTATATACTGTATTAACAACAATTTGCGCGTTTTTGTCATTAATTTTTAGCGAGATAAAACCAATTATAGACTTTGGTTGGATGATGACTTTGGGTCTAATTGTTTCTTTAATTGTTACGTTTTTACTATTACCAAGTTTGTTAAATATTTTTTCATCTGAAAATGAGATAAATGTAAAAGATACGGAAAAATCATTAATAACTTCTATGCTAGGAAATATCGCTAAGAAGAATCAAAATATAATATTTGGTTTAACCTTTATAATCATAATTACTAGTTTATACGGTGTCTCAAAGCTGGAAGTAGAAAATAGTTTCATAAATTATTTCAATAAAGAAACTGAAATTTACAAAGGTATGAAAAAAATAGATGAAGATCTTGGCGGAACTACTCCTCTTAATGTCGTAATCAAGTTTCCAGTGATAAAAAAAGAAACCACTGATGATGAATTTTCAGAATGGGAGGAAGATGTTGATAAAAATGCAGAGAAAGAAAAATACTGGTTTACAAGAGACAAAATGGACAAGATTTTAAGAGTTCACGATTATTTAGACTCATTGCCAGAAATTGGAAAAGTTCTGTCATTTGGATCTATATTAAGAGTTGCTGAAGATCTTAACAAAAAAGAGTTGCAAAGCTTAGAAATAGCTGTGCTTTATAGTAAAATACCTGAAACAATCAAAAAAGAGATAATTTCACCTTATATTTCTGTTGAACAAGATGAGGCTCGTTTAGTGGTTAGAATAAAAGACTCGTTGCCAAACTTAAGAAGAGATGACCTCATAAAAAAAATAAATTATGAAATGAATACAAAGTTAGGTTTTAAAAAAGATGAGTATCAACTTGCTGGAGTATTAATTCTTTTTAATAATTTGTTACAAAGTTTATTTAAATCTCAAATCCTTACTTTAGGAATAGTGATGTTAGGTATTTTTGGAATGTTTTTTATATTATTTAGAAATTTGACACTTTCTTTTATTGGTATAGCGCCAAATTTCCTTGCTGCGTTTTTCATACTTGGTCTAATAGGTTTATTGGAAATACCCCTAGATATGATGACAATAACTATAGCTGCTATCACGATTGGTATAGCTGTTGATAATAGTATTCATTATATTTACAGATTTAGAGAAGAATTTAAAAAAATTAGAAATTACAATAAAACGTTAGATAGATGTCACAAAACTGTGGGCATTGCTATACTGAATACCTCTATAACTATAGTATTTGGATTCTCTATACTTGTTCTTTCAAACTTTATTCCGACTATTTATTTTGGAGTATTTACTGGAGTTGCTATGTTGCTGGCTATGATATCTGTACTTACTTTACTGCCTAAGCTTTTGCTAATTTATAAACCTTTTGGAAGTGAATAGCTTAAATAATGGTTGAAAACTTTTTAGAGAAAATTTACGAAAACATAAATTTATTTGATACATGTTTCGTAATAATTTTATTATATTTCATTATACAATGTTTTATTAAAGGTTTTTCTTTAAGTTTAATATATTTTATGAAATGGGTGATCTCAACAGTGATAACGATTATTCTTGTTCCTAAACTTCGACCTACAGTTGGTAATTATATCGAATCAGAATTTGTCAACAGCGTGGGGCTGGGAGTCTTAATTTTTGTTTTAACGCTGTTTATTATTATTGTACTAGGTAAAGCTATTGGAAGAGCGGTAACTTGGACCGGTGTTGGCCCTATTGATAAATCATTTGGCTTAGTATTTGGTATTTTTAAGGGTTATGTGGTTTCTGTCTGTGTATTTTCCATATTAAATTGGTTTTATCCTTATCAGAATTGGGGTATATCAGCAGATAAGGCTTACTCTTTTAACATTATTTTAAAAGGTAGTGAAATTTTAGTTGAGGAGTTTCCATCAAGTGAAGAATTCATAGATACGAAAGAAAAAATTGAGAAAATCTGATCAAGATAAATTAAGGGAGGAATGTGGTATTTTTGGAGTCTCAGACCACTCTGACTCTTCAGCATTAGTAGCTTTAGGTTTACACGCCTTACAACACAGAGGTCAGGAAGGATGTGGAATTGTTTCTTTCGATGGGAAAAATTACCACTCAGAAAAACGACAAGGACTAATTGGAGATCATTTTACCAATCCTGAAGTCATAAAAAAACTACCTGGTAAATTTGCAATTGGACATAATAGATATTCTACAACTGGTGGAACATCTTTAAGAAATATTCAGCCCTTTTTTGCAGATTTGCACATGGGTGGATTAAGTATTGCTCATAATGGAAACTTAACAAATGCTTTATTTCTTAGAGAAAACTTAGTTAAGGATGGTGCGATATTTAGAACCACTACTGACACTGAAACAATCGTACAGCTAATAGCTAAATCAAAAAGAGATAAATTTTTAGATAAATTAATTGACACATTATTTCAAATTCAGGGGGGTTACTCTTTAGTAATTATGACAAATAAAAAACTTGTAGGCGTAAGAGACCCTTTTGGTATTAGACCTTTAGTAATAGGAAAATTGAATAATTCTTTCATATTTGCATCAGAAACATGTGCATTAGATATTGTTGGAGCAAAATTTTTAAGGGAAGTTGAAAATGGTGAGATCGTTGTGGTAGAAAATAATCAATTGAAGAGTATTAAACCTTTTCCTAAGCAAAGACAAAGACCCTGTGTATTTGAATATATCTATTTTGCAAGGCCCGATAGTTTTATAAATGGAAAATGTGCATATGAATACAGAAAAAAACTTGGATACGAATTAGCAAAAGAGGCGGATTTAGATGCTGATTTAGTTGTACCTGTTCCAGATTCTGGGGTAGCTGCTGCAATTGGTTATGCTAATTATTCAAAGAAAACATTTGAAATGGGTCTAATCAGAAATCATTATGTAGGTAGAACTTTTATTGAACCAAGCCAAAATATTAGAAGTTTTGGGGTCAAACTAAAATTAAATTCTACTAAGTCAATTATAAAAGATAAATCTATAATATTAATTGATGACTCTTTAGTGAGGGGAACAACATGTCACAAAATAGTAAAAATGCTATATGAGGCTGGAGCAAAAGATGTTCATGTAAGAATAGCGTGTCCAGAAATTAAATATCCTGATTTCTATGGTGTTGATATGCCTACAAAAAGTGAGTTATTGGCCCACAACAAAACAAATGAGGAAATGTGTGATTACATAAATGCTAAAAGTTTAAAATTTTTGAGTTTGGAGGGTTTGTATCAAGGTTTGATTGGTGAGAAAAGAAATTCAATCTACCCTCAATTTAGCGACCATTATTTTACAGGTGAATATCCCATTAAGCCAACAGATGATATGCAAGGTTTAAGAATACAACAATTGTCTTTATTAAGCGTTAAATCTAATAACTAATTTATCACGTTAACTTTATTTTTATTGTCCACATAGATCATAGAATTATTTACAAAAATTGGGTTTGTATTAATTTTTGAAGGCAATTTATCAACCTGCTCAAGTTCACCATTCAATTTAAATTTCAATAAATACGAATTTTCCAAAAAAATAAAGATTTTATTATTAATCATAAACATATTTTTTAAAACTACTTCTCTCTTTTTTATATTTAAAAAATTAGCAATCTTTTTATTTATGTCATATGAGTAAACTAACTTTCCAGTATTTAAATCCATTAATATGAGAAGATTATTTTTTGAAACTAAAAAATAGTAATCTTTTAATACAAATGATTTAATTTGGGGACTAAAGTTCGTTTTTTGTAAAATAGAACCAGTTTTGCTATCTAGAATGTAAGTGAATTCACTAGAAGAAACTAAAATTTTATTTTTATAAGCAATGATTTGAGAACCAATAAACAAATTATTTGGGTTAATATCTAATGATTGGTTCAAATTTAAAAACCAACTTACTTGTAAAGTATTATTATTAATTGCATACAACGATCCATAAGTATTTAAAAAAAATAAGAATTTTTCGTTAATTGAGATGTTATTTCTAAAATTTGTCTTAACCGATGTTTCCTCTGTTGGAAATTTTTTAATAAGGTTGCCAGTTTTTTTTTCAAAAAAATATAATGTATTATTCTGATTAGCCGCAATAAGCTTATTTTTAAAAATCTTTAAATTGGATCTAAAGGGTATTTTGTAATCTTTAGCCCAAACTAATTTTTTATTTAAAAAATCGAATGCATATAAATATCCTAAATTATCTGAAACATAGATTATAGAATTTTCTATTATTAAATTAAGAGATTTTTTTATATTTCTATGTTTTTTTTTATAGAAGTTGAATTTATTAATAATCTTTTTTTCTTGAAGTGAATAGATAATTAAACTTCCATTTTCATCGTTTAAAATAACATGATTGTTTTGGAAAAGAATGAATTGGCCAATATCAAATTTTGTAATTTTTTTTGTTTTTAAAGAAACTTTATCTAGATCATTATAGGAGAAATTTTTTGTATTGTTTGATTTATCATAAAATATGTCACTCCACTTTTCATTTTTTATCTTATCAAACAGAATAAATTTAAAATTTTTATCAATTGGCATTTCTTTGTCAAAAGATGTGTTTCTGGAATTAATAGTTTTGAAGTCTTTAAATACATCATTTTTGGAGGTTTGCTTTTTATTTTGATTATTCCAAATACCTGATTTGTTGTCAAAAGAACAGCTTTGAAATAAAAAAAAGAGAATTATTAAACTTAAAAATCTCATTTATTTATCGAGTATTTCTTTCGCCAAAAATGCTAATGTAGAATTTGACTCGATTAATCTTTTTAATAATTTTTCACCTTCATCTATACTTGATATATCATATAAATATAGTGCTTTTTTAAAAATAATTAAGTCTCTTTTTTCGTCATCAATTTTTAAATTTTCGAGTATTTCAAAATATTCTAATATTTTTGTACTATCCGTTATCAGTTGCTTTTCTAAAATCGTATTTAATGCTAAAATTGCGTAAAATTTATTTTTACTCAATATCACTTCCTCTAATAATTTTGTTGAGCCCTCTTTTTTATTGCTAGCTAAGAATAATCCTGCCTGAAGGTATTTCTCTGAAATAAGATTACTTTTTTTCTGTTTTAAGTCCTGAAGATAAAAATATGTACCTAAAGATAAAAAAAATAAGATAATTAGAGTTATTATTTTTTTTTTGTTTTGAGTATAAAATTGTCCTGATTTTTTTTTTATATCTTCCTTATTATCTTTATTATTATCCATTTAAAAAATTTTTAAATCTTGGGAACTTATTATTTTTTACATCTCTACTATATTTTTTTACAGATTTTTCAATTATTCTACTTAAATCAACATATTTTTTTACGAATTTTGGGTAAAAACCACTCAAACCTAACATATCATCTGTAACTAATATTTGTCCGTCACAATTTGACGAAGAACCTATCCCTATAGTGGGAATGGATAGTTTAGATGTTATTTTTTTTGATGCTTTAGGCGTTATACATTCTAATACGATAGAAAAAGCACCGGCTTTCTCGATTTTTAAGGCCTCCTCAATTAATTCAAGAATTTTTTGACTTGTTTTACCCTCAATTTTAAATTTTTTCTTAAATTGGGGTGTGTAGCCTATATGCCCCATTACGGGTATATTAGATCTTACTAACTCTTTTATAATATTAAAATTTTTTTTATTACTCTCTAATTTGACAGCATCACATCTAGTAAGTTTCATAACCATTTTTGCATTTTTTAATGCTAAACTTTTATTGTTGTAAGAGCCTTTTGGCATATCAACAACTAGTAGAGATTTTTTTATACCTTTTTTTACACTCTTTGTATGTTTGATTATATTTTCAAGAGTTATACCACTTGTATTCTTATAGCCATACAAAACATTAGCCATGGAATCTCCTACTAAAACGATGTCACAATATAGATCTAAAATCTTGGCAATATTTTTAGAATAAGCGGTTAGACAAACAATTTTAGATTTGTTTTTTTTATTTAAAATATCTTCAATTTTTTTTTTCATTATAATTGTTATTTATTCTAACTCAATTGTACTTGGTGGTTTTGAGCTTATATCATAGACCACTCTATTTATGCCTTTTACATTATTAATAATTTTATTGGAAATTTTATCTAAAAAATCTTTTGGAAAATTAAAATAATCTGCTGTCATGCCATCTTCTGAAGTAACTGCTCTCAGTAAACAAGTATATTCATAGGTTCTTGAGTCACCCATAACACCTACAGTTTTAATAGGTAAAAGAGCCGCATATGCTTGCCAAATTTTGTTATAAAGGTTGTGATTATTTAGTTCTTGAATAAATATTTGATCAGCCTCTTGGAGTATTTTAATTTTTTCTAAAGTGATATTGCCTATTATTCTAATAGCTAAACCAGGACCTGGAAATGGATGTCGGCCAGAAATATTTTTAAAAAGTCCTAAAGAGCTACCTAAAACTCTTACTTCATCTTTAAAAAGTTCTTTTAGTGGCTCAATTAATTTTAAATTCATTTTTTTCGGTAATCCTCCCACGTTATGATGAGACTTTATTTTTGATGTTTTGCTGCCTGTTGAAGATCTACTCTCAATTATATCAGGATAAAGAGTGCCTTGAGCAAGATATTTTATATTTTTAATTTTTTTCGACTCCTTTTCAAAAATTTTGATAAATAAATTACCAATAATTTTCCTTTTTTTTTCTGGATTAGAAATATTTTTAAGTTTTTTTAAAAATATATTAGAAGCATTTATTAGTTTAACATTTAATTTATGAGTATGCTTAAATAATTTGTAAGTATATTTAAACTCATTTTTCCTCATTAACCCTGTATCAACCATTATACAAATTAATTTCTTCTTTATCGCTTTATTAACCAATAATGCTACAACGCTACTATCTACCCCGCCAGATAGAGCGCAAATGACTTTATCTTTTTTAACAGTCTTTTTAATTTCTTGAATAATTTTAGTTTTTTGTGACGCAATATTCCATTTATCTTTTATTTTACATATTAAAAATAAAAAATTTTTAAATATCTGATTACCATTATTGGTATGGGTTACTTCAGGATGAAACTGAACACCATATATTTTTGCTTTTGAATTTTCTATAATTGTTAAGTTAGAGCTTTTGGTATAAGCAATAGAAGTAAAATTTTTCGGTAACTTTACAACAGCATCTTCGTGACTCATCCACACTACCTGATTAGAATTAAAAAAATTTTTAGTTAAAAGTGAATTTTTTTTTTTAAAAATTAACGTCTTACCAAATTCTCTTTTTTTTTTTGAAGATTTAATTTTTCCTCCATATAACTTTGAAATTAATTGTAAACCATAGCATATTCCCAGAATAGGGATTTTTCTCTTAAAAATCTGTTTTGGAATACTTTGAAATTTATTTTTAGTAACAGTGGAGGGCCCTCCTGAAAGGATAATGCCTTTTACCAAATTATAACTATGATAATTTTTCGCTTCTAACGGGGTAATTATTTCTGCATATACCTTTAGATCTCTTATTCTTCTTGCAATCAATTTTGTTACTTGAGATCCAAAATCAATAATTAATATTTTTTCCTTTTCTTTTTGAAATTGCATTTATTTTTTTGATAAATCTTCAATTTCTATTTTAAGTTTTTGGCTTTTTTCGCAGAATTTTTTGCATATATCAATTAAGCTGTCATTTAATTCTTTGCTCTTTTTATAGTCTGAGGTTTCTAATTTTAATTTTGCTAAATTATAAATAGCTTCCTCATTTTTTGGATTAAGTAAAATAACTGTGTTTAAGTTTTGCTCCTGTAAATCTTTATTATCCAAGTTTTTGAAAATTTTGGATAGATATAGATATGACATCTCACTTTTTGGATTAAAAACTATGTCTTGTTCAAATTTAAATTTGGCTTTTTCAAAGTTTTTATTTTTATAAAAATTAATTCCTTCTTTAAAATATTCAGTATTAGCAAACAATAAATTTGGAATAAATAATGTTACTAAAAATATGTTTAAAAACTTAATTTTCATAATTTATAATTAATTGTTTTTTCTGTCATTTCAACACTATGCACCATACTTTCATAGAATCCAGCTTTTGTAATTTTTATAAACTTTGCATTTTTTGCTATTTGTTCTAATTTTTTTGCTCCTATATATCCCATAGAGGAACGTAAACCGCCTTTCAATTGATAAATTATTTTTGAAACATTTCCTTTATATTCTACCCTTCCCTCAACTCCTTCTGGTACAAATTTAGATTTATCTTTAAAATTTTTTTGAAAATACCTATTAGCTGATCCAGAAGACATTGCTCCGATAGAACCCATTCCTCTATATTGTTTATAAAATTTTCCTTTAAATTTAAATTTCTTTCCTGGACTTTCATTAGTTCCTGCAAATATTGATCCCATCATTATCGCATCTGCACCGGCTGCTAAGGCTTTTGCTATATCACCAGAAAATTTAATACCGCCATCTGAAATTAGTTTTATTTTTTTTCTCTTTAATTCATTCTTAATTTCCATAATTGCAGAAATCTGTGGAACACCTATGCCTGCAACCATTCTTGTAGTGCAGATTGATCCAGGTCCTATTCCAATTTTAATTATATCAGCACCAGAATTATACAATCTTTTTGCAGCCTCTCCAGTAGCTATATTTCCTACACATAAAGAAGTGGATTGATCAATTTTTTTTAGTTTTGACAAGGTCTGTAAGACTTTCTCGCTATGACCATGAGCTGTGTCTATTACTATTAAATCACATCCATTATCAATTAATGATCTGGCTCTCTCTATATCTTCCTTGCTTGTGCCCACTGCGGCTCCGACAATTAATTTTTTTTTCTTAACTTTTAAAATTTCATCAGTTTGTTTTTTAATATTAAGATTTCGGTGAATTATGCCTATGCCTCCTGCCTCTGCCATTGCTATTGCCATTTTGGACTCTGTCACTGTATCCATGGCAGAAGATAAAAATGGTACCTTTAAATGAATTTTATTTGATAACTTAAGTGAAATATCTGTTTCAGAGGGCAAAACGTCCGAATATCTTGGAAGGAGTAAAACATCATCAAAAGTTAAAGATTCTTTAATTGTTACCATATAAACTTATATACAATTTTTAAAATTTATAAAGTCTTTAAAATCTTACAATGTAAATAAATTTCCTTAGATTCTCTTCTACTTGCCTCAGGTTTAAAAAAATTTACATTTTTAAATAATGATTTAGCTAAGTTCTTTACATCATTAAAGTCTTCACCCATAAATAGCTTTGATACAAAAACACCATCATTTTTTAAAATTTTAGATGAAAAGTGCATAACTTCAGTACATAATTGATTAGTTCTTATAGAGTCTAACGATTTATTGCCTGTTGTATTTGCTGCCATATCAGAAATAATTACATCTAAATTTTCTTTAAAATAATCTTTTATTTTATCTTTAGTATTTGATTCAAAAAAATCACAATTTAAAAATTGTACATTTTTTATCGGTATCATTTGCTTAATATCAACTGACATAATTTTTCCATTTGAGATAATTTTTCTAGCAACCTGTGACCAGCCACCTGGGAATGATCCAAGATCAAGTAAATTTGTATTTTTTTTAATAAATTTAAACTTATCATTTAATTCTATTAATTTAAATGAGGCTCTTGATCTAAATCCCAGGGTTTTAGATTTTTTGAAAAATTGATCTCGATGTTGTTTTATTTTCCAAGTATTGCTTTTTTTAACTCGCTTAGATTTTTTCATCACAAAATATCTTCATGATCTTCGTCAGATATTTTTGTCAAATATTTTTTTTGCTGTTTCTTATAAATTATAATACTAATAGGAATAGAAATTAAATATAAAAAACTAAAAATCAATAAAGTTTCAAAAGTATAAAATAATAATGCTATAAAAATAATACCGACTGTTAATAGTAAAAATACCGTAGTTTTCGAAGAAATTGATATTTTTTTTAATGAAAGAGTTGGAATTTTACTTACCAACAACAAAGCAATTAATATCGTAAAAAAAGGAGTTAGAATTTTAATATTTAAATTAAATTTTAAATCGGTCAGTTCGTAAATTAAAGGCATTAATATCAACAAACCTCCAGCTGGAGAAGGGACACCTTCAAAAAAATTATTTTTCCATTCTTGCTGGTTTTCAATTTTAGTTAAATTAAATCTAGCTAATCTCAAAACACAACATACTGAGTAAATTAAAGCTATAGCCCATCCCAATTTTCCATAATTGTTGAGTTCCCAAAAGTATAAAATCAAAACTGGAGCAATTCCAAAACTCACAAAGTCTGTCAAAGAATCAAGTTCCTTTCCAAATTCTGATGTTCCTTTTATCAATCTTGCTACTCTACCGTCTAAAGCATCAAGTATAGCCGCAAGTAAGATTAATGTTACAGCAAGACTAAAATTTCCATCTATAGAAAATTTTATTGAACTTATACCTAAACATACTCCCCCTAAAGTAAGAATATTTGGTAAAAGATATCTAGTTTTTTTTGATGAAACTAATTTAAATTTTTTGTTTTGTTCCATTGTTATGAAGCAATTAAACTTTCACCAGCTGTTACGTTCTGCCCTACTTTAGCTAAAACATTTTTATTTTTGAAATATATATCTACTCTACTCCCAAACCTTATCATTCCAATTCTATCACCTTGTTTTAATTGTTGTCCTTGTTCTACTTCACACACAATTCTTCTTGCAATTAAGCCTGCTATTTGAACAATTATTATCTCCTCATTATTTTGTGATGTTTTGATTTTGTAATAGTTCCTCTCATTTTCTTCACTCGCTTTATCTAAAGACGCATTTAAAAATTTACCTGGCTTGTAATAGATCTCCTCTACATTTCCTGAAATAGGAACTCTATTCACATGACAATTAAATACGTTCATGAAAATACTAATCCTTGTATAAGTTGTATTTTCTAATCTTAACTCCTCCGGGCCAGACTTTTCAGATATATCTGTAATTAAACCATCTGCAGGACTAACTAAAAAAGTATCATCATTTATTGAAAATCGTTCAGGATCTCGAAAAAAATAATAAACCCAAACAGTGATTAAAATAAGCAAGAGTCCGAAAAACTTAGAAAAAAACAGAACAACAAAAGTAACTAAAATCGAAATAGCCAAGAATTTGTAGCCCTCTTTATGGATTTTCGGAAAAATAGTATTAAACATAATTTTAAGTTTGCTAAATTTTTCTTAATATGTATAAAAATTACATTTATTCAATCAATTTTTTATGGCAAAAATAAAAGTTAAAAATCCAGTTGTAGAGCTAGACGGTGATGAAATGACTAGAATTATATGGTCGTTTATTAAAGATAAGTTAATTAAACCCTATCTTGATGTAGATCTAAAATACTACGACCTTGGTATGGAGAGTAGAGATAAAACTAATGACCAAATAACAGTAGATGCGGCAAATGCTATCAAGCAACATGGTGTGGGTATAAAATGTGCAACTATTACACCTGACGAGGCCAGAGTACAGGAATTTAAACTAAAAAAAATGTGGAGATCTCCAAATGGGACTATAAGAAATATTCTAGGTGGAACAGTTTTTAGAGAGCCAATTATTTGTAAAAATATCCCTAAACTAGTTCCTGGGTGGACGCAGCCAATAGTGATAGGAAGACATGCCTTCGGTGATCAATACAGAGCAACTGACTTTTTGATTCCTGGTGAAGGAAATTTAGAAGTTAAATGGACTTCAAAAGATGGTAAAAATAAAAAAGAGTTTAAAGTTTTTAATTTTCCTGGCTCTGGAACCGCTCTAACGATGTACAATTTAGATGAATCTATTAAAAATTTTGCAAGAGCATGCATGAATTATGGTCTAGAGAGAAAATGGCCAGTTTATTTGTCAACTAAAAATACAATACTTAAAGCTTATGACGGACGATTCAAAGATCTTTTCCAAGAGGTTTTTGATTTTGAATTTTCAGATAAGTTTAAAAAAGCAAATATAACTTATGAACACAGACTAATTGACGATATGGTGGCTTGTGCAATGAAATGGAATGGAGGCTATGTTTGGGCATGTAAAAATTATGATGGTGACGTACAATCAGATACTGTTGCGCAGGGATTTGGTTCTTTAGGACTGATGACAAGTGTATTGATGACCCCAGATGGTAAAACAGTAGAATCTGAAGCTGCTCATGGTACAGTGACTAGGCATTATAGAATGCACCAACAGGGAAAAGAGACATCTACAAACCCTATAGCATCAATATTTGCATGGACAAGAGGTTTAGCTCATAGAGGAAAGCTTGACGGGAACGAGAAACTAATAAAATTTTCATCCAATATTGAAGAAGTGTGTATTAAAACTGTGGAAGGTGGTTCGATGACCAAAGATTTGGCAATTCTAATTGATAAATCAACTAAATATCTAACTACAAATCAATTTTTAGAAGCTATTAACGAAAATTTAAGGAAAAAACTTAACTAATTTTTTTAGATATTTCCTTAAACGCATCCGTAATTTTATTTTTATCTATACCGCCAGCCTGAGCAAAATCTTTCCTTCCACCACCCCCTGTGCCACCTAAAATTACTGATGCTGCTTTAACTAAATCTACTGCGTTATATTTAGTAGTCAAATCTTGAGAAATTCCCACAGCTAAACCAACTTTATCTCCAAATGTTGAAATGCCAATTACAATTCCTGACTTAATATCTTTTTTACCTTGATCTATAATTCCTCTTAATTCCTTTGGTGGAAAATCTTTTAGGATTTGTTCTCGTATAACAATATTTCCTATTTTTTTATCCTTAATTATATTTTTATTTTTATCTTTCTTTATGATATCAATTTTTACCTTACTAAGCTGTTTACTCAAATTTTTTAAATTTTCGGATAAACTTAAATTATTTTTATAATCTGCTTTTATTTTCAGATTATATAATTCTTTCTTTATCATATCTATTTCATCTATGAGATTTGACTCCTTCTGAGATTTATTTTTCTTTTGAATTTTTTCGTATTCTTCTAATTGTTTATCTCTTAATGCTTCAACTCTCCTAACTCCTGAAGCAATAGAAGATTGACTTATTACTTTAAATTTACCAACTTCTTTAGTATTTTTAACATGAGTGCCTCCGCACAATTCTGTTGAAAAAAAACCATTATTTTCCTTCCCCATAAAAACTACTCTTACTTCCTCTCCATACTTTTCACCAAATAATGCAAGGGCACCCATACCAACAGCTTCTTTTGGGGTCATTATTCTTGTTTGCACATCAGACGCTCCGGATATTATTTCATTTACCATATTATTTATTTTTGTTATTTCCTCTTTTTCAATTGGTTTATTATGACTAAAATCAAATCTTAATCTCTCAGGTGAAACTAATGAACCTTTTTGTGTCACATGTTTTCCTAGAGTCCTTCTTAATGACTCATGTAATAAGTGGGTTGCTGAGTGGTTGGCTTTTGAATTGTTTCTTTTTAAAACATCTATTTCTAAATTTACACTCTGCCCGGTAGATATTGAGCCTTTCTCAATTTTTCCATAGTGAACAAATAAATCTCCCATTTTTTTTTGTGTATCATTAATTTTTATTTTACATTCTGAGCTAAAAATATATCCCTGGTCACCAACTTGGCCACCTGACTCTCCATAAAATGGCGTTTGATTTGTAATTATTTCAACTTCATCTCCAGTATTTGCTGAATTTACAAATTTACCGTTTTTTGAAATTTTAATAATTATACCCTCTGCTTTATCAAATTCGTAACCTAAGAATTCAGTAGGATTAAGCTCCTCTCTAATTTTAAACCATCTTTCCTCAACAGACTTGTCTCCAGAGCCCTTCCAGTTAGATCTTGCCAAGTCTTTACTTTTTTCCATTTCTTTATCAAAACCGATATTATCTACTTTAATATCATTATTCCTTAAGATGTCAGCTGTCAGATCTAAGGGGAAACCATATGTATCGTACAATTTAAAAGCTACTGGACCTGGTAGAATTTTATTTTGAACTTTACTCAAATTTTCCTCAAGTATTTTCATTCCTCTTTCTAAAAGAGAAGAAAATTTTTCTTCTTCATTTTTGAGGGTTTCAACTATTAATTCTTTACCGCTAGTTAGTTCAGGATAGCTACTTTTCATTTCATTTAATAAAATTTCAAAAAGTTTATAAAAAACAGGGTGTTTACTGCCTAGAGAATGAGCATGTCTCATTCCCCTTCTCATGATCCTTCTTAAGACATATCCTCGACCTTCATTAGAAGGCAATATACCCTCGGCAATTAAAAAACTACTTGCTCTTAAGTGATCAGCGATTACTCTGTGACTTGCAATCGTTTTATCATCTATAGTAGTTTTTGTAATATCAGATGAAGCAGTCATAATTTTCTGAAAGTGATCGATTTTATAATTATCATGAGTGCCTTGAAGGACTGCTGTCATTCTTTCTAGTCCCATGCCTGTATCAACTGAAGGTTTAGGTAAATTAATTCTTTTATCTTTAGACATTTGTTCAAATTGCATAAATACAAGATTCCAAATTTCTATATATCTATCACCATCTTCATCTGGACTTCCTGGAATTCCACCTTTTAATTTATTACCGTGATCATAAAATATCTCAGAGCATGGACCACATGGTCCTGTATCACCCATTGACCAGAAATTATCAGACGTTGATATTTTAATTATCTTATTTTCACTTAGCCCCGATATTTTTTTCCAAAGATTGGAAGCGTCTTGGTCTTCATGAAAAACGGTTACTAATAATTTTTCTTTTGGTAATCCAAAATCTTTAGTTAATAAATTCCAAGCATGGTGAATGGCTTGTTCTTTGAAATAATCGCCAAATGAAAAATTACCTAACATTTCAAAAAAGGTATGATGTCTTGGAGTATAACCAACGTTTTCTAAATCATTGTGTTTTCCGCCTGCTCTCACACATTTTTGTGATGTAGTTGCAGTTTTATAAGATCTTTTTTCTAAACCGGTAAATACGTTCTTAAACTGGACCATTCCTGAATTAGTAAACATTAGTGTTGGATCGTTATTAGGTACTAAATTACTTGAATCAACAATTCGATGATTGTTTTTTTTAAAATATTCTAAAAATTTTTTTCTTACATCTGTAAGCAAAATTTGGCTCATACATAATTAAATACAGATATTTTTCGGCTTGTCTATAAAGAGATTAATTTGTCTGCTTTTTATCGTTATCTACAACAACACATATTTCTGATTTTGTGAGAAATCTTTGTCCAGTACCATTATCTAGCGAGAACATTCCTCCAATTCCCTTAACTGCATCAATTGTAAGGTCTGTATGTTTCCATTTTTCATACTGATCCTCATTCATGTAAAAAGGAGTTCCATCTACTTCTCCCAGTTTTACATCGCTATTGCCTACTTGATATTCTTTAGCTGGAAAACACATAGGTGCGCTACCATCGCAGCATCCGCCTGATTGATGAAATAGAAGATCGTCACCGTGAACTTCTTTAATTTCGTTAAGTAATTTTTTCGCTGATAATGTGAATGATACCTTCATTTGTATATTTCGGCCCATGATTTAGAATCATGGGCCATTATATATTATTGGTTAAAAGAAGCCTAATTTTTTCTCACTGTAAGATACGTGTAAGTTCTTAACTTGTCTATAATGATTTAACATCATTTTGTGAGTTTCTCTTCCAATACCAGATTGTTTGTATCCGCCAAATGCAGCGTGAGCTGGGTATGCATGGTAACAGTTTGTCCAAACTCTACCTGCTTCTATACCTCTACCCATTCTGTAAGCAATGTTTCCGTCTCTAGTCCAAACACCTGCTCCTAACCCGTAAAGAGTATCATTAGCTATCTCTAATGCTTCTTTCTCATCTTTAAACGTCGTAACTGATACAACTGGTCCAAAGATCTCTTCTTGGAATATTCGCATGTTGTTTTTTCCCTCGAAAATTGTTGGTTGGATATAGTTTCCTTTTTCAAGACCGCTATTTATTTTTGCTTGACTTCCACCACACAGAACTTTGGCACCTTCTTTTTTACCTAAGTCTAAATAAGACTTAATTTTTTCCATTTGTTCTAGTGAAGCTTGAGCTCCAATCATAGTTTCCATTTTTAAAGGATTGTCTTGTTTCACAGCTTTCGTTCTTGCAATAGCTTTTTCCATGAATTTGTCATAGATAGATTTTTGAATTAAAGCTCTGCTTGGACAAGTACAAACTTCTCCTTGGTTAAGCGTAAACATAGCAAAACCTTCTAAACATTTATCAAAGAAGTCGTCATCTTTAGACATAACATCTTCGAAGAAAATGTTTGGTGATTTACCGCCTAGCTCCAAAGTAATTGGTATTAAGTTTTGAGATGCATACTGCATAATCAAACGTCCAGTAGTAGTTTCACCAGTAAAAGCGATCTTCTTAATTCTTTTTGAAGAAGCTAAAGGTTTACCTGCTTCAAGACCATAACCACTTACAACGTTTACAACACCTGCTGGTAATAGATCTCCAATAAGTTCCATTAAAAGCATAATTGATGCGGGTGTTTGTTCGGCTGGTTTTAATACCACACAGTTTCCCGCTGCCAATGCTGGAGCTAGTTTCCATGTAGCCATTAATAATGGGAAGTTCCATGGTATAATCTGACCAACGACACCTAATGGTTCTGGTATGTGGTAAGAATATTCGCTGTTACTGATTTCAGCAACTGATCCTTCCTCTGCTCTTATTACTCCTGCAAAATATCTCCAATGATCAATTACCAAAGGTAAATCGGCAGCCATACATTCTCTAATTGGCTTACCATTGTCTAGACATTCTGCTGTCGCTAAAACGTTCAGATTTTTCTCTATTACATCAGCAATCTTTAAGAGTATATTTGATCTCTCAGTGATTGATGTTTTTCCCCAAGCAGGAAATGCTGCGTGGGCTGCGTCAAGAGCAAAATCTACGTCCTTTTCATTCGATCGTGGCACCTTACAGATAACTTCATTAGTGATAGGAGTAGTATTATCAAAATACTTTCCAGATTTAGGTTCTACAAATTTTCCGTTTATGTAGTTTCCATATTTAGCTTTAAATGGAAATTTAACCTTCAAATGAGAGGTATCTAAAGATGAAGACACTTTCGGGCTTGATGCTTGTTGTGTACTCATTTTTCCCCCTTTTGTATAAGTCTTATATTAAAACCAATCTGGACTAGATTGTACACTTGTATTTTTGACACTTTTTTTCAAACTACTAAATGTAGTTATAGTCAATTTAAAGTTGAGTTTTCACGAGAAACGGGAGATTTAAACTAAACCTCCCGTTGAAATGATGGCTGAGAATTATTCTTCCTCTTTTTTATCGCTAATTTTTTCGTTTGCTGAAGGATTGCCTTCTAGCTCTTTACTAATCGCTGAAGCTTCATCTCTAATTATTTTTTCTATCTCTGCAGCAACGTTGGGATTTTTTTGAAGATAAATTTTGGCATTTTCTCTTCCTTGACCTATTTTTTCGCCCTTGTAAGCATACCAAGCTCCTGATTTTTCAACTACACCAGCTTTAGTACCAAGGTCTATTAACTCACCTAACTTACTTATTCCTTTTCCGTACATTAGGT
Organism: uncultured Pelagibacteraceae bacterium; assembly: GCA_902598315.1. GTDB lineage: Bacteria > Pseudomonadota > Alphaproteobacteria > Pelagibacterales > Pelagibacteraceae > Pelagilacustribacter. Next base: position 33,080 of record CACKBP010000008.1, read on the forward strand.
CAAACTCAACAACTTTAAATGGTGGTGCCACTTTGTTTTTGATTACTTTTACTCTTGTAGAGTTACCTATAATTTGATCTTTTTCTTTAATTGCTCCTATTCTTCTAATATCCATTCTCACAGATGAGTAAAATTTTAGTGCATTTCCGCCTGATGTAGTTTCTGGATTACCAAACATAACTCCAATCTTCATTCTTATTTGGTTTATAAAGATTACCATTGTATTTGATTTGGAAACTGACCCTGTAATTTTTCTTAAAGCTTGACTCATTAGTCTAGACTGCAAACCAACATGGTGATCTCCCATTTCTCCCTCTAATTCTGCTTTGGGAGTTAGTGCTGCTACTGAGTCAACAACTAATACAGATACTGATCCTGATTTTATTAATGTATCAGTAATTTCTAAAGCTTGTTCTCCAGTATCGGGTTGGGAGATTAATAATTCTTCCGTTTTAACTCCTAACTTCTTAGCATACACAGGGTCCATAGCGTGCTCCGCATCAACAAAAGCGCAAATGCCGCCAGCTTTTTGAGCTTCAGCCACAACTTGTAATGCTAAAGTCGTTTTTCCTGATGACTCTGGTCCATATATCTCTATAATTCTACCTTTTGGTAAACCGCCTATACCTAGGGCTAAATCAAGGCTTAGTGAGCCAGTTGAAATTGCTTCCACGTCTAAAGCTTGTTGTTGACCAAGCCTCATTACTGAACCTTTTCCAAAATTTTGATCAATTTGGCTTATAGCAGCCTCTAGTGATTTATTTTTCTCTTTTAATTCTTGTTGTTTTTTATTGTCTGTTTTCACTACTTTTAAGTTATTTTTTGTCATTTTTTTTCCTTTTTGTTATTCGAATCGTTATTATAAATGTACACATTTTGTTCTTTTTATCAAGAAGTTAAAAAAGACCTTAAAAGTGAGGTTTATTTAAGCGTTTTAATGGACAAAGAGCCGATTTGCATAGACAGTTCAAATTGAGCTGTAATAAAATCTCTTTGAGATTTTGCGTGATCAATTCTTGCGTTTAAAAGTAGGCTCCTTGACTGAATAACTTCTAGAGTTGTTCGGCTGTTACCTGCATCATATTCAAGTGTTATTCCCTCATTAGCAATTTCAGCAGCCTCTAGCTGAGATTTAGTAGCTTTTAAAACGCTTTTAGACGATTGATACTTGGACCAAGCATTTGAAGTTTCAGTTGAAGTCTTATTTTTCGTATCTTGCAAGATAAGTTTAGCTCGCTGTTTTTCATAAGAGGACTTTTTAATAGAAGAAACGTTTTCACCTCCTTTAATAATAGGCCAGGTAATAGTTGCTTTCACTGTTTCATCGTCCTGTTCATCTATAGTTGAACTGAGATCTCTAGTTTCGGTTTTTGAGATATTAATTGAGGCAGAGGGAGATAGCCTTGCTCGTTCTATGTTTAAATTTTTTTTAGTAATCTCATAATCAAGTTTTGCTATTAAAATATCTAAATTTTCTAGTTCTGAAATTCTTAAAGAAGACTCCAAAGAAGTCGGTAACTCTAAATTTATATCATTTTTGAGAATTTCAGGATTTGGAGCTCTTTCTCCAATAACTCTCTCAAAATTCGTTTTTGAGGAAAAAAGTTCGGTTTTGGCTTTAATAAGTTTTGCATTTGCTCCGGCTAAAGAAGATTCTGATTGAGCTAGATCTGTTAAAGTTATTTCTCCTTTTTGTAGTCTAGCAGTATCAGACTCGACTTGCCTTTCAAATAAGCTCAAATTTAAAAGATTAAATTTTTCATTTTTGTACTTGTAAATCAAGTCAAAATACGCGTTAG
>CACKBP010000009.1 GCA_902598315.1 uncultured Pelagibacteraceae bacterium
AAAATAATGATTTTTTAATAAATTTTGGAAAAACTTTAGAAATTAAAGGTATTCAATTGGATGCTAAAAATATACCAAAATTTCTAAATCAAAAATCTGATAACAATTTTTTATCTAATCTAAACAAAGATATAACAATTAATTTATCAAAAATTGATGCTCCAATGAAAGAAAAATTGAAGGATTTCAGTTTAATTGGGAGAATTGAAAAGGGGAAATTTGTTAAAATTATTTCAAAAGGTGACTTTGGTGGTGGAAATTTTATAGATATATCTATGAAAAAAAATAAAAATGATAAAAAAAAATATCTTGAAATTTATTCTGATGTAACAAGACCTCTACTAACAGAATATAGTTTTTTTAATGGACTAACAGGTGGAAAAATTTTTTTTTCTTCAATAATTGATGGTGAAATATCAAATTCAAAATTAAAGATTGAAAAATTTAAAGTAATTAATGCACCTGGTATGGTTAAATTACTTTCATTGGCAGATTTAAGTGGTTTAGCTGATCTTGCTGAAGGCGAAGGTTTATCATTTGATGTTTTGGAAATAAATATGGAGCAAAATAAAGATGACATAAAACTTGAGGAAATTTTAGCTATTGGCCCAAGCATGTCAGTTTTATTAGAGGGTTATCAAAATTCAAAAATCACAAGTTTGAGGGGTACTCTTGTTCCAGCAAAAACCTTAAATAAGATGATCTCAAAAATTCCTGTCATAGGCAATATTGTAATTCCTAAAGAAGTTGGTGAGGGTTTATTTGGAATAAGTTTTAAAATGAAAGGTCCACCAGGAGCAATAAAAACTACAATTAATCCAATTAGAACTATCACCCCGAGATTTATTCAGAAAATTATTGATAAAAGAAAAAATCCTAATTAATCTTTACTAAATAATGTTTTTTTTTACCAAAAGAGATTTTTAAGATACCATTATTAAAGTCTGAAGCATTGATAAGACTATTAGCATCACTTACTAATAAATCATTAATTTTTAAACCTTTGTTATTGATCGCTCTTCTAGCCTCACTTTTAGAGGATAAAATTTTATTTTTTGAAAGAAAATCTACCACACTAATTCCTTTTGTAATTTCACTTAAATCAATTTTAATTTCAGGTAAATCTTCACCAATTCCTCCAGCCTCAAAAGTTTTTTTAGCAGTTAATGCAGCCTTTTTCGAAGCTGTTTCACCATGTAAAATTTTTGTAGCTTCATTAGCTAATATAATTTTAAGATTATTTATATTTTTCTCCTTTAAATAAATTTGGTCAATGTGATCGGGCTTTAATTCTGTAAAAAACTTCAAAAATTTTTTTACATCTTTATCATCAGTGTTTCTCCAAAACTGCCAGTAATCATAAGAAGAAAATAAATTTTCATTAAGCCATATTGCACCTTTTTCAGTTTTTCCCATTTTTGCTCCTGAAGCCTGTGTTATCAAGGGCGTAGTTAAACCGAAAGACTCTTTTTTTAACATCCTTCTAATTAATTCAACCCCGTTTACAATATTGCCCCACTGATCAGATCCACCAATTTGTAAAATACAATTTTTATTTTTAAATAGTTGATAAAAATCAAAAGATTGTAAAATCATGTAATTAAATTCCATGTAACTTAAAGACTGTTCTCTTTCTAATCTTAATTTTACACTATCAAAAGTTAACATTTTGTTTATTGTAAAATGGCGCCCGATATCTCGTAAAAATTCAATATATTTTAATTTTTTTAACCATTCAAAGTTATTTACAAAAACAGGTTTAGTTTTTTTATTTGATGTATCTAAAATTTTATTAAAAACTTTTTTTATACTTTCAATATTTTTTTTTATCTCACTTTCATTTAAAATTTTTCTCGTTGTATCCTTTCCTGATGGGTCACCAATAAGTGTCGTGCCTCCACCTAATAAAACTATTGGTCGATGACCATGTTTCTGCATTAATTTTAGTACCATAATTTGTAAAAGACTTCCTACATGTAGACTACTGGCCGTGCAGTCAAAACCTATATAACCAATAATTGATTTTTCATCACAAATATTAGCAAGTTTTTGCAAATCAGTGCATTGATTAAGATATCCACGCTCTTGCAGTTCATTTAAAAATTTATTTTTCATAGAACTATTTGTTTAAAACACTATTATACAAAAATTGTTATAAATAAATAAAAATATGCAAAAAGACTACATCTCTTTGGGTTTAATGAGCGGCACATCAGGCGATGGTGTTGATGCCTCAATTATTAAATCAAATGGAGTCGATAAATTTGAACCAATAAAAGACAAGTATTTTGAATATGATTCTAATATTTATCAAAACATTCACTCACTTAAAGATCAAATAAATAACAAAAATGATTTAGAGAAATTCAGTGGTGATCTTAAAGATTTAGAAAGAAAAATAACTTTATTCCATGCTCAGATCATCAAAGAATTCGAAGTGAAAAGCAAAAGTGTCTTAGTTGGATTTCATGGTCAAACAATTTATCATAATTTTAAAGAAAAAATTTCAAAACAGTTAGGGGACGCAAATCTATTGCACCAACTAACAAAAAAAAAAATAATATTTAATTTTAGAAAAAACGATATACTAAATGGAGGTCAAGGAGCGCCTTTAGTACCCATATTTCATCAACTATTAACAACAAAAAAAAAAATAACATTACCTGTGTGTATACTTAATATTGGAGGCATTTCTAATATTACAATTATTAAAGGCCCTGTTGGATCATCTGAGTTTTATAGCAAAGATATAGGTCCAGGAAACTGCTTGATAGATAATTGGATTAGAAAAAACTCTAAAAAAAAATACGATGAGGGAGGTTTTTTAGCTGCAACAGGTAAAAAAAATGAAATTATATTAGAGCAAGCGCAAGAACTTTATATTAACAGAAAAAATAAAAAAAACCTCTCTTTTGATACTAATGACTTTGATATTTCATTTGCTAGAGGTCTATCATTAGAAGATGGTACTGCAACGTTGACATTTTTTAGCGCAAGTATTATTGCCCAAGAATTATTATCTTCAATTAAAGCTGTAGAACCGGCTGTTAAGGATATATTAATTTGCGGCGGTGGAAGAAAAAATCAAACTTTAATAAATTACATAAAAAATAATTTACCTTCTGATGTAAAACTAACGCTTATTGATAATTTTAAAATCAATGGGGACTTTGTTGAGTCCCAGGCTTTTGCATTTCTTGCAATTAGATCTATTAAAGATTTACCTATAACTTTTCCTAATACAACTGGATGTCATAAGCCATTAACTGGCGGTGATTTAGTTGATAATTAAATTAAAGCTGTTTTTTCTTTTAAATATTTTTCAATCTCGCTAACTAATTCTTTTTCTTTATTTTTAAAAAAATGATTTGAATTTTTTACTTTTGAAAAAATTACCTCAACTCCCTTTTGACTTTTAATTCTATTATCCAATTCAATTATACTTTCTTTATTTACCAACTCATCGTTATCACTATAAACTACCTGACCAGATGTAGGACAAGGAGCTAAAAAAGAAAAGTCATAAACATTTGGTTGAGGAGAAACGGCTATGAAGTTATTTACCTCTGGTCTTCGCATTATTAATTGCATACAAATAAGTGAACCAAAAGAGAAACCTGATACCCAGCATTGGCTGTAATCTAAATTTTGTCTTTCAATCCAATCTAAGGCTGCTGCAGCATCTGATAATTCACCTTGACCATTATCAAAAACGCCATCACTTTTTCCTACTCCTCTAAAATTCACTTTAATTACTGAAAAACCATTCTCTAAAAATATATTATACATTAGTTGAACCACTCTATTATTCATTGTTCCTCCGTATTGAGGATGTGGGTGTAAAACAATTGCTACCGGTGCTCCAAACTTTGGATTTTTATAATACTTTGCTTCTAGTCTTCCTGCAGGTCCGGGAATAAAAATTTCTAAGCTTTTAGGTTTCATACTTGATAATGATTATTATTAAAATTAAAAGTATAGTCTTATAACACGTTTTCATGCGACAAATATTTTTTTTTAATCCCTACTAAAAAGGTAGGATTTCTCTTAAAATTAATGTAATACGGCGTTAATTTATGAAGCTTACAAATAAAGGAAGATACGCAGTAATGGCAATGGCTGATTTAGCATCCAACTCTAATGAAAGACCAATAAGCTTAAGCGAAATATCTATCAGGCAGAATATTTCATTAGCTTATTTAGAGCAGATTTTTATTAAATTAAAAATTAATAATTTAGTTAAAAGTTCGAGAGGAGCTAACGGAGGTTACACATTGTTTAAACCAGCAACAGAAATAAAGATCTCAAATATTATTAATGCAGTTGATGAGGAGGTCAAAACTCTTAATTGTAAAAAACATTCTAAACGAGGATGTAACAACAAAGCGGTTAAGTGTATAACTCACAATTTATGGGATCAATTGGATCAACACATCAACGGTTTTTTTGAAAAGGTAAAATTACAAGACTTGACAAAGCAAAATCAAAAATAATTATGAAAAGTGAAGAACTTAAAAATCAAGAGTATAAATACGGCTTTACTACTGAAATTGAAAATTTTAAAGCACCAAAAGGACTCTCTGAAGAAACTATTAGATTTATTTCAAAGGTAAAAAAAGAGCCTAAGTGGATGTTAGAATGGAGATTAAAAGCTTATAAAAGATTAAGAGTTTTAAAAGAACCCAATTGGCAGAAGCCAAAATACCCAAAAATCGATTATCAAGACTTGTATTATTATTCGGCTCCTAAAAGCATGAAGAATAAACCAAAAAGTTTGGACGAGGTTGATCCTAAACTCATCGAAACTTATAATAAGTTAGGCATTCCTTTAAATGAGCAAAAAAGATTAAGTGGTGTAGCGGTTGATGCGGTTTTTGACTCTGTATCTGTAGCTACAACTTTTAAAGGTGAATTAACAAAAAAAGGAATTATTTTTTGTCCTATTTCTGAGGCAATTCAAAAATATCCAGATTTGGTTAAAAAATATCTTGGATCTGTTATACCTATTAGCGATCATTATTTTGCAACTCTTAATTCAGCAGTATTTACTGATGGATCATTTGTTTACATTCCTCCAAATACAAGATGTCCGATGGAACTTTCTACTTATTTCAGAATTAACGCATCTGAAACAGGTCAATTTGAAAGAACACTAATTATTGCTGACAAAGGAAGTTATGTAAGTTATTTAGAGGGTTGTACCGCTCCAATGCGAGATGAAAATCAATTACATGCAGCAAATGTTGAATTGGTTGCCTTAGATGATGCAGAAATAAAATATTCTACAGTACAAAATTGGTATCCCGGTGATAAAGAGGGTGTTGGAGGAATCTATAATTTTGTGACCAAAAGAGGTGCTTGCAGGGGGAAAAATTCCAAAATTTCATGGACTCAAGTTGAAACAGGTTCAGCAATTACATGGAAATATCCAAGCTGTATATTGCAAGGAGATAATTCAGTGGGAGAGTTTTATTCAATTGCAATTACGAACAATCATCAGAAAGCAGACACCGGGACTAAAATGATTCACTTAGGAAAAAATACCAAGAGTAAAATTATTTCAAAAGGTATTTCAGCAGGTAAAGCTGATAACACTTATAGAGGACTTGTTGACATAGGATCAAAGGCTTTAAACTCAAGAAATTACACTCAATGTGACTCATTACTTATGGGTAATAAATGTGGGGCCCATACAGTGCCTTATATTAAAAACAAAAATTCATCCTCAGTGATAGAACATGAAGCTACTACTTCTAAAATTAATGAAGATCAATTATTTTATTGTAACCAAAGAGGTCTTAATCAAGAGGAGGCAGTAAGCTTAATAGTGAATGGCTTTTGTAAAGAAGTTTTACAACAACTGCCAATGGAGTTTGCTGTTGAAGCACAAAAACTAGTATCTATAAGCCTAGAAGGGAGTGTTGGTTAATGCTTCAATTACAAAATTTAAAAGCATCTGTAGATGATAAATTTATTTTAAACGGGCTAAATTTAAAAATTAAGTCTGGAGAAGTTCATGCAATTATGGGGCCCAATGGCTCAGGTAAAAGCACTCTAGCAAACATACTATCAGGGAAAAGTGGATATCGAGTCAGTGGTGATTTAATGTATGAAGGTAAAAACCTTCAAGAAATACCAATAGAGGAAAGAGCTCAGAAAGGTATTTTTTTAGCTTTTCAATATCCTCTAGAAATACCAGGGGTTAATACGACAAATTTTTTGAAAACGTCTTTAAATACAATTAGAAAAGCCAAGGGTGAAAAAGAATTAGATACACTCTCACTTCTGAAACTAATTAAAGAAAAAGCCTCAGAACTCAACATTGATGAAAATTTCTTATCTAGACAATTAAACGTAGGCTTTTCAGGTGGAGAAAAAAAGAAAAACGAGATATTACAAATGAAATTATTAGAACCTAAATTAGCCATTCTCGATGAAACTGATTCAGGACTAGATATAGATGCTCTTAAAATTGTTGCAGATGGTGTAAATTCTCATAAGAATAAAAATAACGCTTTTTTAATAATCACTCATTATCAAAGATTACTTGATTATATAAAACCAGATTTCATCCACGTACTATCAAATGGTAAAATCATCAAAACAGGAAGCGCGGATTTAGGACAAGAATTAGAGAGAACAGGATACGAGAATCTAAAATAATGGAACAATTATTTAATTTTAGCTTAGACAAAATATCGAATTTTTCTGAAAAGGATTCTTTAGAGAGAAAAAAAAACCTAAAATTATTTCTTGACTCTGGCTTACCAAATAAGAAAGACGAAGATTGGAAATTTACAGATTTAAATTTAATAATTAAAAAGAATTTTAAACATATTTCAAATAATCAAGAATTTACATTTGAGAAAGAGGCTGAATTTATTAAAGATTTTGAACACAATTACATTATCTTAGTTAACGGAGCATTTAAATTAAGTGATATGAGTTTCGAAGAAACTGAAAAAGTTAAGATTGATAATCTTAATTCATTTGAGGAATTTAATTATCAATCAATCAACAATCTCCACTCTCTTAATAAAGCATTGTCGGTAGGTGGTTTTAACTTAGAAATAAAAGAAAACTATAAATGTAAAAAACCCATTGTAATTTATAATTATTTTACATCAAATTTAGATAACAAAATAATTAATAATTCAAATAAAATAAAACTTCATCAAAATTCTGAATTAACTTTGATAGAATATAATATATGTGGAAATAGTAAATTTCTCAAAAATACTTTCGAAAAGATAGAGATAGAAAGAGATGCTGTTTTTAAAAATATTTCAATACAAAAAACAAAAACTAATGGTTTTTTTTACAAAAATATAAAAGGAAACCAAGGGTATAACTCGAGTTACCAAAACTATCTAGTGACATCTGGATTAAAACTTAACAAAATTGAAATTGATATGGATTTAGAAAAAGAAAATAGCAATTGTTTTATCTTATCAGGATTATGCTTAGGTGAAAAAGAGCACCAGGAAATTAAAACGAGGATTAATCATCTAGCACCTAATTGCAAAAGTTATCAAAAAATTAAGAATGTTTTAGAAAATAATAGTAAAGGAATTTACCAGGGTAAAATATTTGTTAAAGATATTGCTCAAAAAACTGATGCATATCAATTAAGCAAAGCTCTTATTTTAGATGACAAAGCAGAGTTCAATGCTAAACCAGAATTAGAGATATATGCCGATGATGTTAAGTGTTCGCATGGATCTACCTCAGGAAGTATTGACAAAGATGCCATTCACTATTTAATGACAAGAGGTTTAGAATTATCAAAAGCAAAAAAACTCTTAATAAAGGGTTTTCTTAATGAAATTTTTGAAAATTTATCAAACAAAAAAATGAAACCTTTTCTTGAAAATATAATAGAGGAACAGATTAATGGAGTTTAGTAAGATAAAATCAAAATTTCCAATATTTAAACAAAAAATTAAAGGTAAACCACTAATTTATCTAGATAGCGCTAATTCTTCTCAAAAACCAAAAGTAGTAATTGATGAGATATCTAATTTTTATGAAACTGAGTTTTCTAATGTTGGAAGAAGCGTTCATACACTAGCAGTTAAAGCTACTAATAAATTTGAGGAAACGAGAGATATAGTAAAGTCGTATATTAACGCTAAACATAGAGAGGAAATAATTTTTACAAAAGGCGCAACAGAAGCGATAAATTTAGCAGCTAGTACTTACGGTGAAAAATTTATAAAATCTGGTGACGAGATTCTTATTACTGAGTTGGAACATCATTCGAATTATGTCCCTTGGCATTATTTGAGACAAAAAAAAGGAGCAGTAATAAAATTTGCTTCAATAAATGATAATGGAGAAGTAGATATTGATGAGTTTAAAAAACAAATTTCCGAAAAAACTAAAATGATTGCATTTACACATATCTCAAATGTAACAGGGACAATTATGCCCGTAAAAAAAATTATTGATTTAGCTAAGTCAAGAAATATACCAGTATTAATTGATGGCACCCAAGGTGCTCCACACTCAGCTGTTGATGTTCAAGATTTAGACTGTGATTTTTATGCTATTTCTTGCCATAAAATGTATGGTCCAAATGGACTTGGAATTCTTTTTGCTAAAAAAAAATGGGTTGATGAGTTACCCCCCTACCAAGGAGGCGGGGGAATGATTAGTGAAGTAAAAAAGGAGGAAATAACTTATGCAGATTCTCCAACAAAATTTGAAGCTGGGACAATGCAAACTGCCGAGGTAGTAGCTTTTGCAAAATCTATAAAATTTATTAAGGACTTAGGAATTAAAAATATAGAAAATCACGAAACTAACATTCTTGAGTACGGTTTAGAAAAATTAAGAAAAAATAATTCTGTAAATATTATTGGTAATCCAAAAAATAGAGCATCTATAATGTCTTTTACGATGAAAGGGGTACACCCCCATGACATAGCTACAATTTTAGATGATGACGGAGTAGCTATAAGAGCAGGGCATCACTGCTGTCAAATTTTACATGATAAAATTGGAATTCCAGCTTCAGCTAGAGTATCAATTGGAGTTTATAACGATAAAGAAGATATTGATATTTTATGTGAGTCAATAAATAAGTGTAAAAAGGTATTTCAGATTTAAATGGAACTTAAAGAATTATATCAGGAAATTATCTTAGACCACGCTAAGAATCCAAGAAATAAGGGAAAGTGTAATGGGTTTAATCATGACGCGAAAGCACACAACCCTCTTTGCGGAGATAAGGTGCATATTTATTTAAAATTAGAGCAAGATAAAAATATTTCGGGCTTAAGCTTTGAGGGAGAGGGTTGTGCTATATCACTGGCATCTGCATCTATTCTTACGGACACTCTTAAAGGAAAAGATTTAAATTTTTCAAAGAAACTTACCGATGATTTTCTTGATATGGTAAAAAATAAAAAAAAAATTACCCTCAATAGTTTATCAGAGGATCAAATAACAACAATTTCTTCATTATCGGGTGTTCAAGAATTTCCAATGAGAATAAAATGTGCAACAATGGCTTGGCATACATTATTATCTGCTTTAGAAAATAAAAAGACAAAATGACTGAGTTAAAAGAAAAAATTATTACTGAAATCAAAAAAATTTACGATCCAGAAATTCCAGTTAATATTTATGAATTGGGGTTAATATATAAAATCGAAGTTAACGAGGAAAACAAAGTGATTATTGAAATGACATTAACTTCACCGAATTGTCCTGTAGCTGAAAGTTTGCCAAACTCAGTTAAAGAGAATATATTAAAGATTGAGGGTATTAATGATGTTGATTTAAAGTTAGTTTGGGATCCTCCATGGACAAAAGAAAAAATGTCTGAGACAGCAAAACTTGAATTAAATTTATGAGTGAGCATGTAATTAAACTTAGTGACAATGCAGCTGAAAGAATAAAACTTATCATGTCTAAGGCTGAACAATCCGCGGTAGGTGTTAGAGTTGGTGTAAAATCAGGCGGATGTGCTGGAATGTCTTACGTAATGGAGTATGCAAAAGAAATAAAGCCAAATGAAGAGATAATAGAGGAAAAGGGAGTTAAAGTTTTTATAGATCCTAAAGCTATAATTTATTTGCTAGGAACAGAGATGGACTATAAGGAGGATAAATTTTCTTCTCAATTTGTCTTTAAAAATCCAAACGAAACTGAGCGATGCGGCTGTGGAGAGTCTTTTAAAATTTAACCACTATAATACATCTCAAACTCAATTGGATGTGGCGTATGTTCAAAATTGTAAATTTCCTGAAATTTTAATTCAATGTAAGCATCAATTTGATCATCTGTAAAAACACCGCCTTCAGTTAAGAATTTTCTATCCTTATCAAGGTTCTGCATAGCCTCTCTCAAAGAGCCACAAACTGTCGGAAGTTTTTTTACTTCATCTTCAGACAAAGAATATAAATCTTGATCAAATGGTTTACCTGGATCTATCTTGTTCTTAATCCCGTCTATACCCGCCATCAACATTGAAGCAAAAGTTAAGTAAGGGTTTCCAGCCGCGTCTGGAAATCTTATTTCCATTCTTGCTGCTTTAGGATTCATTATTACTGGAATTCTGCAAGATGCAGATCTATTTCTAGCTGAGTAAGCCAAGATAACAGGTGCCTCAAATCCTGGAATTAATCTTTTGTAACTATTTGTCGTAGCGTTAGCAAACGCATTAATTGCTCTGGCGTGTTTTAAAATTCCTCCAATATAATAAAGTGCTTCTTTTGAGAGTCCTGCGTACTCTTTTCCCATGAATAGTGGAGTACTGCCTTTCCATATTGATTGGTGGCAATGCATACCAGATCCATTATCACCCTTAACTGGTTTAGGCATAAAAGTTGCAGTCTTACCAAATGAATGAGTTACCATCTGGACAGCATATTTATATAACTGAACATTATCGGCTTGATTTGTTAATGTTCCAAAATACATACCCAACTCATGCTGACTTGGAGCAACCTCGTGGTGATGCTTCTCTACTTTCACACCCATATCCTTTAAAGCTTTTAAATATTCACCTCTCATGTCTTGAGCGCTATCTACAGGAGGAACTGGAAAATAGCCTCCTTTAATTCCAGGTCTGTGTCCCATATTACCGTTTTCATATTTTTTGCCAGTGTTGTATGGTCCCTCTGAACTGTCTATTGTAAAGCTAGTTTCGTTCATATCATTTTTAAATCTAACATCATCAAAAACAAAGAATTCTGGTTCAGGTCCAAAATAAGATTTGTCACCAATACCTGTTTTTTTTAAGTATGCTTCAGCTTTTTTTGCTGTTCCTCTTGGATCTCTTTCGTAGGGATCTTTTTTTACTGCATCTAAAATATCACAAAAGATATTAAGAGTTGTGTGAGAATTAAATGGATCAATAATTGGTTTATCCAAATCTGGTTTCAATATCATATCTGACTCGTTTATAGCTTTCCAACCTGCAATTGAAGAACCATCAAAGAAAACTCCATTGTCGAGCATATCCTCGTCCACAACAGTCGCATCCATTGTTAAATGTTGAAGTTTACCTTTGGGATCTGTAAATCTTAAATCAACAAACTCGACTTGTTTGTCTTTCATAAGCTTAAGAATGTTTTTAGAACTCATCAAATTTCCTTAAAAATTAGTTTAAATTTTGATTTGAACATATATAAGGAACTTTTTTATAGTAATATTAAAAATTTATATCAGCTATGCATTTATCACATATATACAATTTGGACTTGAAATGAGAGAAGCAAATACATTTGATTTATCACTATTAATTTTATTAGCTATTATTTGGGGGTCTTCATTTTTTAATATAAAAATTGCGACTTATTCTTACGATCCAATTACACTTGCGCTAGTAAGAGTTATTTTTGCTAGCATGCCCCTTTTACTTATATGTAAATTAAGGAAAATAAAAATTGAAGCTTTCACAGAAAACTGGAAATGGTATGCATTGATTGGATTGTGTAATATCGCTATACCATTTGTATTAATAGCAATTGGAACTGCAAAAATTAATAGTTACTTGGCTGCAATTTTAATGAGCACCACTCCTCTAAGTGGATCTATTTTAGCACATTTTTTTACAAAAGATGAAAAATTGTCTTTTTACAAATCAACCGGAGTTTTAATAGGCTTTAGTGGAATTATATTATTATTTTTTGATAGGGTAATAATAAATAGTGAAAATTATATTTATGCTCTAATTACTATTTTAGGCTCCACATTTTATTGTATTGGTGGTTTATTAACTTTAAAACTCAAAAACAAAAAAAATGAGAATGTAACTACCTCTACTACCCTTTGGTCTGTTCTTTTTTTACTCCCATTTTCTTTAATTTTAGAGAGTCCATGGAATTCTGAGCCAACAATAGCCTCAACTCTGTCTTTATTATACTTGGGAGTTATCGCAACAGGGTTTGCATGGTTAATCAGATTTAGAATATTAACAGTAAATGGGTTGGTATTTCAAACGCAAGTAGCTTATTTGATACCAATATTTGGAATAATTTTTGGATATTTTCTAATGAATGAAATAATAACATGGAGAGTCTTAATATCATTAGTTATAATTCTAATTGGAATATATATTTTTAAAAAAAACAATAAAACAATAGTTAGTTAAATGGGATCAGAGTCTATAGAAGCGAGCTTTTTATCAATTTTTGCACTTATAAGTTTTTTTATATTCTTAATTATTAGTAAATATTCTTTTAGAATTAATAAGGGAGCATTACTTGACAATGATTTTGTTAAGCCTCAAGCGTTTCACAAATATCCCGTAACTAGAAGCGGTGGAATAGGGTCTATGATATGTCTAATCATATTTTTCTATTTTTATTATTTACTCTATGGAAAAATTTCGTACGAATATATCTTAATAGGTTCCTCTATGTTTTTAATTGGTTTTTTAGATGATTTAAAAATAAATATAAAACCCTCAAAAAGACTTTTTGCTATGATATTTTTGCTATTTATATTTATATTTTTTTTACCAATTAAAATATCAAATGTTGATATTCAGTTTTTAAAATTTTTAATGAATAGCCATTTATTTTCTTCAATTTTTGTGCTTCTCTGTTTTTTATTTGTAATAAATGGTGCAAATTTAATAGATGGTTTTAATGGCCTACTATCAATTAATCTTTTGATTGTAAATATAGTTCTAGTATACATCAATCTAAATAGCGCTAATCAAGAATTTTCTTTTTTAATAACCGGTCAAATAATTATTTTATTAATTTTTTTGTTTTTTAATTTCCCATACTCTAAAATTTTTTTGGGAGACAGCGGGGCATATCTAATGGGTTCTTTAGTAGCTTTAAATACAATTATTACGAATAATCTAAATCCAAATATTTCTTCATTTTTCTTTTGTACACTTTTATTTTACATATTTTTCGAGGTATTTTTTTCATTTTTTAGAAAATTAGCTCAAAATAAATCACCCATTTATCCTGATGATCAACATTTACATATGTTGAGTTACTACAAAATCTCATCATTCTATGGTAAAGAAAAGGGCAATTTTATTAATTCAATATTTTTAAACCTTATTTATCTTATTCTTATTACTCCAGGACTGTATTTTATTGAAAGCCCAAGTTTGAGCAGGTATTGGTTTTTTACACTGCTGATACTTTATATGATAACTTATTCTAGACTTTATCGTTTAACAAAAAATTAAATTGTTATATAAAGCAACGGCAAAATGGGCAAGTGGCGGAATTGGTATACGCGCTGGTCTTAGAAACCAGTGCCGCAAGGCTTAAGAGTTCGAGTCTCTTCTTGCCCACCAAAAAATTATGAAAGTTGAAATTCAATCGAAAAAAGGTTTAAGGACTGTATTATCAGTAGTCATAGATAAAAAGACAATTGAATTGAAAATGAATGAAAGGCTCAATGAGTTGCAAAAAGAGGTTTCACTTAAAGGTTTTCGACCTGGCAAGGTTCCACCATCTTTAATCAAAAGTCAGTTTGGAAAGTCGATATATGGGGAGGTAATTGATAAAGTTTTAAGAGAAACATCATCTAAAGCCATTTTTGAGAAAAAATTAAAGGTTGCTGGACAACCAAAAATTGACTTAAAACAATTTGGAGAAGGTAAAGATTTAAATTACGAGCTTCAAATAGACTGCTTACCAAATATACAATTAAAACCTCTAACTAGTTTTAAAGCAATTGGTTATAAAATTAAAATTGAAAAAAAAGTAATCGAGGAAAAGTTAAAAGAAATAGCAGATCAAAATAAAAAATTTGAAAACAAGCAAAAGGATGAAGTAGCAAAAATCGGGGATCAAGTCGTATTTAATTATTCTGCTACTATTAACGGAGAAAAATTTGAAGGAAGTGAAGGCAAAGGAGTTCAGATTGAACTTGGTAAAGATCTATTTATAAAAGATTTTGATCAGCAACTTTCTGGTGTTAAGATAGGTGAGACTAAAGAAATAAATTCAGTTTTACCAGAAAATCATCCTAACAAAGAATTAGCAAATAAAAAAACAAAATTTAGTTGCGAAATTATAGGTATAAAAAAGGCAGTAAAGAGCAAAATTGATGATGAGTTTGCAAAAATGATGGGAGCAAAAGACATGACGGATCTTAGAAATTTAATAGAAAAACAAATTTCAAGTCAATATTTGCAAGCTTTAAACTCGATAACAAAAAAAGAAATTTTAGATCAGTTAGAGAAAAATCATAATATTGATTTACCTAAAAATCTAATTGATCAAGAAGTGCACTTAATGACACAAAATTTAAAAGCGGAAGAAAAAGAAAAGCATAAATCAAATAACGAAAAAATTGCAAAATCTAGAATTAAATTGGGTTTAATTTTAAATGAATTTGGGGAGAAAAATAATCTTAAAATTTCAGATCAAGAATTATCAGCGGAAATTCAAAAACAAGTAAAAGGTATGCCTGGTCAAGAAAAAATGGTGCTTGAATATTATCAAAAAAATCCAAGTGCGTCTCAAAGCTTAAAGGGTTCAATGTACGAAGAAAAGATAATTAATTTAATTAAATCAAAAATAAAACTTAATATTAAGGAGATTGATACTGTCGAAGCAGAAAAAATAATATCAAACTTTAATAAGCTAAATGTAGACAAAAAACTTACCGATAAAACTAAATCTTCTAATAAATTAAAATCAGATTCAAAAAAAATTAGTAAAAAGTAATCAATAGTTGTATAAACCAATCATGAGTCGCGATTTCGAAGAAAAAATGAATAATCTTATACCTATGGTAGTTGAGCAAACTAGTAAGGGTGAAAGAGCCTATGATATTTATTCAAGGCTTTTAAAAGAGAGGATAGTTTTTTTAGTTGGACCAGTGAATGATAATGTAGCTTCACTGGTAACTGCACAATTATTATTTTTAGAGTCTGAAAATCCTAATAAAGAAATAAGTTTTTATATAAATAGTCCAGGTGGATTAGTCACGGCTGGTTTAGGCATTTATGACACTATGCAATATATTAATTCACCTGTTTCCACTTTGTGTATTGGTCAAGCATCATCAATGGGATCTTTTTTATTATCAGCTGGTGAAAAAGGAAAAAGATACTCTTTGCCTAATTCAAGAATTATGGTTCATCAACCCTCTGCAGGTTTTCAAGGTCAAGCGACCGATATTCAAATCCATGCAAAAGAGATCTTATCTTTAAAAGAAAGGCTTAATAAAATTTACTCAAAACATACAGGCAAATCTATTAAAGAAATTTCTGAGGCTTTAGAGAGAGATAATTTTATGACAGCGGATGAAGCAAAAAATTTTGGCCTAATAGACACTGTAGTGGAAAAAAGAAAATAACACACAATATATAGCCTACATTGCAACTTCAACTTGATAACAATATTGTTGAGATTTATATTGAGTTATTGATTCGTTATGTCGGAAAAAAATAATAAAAATATTCTTTACTGTTCCTTCTGCGGCAAAAGCCAACACGAAGTGAGAAAGCTTATTGCAGGACCCACAGTTTTTATTTGTGATGAATGTGTTGAGCTTTGTATGGATATCATAAAAGAAGAAAATAAAAGTTCCCTAGTTAAACATCAAGATGGCGTTCCATCTCCAAAAGAAATTTGCAATGTTTTGGATGATTATGTAATTGGTCAAAAACTTGCAAAAGAAATTTTATCTGTAGCAGTTCATAATCATTATAAAAGATTAAACCATGAAACTAAGAATAATAAAGATGTTGAGCTATCCAAATCAAACATTTTGTTAGTTGGCCCTACTGGTTGTGGTAAAACTCTTTTAGCACAAACTTTAGCAAGAATACTTGATGTTCCCTTTACTATGGCTGACGCAACCACTCTTACCGAGGCTGGTTATGTGGGAGAAGATGTTGAAAATATAATTTTAAAATTACTACAAGCTGCAGACTATAATGTAGAGAAAGCTCAACGTGGAATAGTTTATATTGATGAAGTAGATAAAATAAGTAGAAAATCGGAAAACCCATCAATTACAAGAGATGTGTCTGGAGAAGGGGTACAACAAGCATTATTAAAAATAATGGAAGGAACTATTGCAAGCGTACCACCTCAAGGAGGAAGAAAACATCCTCAACAGGAATTTTTACAAGTTGACACAACAAATATTTTATTCATATGCGGTGGCGCTTTTGCAGGACTTGATAAATTGATAGAAAGCAGGGGTAAAGGTACTTCAATAGGATTTGGGGCAAAAGTTAAAAATTATAAAGATAAACCGCTTTCAGAAGTGATGAAAATGTTAGAACCTGAGGATTTAATTAAATACGGACTTATTCCAGAATTTATTGGTAGGATGCCAATTATTGCGACATTAGACGATCTAGATGAAAATTCTTTAGTCAAAATTTTAAAAGAACCTAAGAATTCATTAATAAAACAATATCAAAGACTTTTTGAATTTGAAAATGTAGAACTTGAATTTAACAATGATGCTATTGTAGAGATTGCCAAAAAAGCTATAAGTAAAAAAACTGGTGCAAGAGGATTAAGATCGATCTTAGAAAATATATTACTTAAAACAATGTTTGAATTACCAGATATGGAAAACGTAATTAAAGTAACTGTTGATAGTACATCAGTTAAAGGAATTACCGAACCCATTGTCACATATGGTAAAAAATCATCAACATCAGTGGCATAACAATAATTTGTTCCTTGAAATTAGTAATTTAATGGCCATATTATAGATTAATGAAAACATCCTATTTAAAACCCTTATTGCCTTTAAGAGACATCGTGATATTCCCATCAATGGTTGTGCCACTTTTTGTCGGAAGAGATAAATCTATAAAAGCTCTACAAGAGGTAATGAAATCGGATAAATCAATAGTTTTGGTAACGCAAAAAAACTCTGAAGTAGATGACCCAGAAGGTAAAGATTTATATCAGTATGGTTGTGTGAGCAAGGTCCTTCAACTTTTAAAGTTACCCGACGGAACGGTAAAAGTTTTGGTTGAGGGCGAGAAAAGAGTAAAAATTGTAAAACATAATGATGAAAAAAAAGATTTTTTAACTTGTGAGGTAGAAATCGTTGAAGACAAAAATGTATCTACTGAACAAGAACAATTAGCAATTTCTTTAGTGAAAAAATTTGAAAAATTACAAGTTTTGAGTAAAAAAGATTTAAGTGATAGTCCTAATAATTTAAGAAATTTAAAGGATCCTATTTTAATTGCCAATAATATTTGTTCAAATTTAAATGTGCAGATCTTTGAAAAACAAGAGTTATTAGAAATTTCGGACTTAAAAAAAAGATTAGAAAAAATCCACACTTTTATTGAAAAAGAGACTAGCGTTATATCAGTCGAGAAGAAAATTAGGGGAAGAGTAAAAAATCAAATGGAAAAAACTCAAAGAGAGTACTACTTAAACGAGCAATTAAAAGCTATTCAAAAAGAATTAGGTGAAATAGATGAAGGAAAAGATGAATTATCCTCAATTTCTAAAGCAATTTCAGACGCCAAAATGCCAAAATTAGCTAAGGAAAAATGTCTTTCCGAACTAAAAAAATTGAAATCTATGAGCCCAATGTCTGCGGAAGCTACTGTAGTCAGAAATTATTTAGATTGGATGACCGAATTACCTTGGTCCGCAAAATCAAAAATTAATTCTGATTTAAAAAATGCACAAAAAATTTTAGATGAGGACCATTACGGGTTAGAGAAGGTTAAAGAGAGAATAATTGAATTTTTAGCTGTGCAAAAAAGAATTCAAAAAATGAAGGGTCCTATATTATGTTTAGTAGGTCCTCCAGGTGTTGGAAAGACATCTTTAGGAAAATCGATTGCAAAAGCAACTAATAGAAAATTTATTAGAATTTCATTAGGTGGAATTAGGGATGAAGCTGAAATCAGAGGTCATAGAAGAACTTATATAGGTTCTTTACCCGGTAAAATAATTCAGATGATGAAAAAAGCTGGAACAAAAAATCCGCTTTTCCTTTTAGATGAGATCGATAAAGTGGGTAATGATTACAGGGGAGATCCATCATCCGCTCTTTTAGAAGCTTTAGATCCGGAACAAAATAAAGAATTTAACGATCATTATTTAGAGGTTGACTATGATCTCTCTGATGTAATGTTTGTTACTACAGCTAACACTTTAAATATATTACCTCCACTTCTAGACAGAATGGAAGTAATAAGACTCTCAGGATACACAGAAGATGAGAAAGTTAACATTTCAGAAAAATTCTTAATTCCCAACCAAAGCACAAACAATGGCTTAAAAAAAGAAGAATGGAGCATTAATGAACAAATACTCAGAAAAATAATAAGACATTATACTAGAGAGTCGGGAGTAAGAAATTTAGAGAGAGAAATTTCAAAAATTGCGAGGAAAGTTGTTAAGAAAATTGATAATAATGAAAAAGTAAATAATCCAATAAGTGATAAAGATCTTAAAGAACTACTAGGAGTACAAAAGTTCAATTACGGAGAAATTGAGGAAGAAAATAGGGTTGGCGTAGTTACAGGTTTAGCTTGGACAGAGGTAGGTGGGGAAATATTAAAAATAGAGTCAGCTATTATGCCAGGTAAAGGAAAAATGCAAATTACTGGAAAATTGGGCGATGTAATGCAAGAGTCAGTCAAAGCTGCTAAGTCATATATAAGATCTAAAAGTTTAGAGTTTGGAATCATCCCTCCTATATTTGATAAAAAAGATTTTCATATTCATGTTCCTGAAGGAGCCACACCAAAGGATGGACCTTCAGCAGGCGTTGGGATGGTCACTTCGATAATTTCTGCTATAACTGATATACCAGTAAATAAGAACGTTGCCATGACAGGGGAGATTACTTTAAGAGGATTGGTATTACCTATAGGAGGTCTAAAAGAGAAATTATTGGCAGCTCATAGAGCTGGTATTAAAAAAGTCTTAATACCAACTGAAAATAAAAAAGATCTGACTGAAGTTCCAAAAACTATTCTAGAAAGTATGGAAATTATTCCAGTAAAAAGCGTAGATGAAGTTTTAAAAGTTGCTTTAACTAAGCCACTAAAGAGAGTTGAGTGGGTAGAAGTTGATCAAATAAGCAAAAAAAATAAAGATAAGGAAGAACTTAGCACTCATTAAAGTCGACAGACTAGTCTAACCATTTTTGATAAAAGTCTTTATTTGACGAAATATATTTTGGCAAAAAATCCAACTCAATTTTTTTAAGAATTGATTTTCCAGACCATTTATAACCTCTCTGATCTACATTGTGATCATACATAACTCTCTTTTCAGAAATTAATTTTCTTAAATCTTCAATCTTAAGACCACTCTCTTCAAACTCATGGTGGTGTGCGAAATTTAATAGTTTTTTTTCTAATTCTTCAGCAGTTCTCAAACACGTAAAATGCCAACCTCCATCATTTATAAAAAGTAAATTCGAATATTTTTTTTTTGAAAATAATGTATCAATCCTCCAAAAGGGGTATTTTCTTCCTTTTACATTTCTTAACCATTGCGGTGAAATTAAATTTTTGTGTTTCACTGCTTTTGTTCCTAACCAAGTAAAATCCTCGTAAAGTAAATTAAGTTTGTAATAGAACATTTTTTGTTTAAAAATTACAATATTATTATTAATTTTGGAAAAATCTAAATTATTTAAATTAGGTATTTCATCAAGGTCGCTTATCAAAATTAAATCTTCTTCGTTAGCGTTTTTAATACCTTTTTTTAGATTTTCTCTTTGAAAGTAGTCTCTTGCCATTCCATTTAAAATTAATTTTTCAGATCTTTTTTCTTTAGTCTCTCCCTCAACTAAATTAATTATATTTTTAGGATGTTTATCAACAACAAGATAATCAATTTTATCTTGGAATTTTTTAAATTTTTTAATATCAAAGTTAAGTTTTTTTTTACTTCCATTATGTGTATAAGTAGCCTCACTTATGATAAATTTTTCTACAAAATTACTAAGAGTGTGAAGCCTTATATCTAAAAGCAAATCCTCATCAAAATACATAAAGCAGTCGTAAATTTTCATGATATTTGAGTTATAATAAAATATAATATAAGTAAACATTTATTAAAAAGTTTATGAAAAAAAAAATCATAATAACTGGTGGTCTAGGCTATATAGGCACAGAGCTTTGTAAGCTTTATTCAGGATATAGCTGGCATCATGATATATCAGTGGTCGATAATAGATTTATTTCGGAAAGAGTAAGTCAACTTAGAAATTGGAATATAGAATTTATTTTTGGAGATATTTTAGATAAAAATTTTGTAGAAGAAAATTTTAAAGATGCTGATATTGTACATCATTTAGCTGGAGTTACAGATGTCCCAAGAACAAAAAGTGAGTCATCTCAAAAACAAGAAGAAAAAATTAAAACCGTAGGTGAGAAGGGAACCCAAAATATACTAGACACAATTAAAAATAGTTGTAAAGTAATTTTTCCCTCAACTCATGTTATTTTTGAGGGTATTGATGAAGTAAAAACAAATATTAAAGAAAATGACCTCGCTAAACCTGTTTTAGCATACGCAAACTCAAAACTTATAAATGAAAAACAATTAAAAGAGTCTGGGAAAAATTTTATAATTTTAAGACTTGGATCAGTCTACGGTTATTCTTCTGATACTATGAGAATTGATATTATGCCAAACTTATTTTCAAAAATAGCATCACAAAATGGAACTTTAAAACTTTTTGCAGGGGGAAGACAAATTAAAAGCCTAGTACCACTTATTGATGTAGCGAGATGTTTTAAATTTATGGAGGAAAAAGATGAAATAAATAATGAGGTATTCAATTTAACTAAAGATACCAAAACAGTTAAAGATGTAGCAAATATTTGTAAAAAATATAATCCAAAAATTAGAATAATGGAAACAAATGACGAAATTCCTAATTTAGGTTTTTCTCTATCTAATAAAAAATTATTAAAAACAGGTTTTAAATTTTTATACGAACTCGATGAGAGTATTAAAGAAATGATACAAAAATGGTCAAAACAAAATTTAAATAAAAAACTTGAATACGTTAAGGATGGAGAAAACTTATATGTAGATAAAAGAGGCAAAATTAGTAATCACGAATTAACTGAGCCAATTAATTTAATAGGATTAATAGACTCAAAAAAAGGGACTATTAGAGCTAATCATTATCACCCTCAGCAAGAGCAAAAATGTTTATTTACAAAAGGTCAAATAATAGAGGTATTTCAAGACATTATAAATTCTGATGCTCCAAAAATAACTCAGGTAGTAAATGCAGGTCAATTATCTGTGATTAAACCTAATGTGGCGCACACAATGGTTTTTACAAAAGATACTACTTTTTTAAATCTTGTTCGAGGAGAAAGAGATCATGAGAATTATGGAATTACTCATACCATTAAACATGTTTTTGTTGATGAAAAAGAAAAAAATCTTTTATTAGAAAGCTATAAGTTTGAATGTAGATGTTGTGGCAACACAAATCTTAAAAGAGTTGTTTCATTAGGCTACCAACCTTTAGCTAACAATTTACTTAACGAGCAGAATGAAAAATGTGATCTTTATCCTCTTGAAATTAATTATTGTGACAAATGTCATAACTGCCAACTTTCAGTTGCAGTAAATCCAAAAAAAATGTTTTCTAACTATTTATACACTTCCTCAACTTCAAAAGTATTTAGAGATCATTTTGTCAAAGCAGCTAAGAAATATATTAAAGAATTAAAATTACACTCTAAAAAATCTTATATAATTGATATTGGTAGCAATGATGGAGTAGCATTAAGACCTTTTAAGGAGCTGGGATTTAAAAATATTTTAGGAATTGAGCCAGCAAAAAATCTAGCTAAATTAGCTAATAAAAATAAAATTAAAACTTTTAACGGTTTTTTAGAGAAAAAAAATCTTAAAAAAATTAAAAAGAAAGCCGACTTAATATTAGCCTCAAATGTTTTTGCACATTCAGACAAATTAAAAGAAATGGCTGAGTGTATGTTGGCATTATTAAGTCAAAAAGGCACAATCGTTATAGAAGTTCAATATCTAATGAACACGCTGAAAGATTTAACTTTTGATAATATTTATCATGAGCATTATAATTATTGGTCCTTAACTTCTCTAGTTAATTTCTTCTCAAAACTTGACGCCAGAATATTCCGATCAGAAAAAATTGATACTCACGGAGGTTCAATAAGAATTTATTTAAAAAAAGATAAAAAAGTGAAAATTGAAAGCAGTGTTAAAAATATGCTCAGGGAAGAAGAAAAATTTGGGATAAAAAAATTTAAAACATATCAGAAATTTGGAGAGTCTGTTTATAAAATTAGAGATAATGTAAGGCAAAATTTAAATAAATTGAAAAAAAAAAATTTAATTATTGGCTATGGAGCACCAGCAAAAGCTACTACAGCCCTAAATTTTTATGGTATCACAGATCAAATTGATTACGTTGTAGAAGATAATAAACTTAAACATAATAAATTTATTCCAGGAGTTAAAATTCCAATAAAAAATAAAGATCAAATTAAAAACAAGAATAATACACTTATAGTTTTAGCTTGGAATTTTTATGAAGATATCAAAAGAAATAATTCTAAATTGTCAAAAAATATAATCAATATTAAAGATTTAGAGACTAGTAAATTGCAATAAGACTTTTCCAAATTTCAAAAATATTTCTTATGCTTTCAAAAAAATAGTTTAGGTAGAATTCCAGTCCAGGAAACACTTCTACTATGAAAGTTTGCGCAAAATACAATGATCTAGAGATGAATATTAAAAAAACAATAAAAACAAGTAAGGATCTATAAAAACCAAAAGAAACTTTACTTTTTTCTTTTTTACTAATTTCTTTTAAAGGTTTTGTATCGTTAATTTTGATGCCATGTTTTTTTGCTAAATATTCGGGCGAGTACAAACTGATTTCTCTTGTTTTTTTTGGAGTAGTCCTTTTTATTTTTTTTGGTTTATGTATTTTTTGTTGAACAGACTGAGGTCTTGAAATCACTTTTTTTGCACGAGTAATTAATTGTGTTTTTTCAACCTTTTCCATAGGGAATTGTTTCCATTTATTTCCGCATGAGCCACATTGAACCATCCTTCCTGATGCAGTAATTGCGCTATCTGGAACAATAAATTTTTTACCACATGAATTACAAGTTAAAATCATACAAATCCGATAATACTGCTATTTATATAAATTACACTAGAAATTAAATACTTTTTTACTTTGTAAAGTTTTTATTGTATATCTCGATTTTATTTAATAAGGGCGGTTAGCTCAGTTGGTAGAGCATCTCGTTTACACCGAGAGGGTCATAGGTTCGAGTCCTTTACCGCCCACCATTAAATGGGGGTGTAGCTCAGTTTGGTTAGAGCGCCTGCCTGTCACGCAGGAGGTCGCGGGTTCGAGTCCCGTCACTCCCGCCACCAGTTGATAATGGTTTTCATCTAGAAAGTCATATATCAACAATTATTGATCAACAATAATGCTTCTTTCTGTCCTGTACTCTTTAATTTTAAATGTTATAAATAATACTTATTAATATAAGAATCCTCAAACTACGGTATTGAGGTAGATATTAAAAAAAAAAAATGATTTACAACTTTTTAACTGATTATTTATCTATAATAATTTTTCTGTTTATTGCCCTATTCCTGAGCATAGGCTTTATAGTTGCAAATTACTTAGCTTCACCTTCTAACCCTGATCCGGAAAAATTGTCAGCATATGAGTGTGGCTTTGAAGCGTTCGATGACTCTAGAATGGAATTTGATGTCAGATTTTATTTAGTAGCTATATTATTCATAATTTTTGATCTCGAAATTGCTTTTCTTTTCCCTTGGGCCATATCTCTGGGAAGCCTTGGAGCTCTTGGATTTTGGTCAATGATGTTTTTTTTAGGAATTTTGACAATTGGATTTATTTATGAGTGGAAAAAGGGGGCTTTAGAATGGGAATAAAATTTAGTCTTAATTCAGAAAAAGAGAAACAGATACCTGAGGAATTTAAAGAATTAGCAAAAGATTTTGCCGACAAAGGTTTCATAACAACTTCTTCAGAAAATTTGGTTAAATGGGCAAGGACTGGATCACTACACTGGATGACTTTTGGATTAGCTTGTTGTGCTGTTGAAATGATGCAAACTTCAATGCCAAGATATGATTTGGAAAGATTTGGTGCTGCTCCACGAGCATCGCCTAGACAATCAGATGTTATGATTGTTGCAGGAACTTTAACAAATAAAATGGCTCCAGCACTTCGAAAAGTTTATGATCAAATGCCAGAGCCCAGGTACGTCGTATCAATGGGTAGCTGTGCTAATGGTGGAGGTTATTACCACTATTCTTACTCTGTAGTTAGAGGGTGCGATAAAATTGTACCAGTAGACATTTATATTCCTGGCTGTCCGCCATCGGCAGAGGCTTTACTTTATGGAATTTTACAACTTCAGAAAAAAATTAGACGAGAGGGAAACCTACAAAGATAAATATGTTAGAAAATCTTAAAAATTTGGAAAAAGTTATTAACTCAGAACTTTCAAGCAAAGTTCAAAATTCATTAATAGAAAATAACGAATTATTAATTGAAATAAAAGAAAGCGAATTAATTGAAGTGATACAATTTTTAAAATCAAATGACAAATTAAAGTTTAGGCAACTTATAGATATAGCTGGAGTAGATTATCCTGATCAGGAAAAACGATTTCAACTTGTTTATCTTTTTTTATCTCATGAAAATAATATTAGAATTAAACTTTCAGTTTACCTTGAGACGAATCAAATTATTAATTCTATAACAAAAATTTTTCCCTCTGCGAATTGGATGGAAAGAGAAGTTTTTGATATGTATGGTATTAAATTTAAAAATCATCCTGATTTAAGAAGAATACTGACTGATTATGGTTTTAAAGGCCACCCCTTAAGAAAGGATTTTCCTTTAACTGGCTTTAATGAAGTTAGATACAGTGAGAAAGAGAAAAAAGTAATTTATGAACCAGTAAAGCTTGAACAAAATTATAGGAATTTTGATTTTGAGAGCCCATGGGAGGGAACAAATTATTCAAAAAAAATAACAAATATTGATACTGATGGCAAAAAAAACTAAATCTTTAAATTTAAATTTTGGACCACAGCATCCAGCAGCTCATGGTGTATTAAGGCTCATACTAGAATTAGATGGCGAGGTGGTCGAAAAAGCAGATCCACATATTGGTTTGCTTCATAGAGGAACAGAAAAGCTTATAGAGCAAAAAACATATACTCAAGCCTTACCCTATTTTGATAGATTAGATTATGTTGCCCCTATGAATCAAGAGCACGCTTTTGCTCTCGCAGCAGAAAAGCTACTTAAAATTGAAGTACCAATAAGAGCAAAATATATTAGAGTAATCTTTTGCGAAATTGGTAGAATTTTAAGCCATATCTTAAATGTCACTACACAAGCATTAGATGTGGGCGCGTTGACCCCTTCATTATGGGGGTTTGAAGAGAGAGAAACTTTAATGACATTTTATGAGAGAGCCTCAGGGTCGAGATTGCATGCTAACTATTTTAGAACAGGTGGTGTTCACCAAGATATTCCACTTAAATTAGTTGAGGATATAGATAAGTTTTGCAGATCTTTCCCAAAAATTATTGATGATTTAGAGGGATTACTAACAGATAATCGTATTTTTAAACAACGTAATGTTGAAATCGGAATAGTCACAAAACAAGAGGCTTTAGATCACAGTTTTTCTGGAGTGATGTTAAGAGGTTCAGGTGTGCCATGGGATTTAAGAAGGTCTCAGCCTTACGAGATTTATAACGAACTTGATTTTAAAATTCCCGTAGGCAAAAATGGAGACTGTTATGATCGCTACCTATGCAGAATTGAGGAAATGAGAGAAAGTGTAAAAATAATTCTTCAATGTATTGAAAAACTTCCCAAAGGTCCGATTAAATCAATTGACGGGAAAATTTCGCCGCCGAACAGAGATGATTTGAAACAGTCTATGGAGGCATTAATCCATCATTTTAAATTGTTCACAGAGGGATATAGAGTTCCAAAGGGCAATGTTTATTCAGCAGTTGAAGCTCCTAAAGGAGAATTTGGCGTTTATCTAATTTCTGATGGTAGCAATAGACCTTATAGGTGTAAAATTAGAGCACCTGGTTTCTCACATTTACAGGCTATGGATTATCTTATTAGGGGGCACATGTTAGCGGACGTCCCAGCAGTTTTAGGTTCTCTTGACATTGTATTTGGGGAGGTAGACAGATGAGTTTAAAAAAAGTTCATGATGAGCAACCGAAAGAATTTCAGTTTAACAGTGAAAATCTAAATAAAGCTCAGGAAATTTTAAAAAAATACCCTGAAAAAAATAGAAAAAGTGCAGTGATGCCTTTCTTATATTTAGCTCAAAGACAGAATAATAACTGGATACCACTAGCTGCAATGAAATATATAGCTAATCTTTTATCAATGCCATACATCTCGGTTTATGAAGTTGCAACATTTTATACTATGTATAATTTAGCACCTGTTGGGAAACATTTTATTCAAGTATGTACTACAACTCCTTGCTTAATTCGTGGTGCTGACAAAATTGTTAAACTTTGTAAAGAAAAGATTTCGCCTAATGAAAATGAAATTTCAAAAAAAGGAAATTGTTCTTGGATGGAAGTAGAATGTTTAGGAGCATGTGTAAGCGCTCCCATGGTGCAAATTAATAATGATTATTATGAAGACCTTGACGAAAAAAGTACCAATGAAATTTTAGACTCACTTATTAATGATAAGCCTTTAAAACCTGGATCTTTTAGAGGACGCAAAAATACTTCGCCAGAAAGTCCACCACCTAATGGAGAAAATCATGCTTAAGCCAGAAAACAAAATATTTAAAAACCTTTATAACACTCATGGATGGGAAATAGAAAACGCAATAGAAAGAAATGACTGGAAAAATACTAAAGATTTAATTTTAAAAGGGAGAGAATGGATTATCAATGAAGTTAAAACCTCTGAATTAAGAGGAAGAGGAGGCGCAGGTTTTTCAACTGGTCTTAAATGGTCTTTTGCGCCAAAAGAAGTTGGGTCAAGACCCCATTACTTAGTAATTAACGCCGATGAATCAGAACCTGGAACTTGTAAAGATAGAGACATATTAAGGTTTGAACCTCAAAAATTAATTGAAGGATGTTTAATTGCTGGTTTTGCAGTTAACGCACATATTTGTTACATCTATATTAGAGGTGAATACTTCAATGAAGGTCAAAGATTGCAAGAAGCTATTAATCAAGCTTACAAAAAAAATTTTTTAGGAAAAAATGCGTGTGGATCTGGATGGGATTTTGACATTCACATTCATTATGGAGCCGGAGCTTACATTTGTGGTGAGGAAACAGCTTTATTAGAAAGCATTGAAGGAAATAAAGGACAACCACGCTTAAAACCACCTTTCCCTGCGTTAGTTGGTTTATATGGATGCCCAACAATAGTAAATAATGTTGAGACTATTGCTGTAGTTCCAACAATTTTAAGAAGAGGCGGTAAATGGTTTGCTTCAATTGGGAAGTCTAAAAATACTGGTACAAAAATATTTTGTATTTCTGGGAATGTTAATTCACCTTGTAACGTTGAGGAGGAGATGGGAATACCTTTAAAAGAACTTATTGAGAAACATGCAGGAGGTGTTGTTGGTGGTTGGGAAAATCTTCAAGCTGTAATCCCTGGTGGTTCATCTATGCCTTTATTATCAAAAAAGATTTGCGATACTATTACAATGGATTTTGATTCTTTGATAGAGAATAAAAGTGGGTTAGGAACAGCAGGAATAGTTGTTATAAATAAAGACCAAGACATAGTTGAGTGCATGGCAAGAATAGCAAGATTTTATAAACATGAAAGTTGTGGTCAGTGTACTCCTTGTCGTGAGGGTGCAGGATGGATGTGGAGAATCTTAGATAGAGTGGTAAAAAGAAAAGCTACCTATAGTGACATTGATTTGTTGGCTGACGTAACAAAACAAATTGAGGGACATACTATTTGTGCTTTTGGCGAAGGTTCAGCTTGGCCAGTTCAAGGACTTTTACGTCATTTTAGAAAAGAGATTGAAAGCCGATGCAGAGAAGAGCCATTAATTAAAAAAAGAGTAAATAACCCTTACTTAGTAGATCAACACTTGCTGGAGAATAAGAATGCCTAAAATCAATATCAATGGAAAAGATATTGAGTTTGAGAAAGGAATGACAGTTCTTCAAGCATGTGAACTTGCCGACGTAGAAATTCCAAGGTTTTGCTATCACGAAAAATTATCAATCGCTGGTAATTGCAGGATGTGTCTTGTCGAAATGGAAAAATCACCGAAACCAATAGCCTCTTGTGCCATGCCAGCAGCAGAAGGCATGAAGATAAAAACTAATACTACCTCTGTAGAAAAAGCTCGAAAGGGTGTAATGGAATTTTTACTAGCAAATCATCCTTTGGATTGTCCAGTTTGTGACCAAGGCGGTGAGTGCGATTTACAAGATCAATCAATGTATTATGGAATAGATAAATCAAGATTTAAAGAAAATAAAAGACAAGTTAAAGAAAAATACATGGGGCCATTAATAAAAACGCAAATGACTAGATGTATTCATTGCACAAGATGTGTGAGATTTGCAACGGAAGTTGCTGGAGTTCCCGAGATTGGTGCTATTGGTCGTGGTGAAAATATGGAAATAACAACTTATCTAGAAAAGGCAATGGAGTCAGAACTTTCAGCGAACGTTATAGATTTGTGTCCAGTAGGCGCTCTAACATCTAAGCCTTATGCTTTTGAAGCAAGACCTTGGGAGCTTAAAAAGACTGAGAGTATAGATGTTATGGACGCTGTTGGTTCAAATATTAGAGTTGATACATACAACTGGGAGGTAAAAAGAATATTGCCTAGACTGAACAATGATATCAATGAAGAATGGATTTCCGATAAATCAAGATATTCCTGTGACGGTTTATTAAAGCAAAGGTTAGATGTACCTTACATAAAAAAAAATAATAAACTTCAAAAATCTAATTGGAATGATGCAATTTCTCTCTTAGTAGAAAAAATTAAATCCTGTAATTCTGACGAAATAGGTGGGCATATTGGAGATATGGTAAATATGGAGAATGCTTTAAGTTTTAAAAAATTTTTTAAAGTGCTGAAAAGCAACAATTTGGAGTTTAGGGAAAGAGAATTTTTTATTAATTCCTCAAAAAAAAGCAACTATATATTTAACTCTTCTATAAAAGGAATTGAAGATACAGACTTGATACTTTTAATTGGAACTAATCCAAGACATGAAGCAACAATGTTAAACGCAAGAATAAGAAAAGTGTATGCTCAAAAACGTATTCCAATTTTCTCAATTGGTAATCCTGGCGAACTCACCTACAATTATAGTATTATTGGTAAAACAACTGATGAATTGAGGAATATAATAGATAAAAAAGGAGAGTTTTCAAAAAAATTATTAAGTGCAAAAAGACCAACAATTATTGTTGGCGAGTCTGCTTTAGAATTAAAAAGTGGTAAATATATAGTTGAACAACTTCAGATTTTTTTAAAAAAGAATGGTTTCATAAATAAAGATTGGAATGCTTTCAATTTTTTACCGCAGAATGCATCGACAGTTGGTTTAATTGATCTAAAAATATTATCTAAGGATGATGAAGAAAAAAGCTCTTTTTTTGAAAAATTGAGAAATAATAAATTTAAATTATTATACTTATTAGGTTCAGATAATTTAGAAATTAAAAAAAATAATGAATTTATCGTTTATCAAGGAAGTCATGGCGATAGAGGCGCAGAAATAGCAGATTTAGTTTTACCTAGTGCTGCATTTACTGAACAAAGTGGACTTTATGAAAACCTGGAGGGTAGATTGCAAGAGTGTAAAAAAGCTACATATCCAATAGGAGACGCCCTAGAGGATTGGAAGATATTTAATATGATTTTAAAAAAACTAAATAAAAATGAAAATATAACAAAATTTGATTTGTTGAGAAATGAGGTTACGAGTTTATTACCAAATTTTACAAATTTGAATGAGCTACCAAGTTACAGTGATAGTGAATTTAAAAATTCTTCTGCTGACTTTTTTAGTGAGACTGTAAGTATAAAAAAATTAGATTATTTTTATACTAATTCAATTTCTAGAGCTTCCAAAACGATGAGTGAGTGTCGTCAGATAAAACAAAATTTAAAAAAAACCGGTACAAATAATATATGATTGAATACTTACAGATATTAGGTCAAGAAATTTATAAAATTTTGTTCTTACTTATTCCAATTCTAGTTTCTGTAGCCATGATTGTTTGGCTAGACAGAAGGGTTTGGGGATTAGTGCAAAAAAGGAGAGGACCCAACGTTGTTGGACCATTTGGACTTTTACAAACCTTAGCTGACGCATTAAAATATATTTTCAAAGAAATTATAATTCCTGCGAGTGCTAATAAAGTAGTTTTTATACTTGCCCCTATAGTGACCATGACACTAGCTTTAGTTGCTTGGGCTGTCATTCCTATGAGTGAAAGCTTAGTTTTGGCTGATATCAATGTGGGAATTTTATATTTATTTGCGATTTCTT
Source organism: uncultured Pelagibacteraceae bacterium (assembly GCA_902598315.1). Classification (GTDB taxonomy): domain Bacteria; phylum Pseudomonadota; class Alphaproteobacteria; order Pelagibacterales; family Pelagibacteraceae; genus Pelagilacustribacter. The sequence goes on from CACKBP010000009.1 coordinate 31,014, forward strand.
CACTCGGGGTTTACGGAATAATTATGGGGGGTTGGGCATCGAACTCTAAATATCCTTTTTTAGGAGCAATAAGGTCTGCTGCTCAAATGGTCTCTTACGAGGTCTCAATTGGAATTATTATAATCAATGTTCTACTTTGTGTTGGATCTTTAAACTTGAAAGACATTGTTATTGCTCAAAAAGACTTATGGTATGTAATTCCACTTTTCCCAATGTTCGTAATTTTTTTTATTTCTGCGCTTGCAGAAACAAATAGACCACCTTTTGATTTACCAGAAGCAGAAGCCGAATTAGTTGCTGGATATCAAACTGAATACTCAGGAATGATGTATGCAATGTTCTGGCTTGGTGAATACGCGAATATTCTCTTGATGTGTGCAATGGGTTCAATTCTTTTTCTTGGTGGATGGTTGCCAATAATTGATATTTATCCACTTAATTTAATACCAGCTCCAGTTTGGATGATTTTAAAAATTTTATTTTTATTTTTACTTTTCGCTCTTATTAAAGCAATAGTTCCAAGATACAGATATGACCAATTAATGAGACTTGGCTGGAAAGTATTTTTACCATTTTCATTAGTTTATCTCATATTAACCGCTAGTTTTTTATTTTATTTTGACAAATTACCAAACGGAAATTTTTAATGAATTTGAGCCGATTATTTAAAACTATATTTCTTGTAGAATTTATTTCTGGATTGTACCTAGCAATAAAAGAAATCTTTAAGAAGTCAAAAACTATAAATTATCCTTTTGAAAAAGGTCCAATCAGTCCTCGTATGAGAGGAGAGCATGCGCTTAGAAGATATCCAAATGGAGAAGAGAGATGTATCGC
>CACKBP010000010.1 GCA_902598315.1 uncultured Pelagibacteraceae bacterium
ATAGAAATATTAAGCAATGAGGAAAAAGCATTAATGCTTTATTCAGATTACATATTTTTGTCCTCTTTGTTGAATAGAGATTTAAATACTCCCACAAGATGGCCTGGCTTAGGAGATGCAAGTAATCCTAATATTGAGAGTAAATTTAATAAAAATTATGTGGAATTTGTAAAAAACCTTGTAAGAAAAAAAAATATTGAAGTAATTTATTCAACAATTAAAAATAATGATGACGTATTTAATTTAATTTTTACTGGAAAATGTAAAAAAACGAAGGTAATTAGTGAATTTTTGGTAAAACATGATATTAAAAACTGCAATTAAATGAATATTCACGAACATCAAGCGAAAGAAATATTAAAAGAATTTGGAGCTCCAATTTCAAATGGTGAAGTCATTTATTCTTTAAAAGAACTTAAAGAAAAAATAAGCAAATTAAGTGGTAGCGAATTTGTTTTAAAGGCACAAATCCACGCCGGAGGAAGAGGAAAAGCTGGAGGAGTAAAACTTTTAAAGTCAAAAAATGAGCTAGAAAATGCAGCCAATAAAATGATGGGAAAAATTTTAATAACTCATCAAACGGGTCCTGAAGGAAAACAAGTCAAAAGATTATATATTGAAGAAGCATCTGATATATCTAGAGAATTATATTTATCTTGTTTAGTCGATAGACAAACATCAAAGATAGCATTTATCAGTAGCACTGAAGGTGGAGTCGATATAGAAAAAATTGCATCGGAGAACCCAGAAAAGATAATTACTAATAAAATTGATTTTAAAAAAGATGGACCAAATGAAAAAGAATTGGAAAGTATAATAGCGGTATTTAAATTTGACAAAAAATTAAGTCTTGAGGCAAAAAAATTAGTAAAAATTCTACATAAGATAATAATTGAGAAAGACGCAAATCTTATAGAGATTAATCCTCTTATTGTTTCTAAAGATGAAAAAATCATTTGTTTGGACGCTAAAATGAATTTTGATGATAATGCATTATTTAGAAGGCCTGAAATTTTAAGATTAAGGGATTTAAATGAGGAAGATCCTTCTGAAATTGAAGCTAGTAAATATGACTTAGCTTACATAAAATTAGACGGAACAATCGGTTGCATGGTTAATGGAGCAGGTCTAGCCATGGCAACAATGGATATAATAAAGTTATACGGCGAAGAACCAGCTAATTTTTTAGATGTGGGAGGTGGAGCGTCAAAAGAAAAAGTGACTGCTGCCTTCAAATTAATTTTGGCAGACAAAAATGTTAAAGGAATATTAATCAATATATTTGGAGGAATAATGAGATGTGATGTTCTTGCTCAAGGAGTAGTCGAGGCAGCAAAACAAGTAAAGCTTACTGTACCACTAGTAGTTAGACTTGCGGGTACAAATTTTAAAGAGGGAAAAGAAATTTTAGACAAATCAAACTTAAAAATTCTATCAGCAACTGATTTAAATGATGCAGCAAAAAAAATAGTAGAAGCTATTAAATAAATGTCGATTTTAGTTAATAAAAATACAAAAGTAATCTGTCAAGGTTTTACTGGAACTCATGGCACTTTTCATTCAGAACAGGCATTGAAGTATGGTACAAAACTTGTGGGTGGAGTTACACCAAAAAAAGGAGGACAAAAACATTTAGATCTTCCCGTATTTAATACTGTTCTGGAGGCAAAAGATAAAACCTCAGCAACCGCTACAATGATTTATGTTCCACCAAAATTTGCTGGCGCAGCTATTATCGAAGCTATAGATGCAAATATAGAGCTAATTGTTTGTATCACTGAGGGAATACCTATAAACGATATGCTAGAAGTAAAAAAAGTTTTAAATAAAAGTAAATCAAGATTAATAGGTCCAAACTGTCCTGGGATAATTACTCCAGACGAATGTAAAATCGGTATTATGCCTGGAAACATTCACAAAAAAGGAACAGTTGGGATTGTATCCAGATCGGGGACATTAACTTATGAAGCGGTGGCTCAAACATCAGCCAACGGTATGGGCCAGTCTACATGTATAGGCATTGGCGGGGACCCAATTAATGGTACAAACTTTATAGATTGTATAGAATTATTCTTAAAAGATAAAGAGACTGAGTCTATTGTCATGATCGGAGAAATAGGTGGATCTGCTGAAGAAGAAGCCGCAGAATTTATAAAAGAATCAAAAACAAAAAAACCAATTGTCGGTTTCATAGCTGGTTTGACCGCGCCACCAGGCAGAAGAATGGGCCATGCCGGTGCAATAATATCTGGGGGAAAAGGGGGAGCCGAAGATAAAATCGAAATAATGAAATCTGCGGGAATTACTATATCTAATTCTCCAGCAGATATCGGTAAAACGTTATTTAATAAACTTAATAGTTAATTTTTATAAAATTGTGTTAATATAAATTATTTATGTCTTCTTCCAAAAACAATATAACATATAAGAAAACATCATTTCTATCGGGAATAAATTCTGAATTTATAAATCAATTTTATCAAGATTATTTATCGGACCCCGGCTCTATTCCTAAGAGCTGGAAAAATTTTTTTGACGGTTTAAGTGAAGACGAAAAAATTATTTTAAATGATTTAAATGGCCCAAGCTGGTCTCCAGAAAAAAAAATTAAAAAGAATAACTTGGAGTCAATTAAAATTGATAGTGTCGTTGAAAAAATATCTGACAATGAAGAGGTTTCTAATAAACAAGCATCCCAAGATTCTGTAAGAGCGATTATGTTAATCAGAGCCTTTAGGATTAGAGGTCATCTTATTTCAAACTTAGATCCTTTATCTATACAAAAAAAACAAGAACACTCCGAATTAAAACCAGAAACATATGGTTTTACAAAAAATGATTACAATAGAAAAATATTTTTAGATGGTGTATTAGGACTTCAATTTGCATCGCTTAATCAAATTCTTAAGATTCTTAATAAGACTTATTGTTCTACGATTGGTTATGAATTTATGCATATGAGTGATCCAATGGAAAAAGCTTGGATAAGAGATAGAATAGAGGGGCCTAAAAAAGATATTTTTTTTACTGAAAACGGGAAAAAAGCGATACTCAATAAGATTGTTCAAGCTGAAGGTTTTGAAAAGTATTTACATGTTAAATTTGTTGGGACTAAAAGATTTGGATTGGATGGCGGTGAGTCACTCATACCAGCACTAGAACAAATAATTAAACGTGGTGGTAATCTTGGAGCTAAAGAAATAAAAATCGGTATGCCACACAGAGGACGATTAAATGTTTTAGCAAATGTGATGGGAAAACCTTTTAGAGCTATATTCAGTGAATTTTTTGGAAAGTCAGTTTCATCTATTAAAGACTTTGAAGGAGATGTTAAATACCATCTTGGAGCTTCATCCAACAGAGAATTTGATGGAAACATTGTACACATAAGTTTAACAGATAATCCTTCACACTTAGAGGCAGTTAATCCAGTCGTATTAGGTCAGGTAAGAGCAAAACAATTTTTTCATAACGATAAAGAAAGAAAAAAAGTTATTCCAGTTTTAATGCATGGAGACGCTGCATTTGCTGGGCAAGGTATAGTAGCAGAGTGTTTCGCTATGTCAGGACTTCCTGGTCACAATATAGGTGGCACTATACATATTATTGTGAATAATCAAATTGGATTTACAACTGCACCACGGTTTGCAAGATCTTCACCTTATCCCTCTGATGTAGCCAAAACTGCTCAAGCTCCTATTTTTCATGTTAATAGCGACGATCCAGAGGCTGTAGTCCACTGTGCAAAAATTGCAACCGAGTACAGACAAAAATTCAACAGAGATGTTGTAATAGATATAGTTTGTTATAGAAGATTTGGACATAATGAAGGTGATGAGCCTTCTTTTACTCAACCAATAATGTATAAAAAAATAAAGTCACACCCAACAACACTAACTTTATATGGAAAAAAATTAAGTGATGAAGGATTGATCTCTGAAAATCAATTACAAAAAGATAAAATAAATTTTAAAAATTATTTGGAAAGTGAGTTTAATTCATCAAAAAATTACAAATCAGAATTAAAATGGTTTGACGGAGTTTGGTCAAGGTTTAAACCAGGTTTGGGTAAAGATAAAAGAGGAAGAAGCGGTATTGATAAAAGTAAATTAATCAAAATAGGTGAAAAAATATTTCATATTCCAAATAAATTTTATGCTCATAAAACTCTAAAAAGAATTTTTGAAATAAAAAATGAAATGTTTAATTCTGGTAAAATTGACTGGTCTTCGGCAGAGTCTCTTGCATTTGGTTCTCTACTCACAGAAGGTTTTTCTGTAAGACTTTCAGGTCAAGATTCTGGAAGAGGAACTTTTAGTCAGAGACATGCTATCTTAAGAAATCAAGAAAACCATGATAGGTACATTCCTCTAAATAATATTGCAAATAATCAAAAAAGATTTGAGATTATAGACTCTCTTCTATCAGAGTTAGCAGTTTTAGGATTTGAATATGGTTACTCTTTATCAGAGCCTGAAACACTTGTCTTATGGGAAGCACAATTTGGAGATTTTGCAAATGGCGCTCAGGTAATTATTGATCAATTTATAACTTCCTCTGAATCTAAATGGGGTAGGGCCAGCGGATTAGTAATGTTACTACCTCATGGATATGAAGGCCAGGGACCAGAACATTCTTCTGCAAGACTGGAAAGATTTTTACAGTTGTGTGCTGGTGAAAATATTCAAGTAGTAAATTGCACAACTCCATCTAATTATTTTCATGTATTGAGAAGACAAATGCATAGAGAATTTAGAAAGCCATTAATTATTATGACTCCTAAATCATTATTAAGGCATAAAAGATGCGTCTCAAATATCTCTGAGTTTGTAACAAGAAGTTCCTTTCACCGAGTACTAGAGGATGATGCTTATCAAAAGAATAATAACTTAATTCCTTTAAAAAAAGACGAAAAAATAAGAAAAGTTGTTATGTGTTCCGGTAAAATTTATTATGACTTGATAGAAGAGAGAGAAACAAATAAAATTAATGACATTGTTTTTATTCGTTTAGAACAACTTTATCCTTTTCCAGCTAAAACTTTGGCCAGACTGTTAAAAAGGTATAAAAAAGCAAAATTTATATGGTGTCAAGAAGAGCCAAAAAATATGGGCGCTTGGAACACTGTAAAAAATTACATTGAAAGAACTTTAGATATGATAAATTTAAAAGATATCAACGTAAATTATGTAGGTAGACAGGCATCTTCATCAACTGCGACTGGAAATGCAAATAAACACCTTGCACAACAAAAAGAAATATTAGAAAAGATTATTAGAGATTAATGGCAGAAAAAATTACAGTACCTACATTAGGAGAGTCAGTAACTGAGGCAACAGTATCGAAATGGCTTAAATCTCAGGGGGAAAAGGTTGTTATTGATGAACCAATTGTAGAGTTAGAAACAGATAAGGTTAATGTTGAAGTACCTGCTCCGTCTAATGGTGTTTTAGGAAGCATTGAAGTAAAAGAAGGTGAAACAGTAAATGTGGGATCTTTGTTAGGAACTATAAGTGAAAATCAAACTGCAAATAGAGAAGGTCCACGAGAGATCAAATCTTACAATCCACCAAAAAAAGAAGCAAAAAATGAGCTTAAATTGTTTGATGATGATAAAAAGAAAACTCAAATAAAAAAAACAAAAAATATACCCCAAGAGGATATTCTTCTTCTAAACGAGGAAAAAAAAGAGGACGAATCTTTAATATTAAAAGAAGTTTATGAAGAAAAAAAGAAAACACCAAAAACAATTATAGAAAAAAAAGTTTCACCAGCTGCCAGAAAAATGGCAAGTGAAGCTAATATTGATTTAGGAGAGGTAGAGGGGTCTGGGAAAAATGGGATAATATTAAAAGAAGATATCATGAGTTTAATGGGTTCTAAACCAGCTCCATCAGAAAGAAAGATTAAGCATGGCCCAGAGGAGCGAGTTAAAATGACTAGGTTAAGATTAACAATTGCAAAAAGATTGAAAGAGGCTCAAGAAAACGCTGCCATGTTAACTACATTTAATGAAGTTGATATGAGCGAGGTAATTTCTATGAGAAATCGTTATAAAGAAGAATTTCAAAACAAATATGGAGTAAAACTAGGATTCATGTCTTTTTTTGTTAAATCATGTGTAATAGGTTTGAAAAACTTCCCGGCAATAAATTCAGAGATACAAGGAGATGAAGTAGTATATAAAAACTACTACAATATTAGTATTGCGGTCGGAACAGAGAGGGGTTTAGTAGTTCCAGTTCTCAGAGAAACTGATGAAATGTCTTTTGCTGACATAGAACAAGAAATTAATATTTTAGGACAAAAAGCGAGGAGCGGGAAAATTACTATTGAAGACTTACAAGGGGGAACATTTACAATTACAAATGGTGGTATCTATGGCTCAATGTTATCGACTCCCATTTTAAATCCTCCTCAATCAGCAGTGTTGGGGATGCATAACATAGTTGAAAGACCCGTTGTTGTTAAAGGTTCCGTAGAGGTTAGACCAGTTATGTATCTAGCTTTATCTTATGATCATAGAATAGTCGACGGTAAAGAAGCTGTTTCTTTTTTAAAAATTATTAAAGAGTCTTTAGAACAACCTAAAAGATTGTTCTTAAACATATAGTATGGATAATTTTGATTTGATAGTAATTGGCGGTGGTCCTGGTGGATATGTTTGCGCAATAAGAGCAGCCCAACTCGGATTAAAGACTGCTTGCATAGAGTCAAGAGGTACATTGGGAGGCACTTGTTTGAATGTTGGCTGTATTCCATCTAAAAGTTTGTTAAATTTATCTGAAAATTTTTATAAAGCTAAAAATGACTTTAATAAACAGGGAATAGAAGTTGAAGGCATCAAATTAAACGTTGATAAGATGATGTCAAATAAGAATAAATCTGTTCAAGTTCTTACTAAAGGAGTTGAGTTTTTATTTAAAAAAAATAAAGTTACTTATATTAAAGGTAAAGGTGTTTTATTTTCAAAAAATGACATAGTTGTTTATGAAAACAACAAAAAAACCAATTATAAATCTAAAAATATTGTTATTGCAACAGGATCTGCGGTTTCGTCTTTACCAGGAATTGAAATAGATGAAAAAAATATTATTTCTTCAACTGGAGCTTTATCTTTAGATAAAGTGCCAAAAAAATTAGCAGTCATAGGTGGAGGTTATATAGGTTTAGAAATGGGCTCAGTCTGGTCAAGGTTAGGAGCGGAAGTTACCGTAATTGAATATCTTGATTACATAACTCCAGGTATGGACAGAGAGGTTTCTGATGAATTTAAAAAAATTTTAACAAAACAGGGAATAAAATTTAAATTAGGTGCAAAAGTTAAATCTATAGAAAATTTGAGCTCTAGTGTAAAAGTTAACTTTACAAATATTAAAGACTCAAAAGATGAAAATCTTGAATTTGATAAAGTTTTAGTTTCTGTTGGAAGGAAACCTTACACTGAGGGATTAAACCTATCCAAAATTGGAGTAAAAAAAGATAGTAAGGGAAGAATTGAAGTAAATGAAAAATTACAAACATCTATTAAAAATATTTATGCTATTGGTGATGTTATTAAAGGACCGATGTTAGCTCATAAAGCCGAGGAAGAAGGTATAGCTGTAGCTGAAATACTCTCAGGGCAAGCCGGTCATGTTAATTATGATGTTATTCCAGGAGTAATTTATACCTCACCTGAAGTTGCGACAGTTGGAAAAACTGAAGAGCAGCTAAAAGATGAAAACAAATCTTACAAAGTTGGAAAATTTCCTTTTTTAGCAAACTCCAGAGCAAAGGTTAATAATGAAACAGAGGGTTTTGTGAAGATTTTAGCTGATAGTAAAACCGATAAGGTTCTAGGTGTTCATATTATTGGCCCCCACTGTGGTGATATGATTGCAGAAATGGCATTAGCCATGGAATTTGGTGCTAGCTCTGAAGACATTGCTAGAACTTGTCACGCACACCCAACTCATACTGAGGCTATTAAAGAAGCCGCATTAGCTGTTGATAAAAGACCAATTCATTTTTAATTAAAAAAAATTCTAATACTATTGATTTATGAAAGCACAAGTATTGTTGCCAAAAATTTTTAATTTTCCGTTTACTTATCAAAATAATACTCAAAGCAAGATTGGCTATTTAGTCGAGGTTCCTTTTGGTAAAAAAAGGGAAATCGGGGTGATTTGGAAAAATAATAATATTGAACTTAAAAATATTAAAATTAAAGAAATTGAAAAAAAAACAGAATATTCAATAAGTAGAAAGCTAATAGATTTTATTGAATGGTTCTCTATCTATAATATGGTTCCATTAGGCCTTGTTTTAAAAATGACTATAGGGGGTTCTGATAAATTCTTAAGAATAAAAGATAACTTAGTTGACCCAAAAAAAACAAAAAAAAAATTATTTAAACTAAATACCGAACAGTCGTTAGCTTTAAAGTTTCTCAGTCAGTCTGATAATAAATTTAAAGTGTCAGTTTTACAAGGCACTACAGGATCTGGAAAAACTTTAGTATATTTTGAGCACATCAAAAAAATAGTAAAAAGAAATAGTCAGGCTTTAGTTTTATTACCTGAGATATTTTTAACTAATGATTTCAAATCGAGATTTGAAGATTTTTTTGGATTTGAACCGGCAATTTGGCACTCAAAAATAACACCAAAACAAAAAAGAACTATTTGGAAAGGTATAATAAGTAATAAAATTAAAATTTTAGTTGGTGCACGATCAGCATTATTACTACCTTTTAAGAAACTTGGAATAATAATTGTCGATGAGGAGCACGATACATCTTATAAACAAGATGAGGGCGTAATCTATAATGCAAGAGATATGGCCATATCAAGAGCAAGTTTTGAAAAAATTCCAATACACTTAGTAACATCTGTCCCATCAATGGAGACTTATAATAATATTCAAAATAAAAAATATAGACATTTTAAAATTGAAAAAAGATTTGATAATTTTCCGCTTCCTGAAACTAAAATAATAAATCTAAATATAGATAAAATTAAAAATAAATTTATAGCTAACGAGACATTAAAACATGTTAAATCTTATTTAAGTAACGGAGATCAGGTTTTATTTTTTATAAACAGACGGGGATTTGCACCTTATTTGATTTGTAAAAGATGTGGTAAAAAACTTATCTGTAATAATTGTTCTTTATATTTAACTTTTCATAAAATAAAAAATAAAGCAGTTTGTCATCACTGTTCTGCAGAGCAAGATATTAAAATAAAATGTAAATCTGAGGGAAGTTGTCAATTTATAATGTATGGACCTGGAGTAGAAAAAATATTCGACGAAGTTAAAGAAATATTCCCAAGTAAAAAAATAAATATATTTTCTAGTGATTATTTAAAAAAGAAAGATGAAACGAAAAACTTATTAAAAGAAATTAAAGAAAATAATGTAGATATTTTAATAGGCACACAAATGATTTCGAAAGGTTTTAATTTTCCTAAATTAAATTGTATTGTCGTGATAGATGCTGATTTTTCTGGAAGAGGTTATGATTTAAGAACAACAGAAAAAAATATCCAGCTATATCATCAACTAAGTGGGAGAGCCGGTAGATTTAGCTCAAAGTCTTTAATAATTTATCAAACACTGAACCCAAGTGACATAACACTTACCGAGTTAATCAAAAATAAATCTGAAGATTTACTCAAAAATGAACTTTTAATTAGAGAAAAAAATAAATTACCTCCATTCGTAAGATTAATAGCGATAATTGTTTCCTCAAAGGATCGAAGTTCAAGTTTGCAAGGAGCTAGAGAAATTAAAGCTAAACTAAATAATATAAGTGATCTTGAAGTATTAGGACCAGTAGATTCACCACTATTGAAAATCAAAAAAAATTTTAGATCGAGATTATTGATAAGGTTTAATAATCGATTTTTAATGCAGAAAAAAATCACAAATATGCTAAATGGGCTTAAAATTTCATCAAAAATAAAACTTACGGTTGATGTTGATCCAATCAACTTTGCTTAACTTCGAAATTGGCAACTTGATCAAGTTATACTCTTATGGTACGACCACAACATATTTTCACAAAGAAATCTAACAATAAAAAATGAGTGCAAACAAATCTTTCTCGACAGAAACTTCAGAAAGGTACTCGCGTGCTTTATTTGAGGTAGCAAAAGAGACAAATGAGTTAGAAAAAGTTGAGATAGATATGAAAAAATTTCAATCTTTATATGATGCGAGCACAGATATTAAAAATTTTATTAAAGATCCAACTCTAAGTATTAATCAACAAAATAACGTAATAAATTTTTTGTCTGAGAAATTGGAATTTACAAAAAATTTCAAAAACTTCTTTTTGCTACTGATTAAAAAGAGAAGAATCTTTTTTGTTAAAAAAATTTCTGAAGCCTTTCTAAGGCTTTGTTTAAAAAAAAGAGGTGAAATAAAAGCGTCATTAATTTCATCAAAAGAATTATCCCAGTCAGAACTTGATCAAATTGGCAAAGATTTTTCCAAAACAATGGGATCAACTTTGAAATTTGATTATAAAGTTGACAAAGAACTTATAGGTGGACTCCAACTTCAACTTGGAAGTTTTATGATTGATACTTCGATTAAAAATAAGCTAAAAAAATATGAGCAGAAATTACTAGAGCAATAAAATGACGGTTAACCCATCTGAAATAACAAAATTATTAAAAGATCAGATTAAAAATTTTGGAGAACAAGCTGAAGTATCAGAAATAGGAAAAGTATTATCTGTAGGAGATGGTATTGCAAGAGTCTACGGATTAGATAATGTGCAAGCTGGTGAAATGGTTGAATTTGAAGATGGTTCTAAAGGAATGGCTTTAAATTTAGAAAACGATAATGTTGGAGTTGTCATTTTTGGTGATGATAGAAGTATAAAAGAGGGTGACACAATTAAAAGAACTAATGCAATTGTAGACGTTCCAGTGGGCAAAGAACTTTTGGGTAGAGTTGTAGATGGACTTGGAAACCCGATTGATGGCAAGGGTTCACTTTCGGTAAAAAATAGGAAACGTGTTGAGGTGAAAGCGCCTGGTATAATTCCTAGACAATCTGTAAACGAACCAATGCAGACTGGTTTAAAATCAATAGATTCGCTAATCCCAATTGGAAGGGGACAAAGAGAGTTGATAATTGGAGATAGGCAGACTGGCAAAACAGCTGTAGCAATTGATGCAATAATTAATCAAAAAAAAATAAATGAGTCCTCAGATGAAAAGAAAAAATTATATTGCGTTTATGTTGCTATAGGCCAAAAACGTTCAACTGTAGCACAGATAACAAAAACTTTAGAAGAAGCAGGAGCACTTAAGTACACAACGATAGTAGCTGCAACCGCATCAGACTCTGCACCACTCCAATTTCTAGCTCCTTATACAGGTTGCACTATTGGAGAATATTTTAGAGATAATGGAATGCATGCTTTAATTGTTTATGACGACTTATCGAAACAGGCAGTTGCATATCGACAAATGTCTTTGCTACTTAGAAGGCCCCCAGGTAGGGAGGCATATCCTGGAGATGTGTTTTATTTGCACAGCAGACTATTAGAACGAGCGGCTAAACTTAATGAAAAAAGTGGTGGAGGCTCTCTAACTGCCTTACCAATTATTGAAACGCAAGCAGGAGACGTTTCTGCATATATTCCCACCAATGTGATTTCTATCACCGATGGTCAAATATTTTTAGAAACCGATTTATTCAATCAAGGTATAAGGCCCGCTGTTAATGTTGGTTTATCAGTTTCTAGAGTAGGCTCTGCTGCTCAAACTAAAGCGATGAAAAAAGTTGCGGGCTCTATAAAACTAGAATTAGCTCAATACAGAGAAATGGCTGCATTTGCACAGTTTGGTTCAGATTTAGATGCCTCGACTCAACAATTGCTTAATCGTGGAGCGAAATTAACTGAACTTTTAAAACAAGATCAATATTCTCCTTTGACAGTTGCAGAGCAAGTAATATCAGTTTTTACAGGAGTTAAAGGTTACTTAGATAATATTGATTTAAATAAAATTAAGAACTTTGAAAAAAAACTAATAGAAAAAATCAAAACTGAAAAGCCTGAAATTATTAATACAATTCAATCATCTGGAAAACTTGATGAAGATACAGAAAATCTTTTATCCCAAATAATTGAGGAATTCAAAAAAAGTGAGAAATAATGCCAAGTCTTGATGATTTAAAAAAAAGAATTAAAAGTGTTAAATCTACACAAAAGATAACAAAAGCAATGAAAATGGTTGCGGCAGCTAAATTGAGAAAAGCACAAGAAAATGCTGAGAGAGGACGACCTTACAGTCAAAAGATGCAAAATATTATTTTCAACTTAACTAAGTCAATAAGTGATCCAGAAAATGCGCCCAAACTTCTTGTTGGTACAGGAAAAGATGAAGTACATCTATGTGTGGTATTAACAGCTGATAAAGGATTATGCGGTGGTTTTAACTCAAATATTTGTAAACTTGCAAAATCAAATTTTAAGAAAATCCTCAAAGATGGAAAACAACTAAAAATAATAACAGTTGGTTCCAAGGGTTTAGACCAGATTAAGAGAGAGTACGGAAAATTTATTGTAAAAAAATTTAGTTTTAAAGATAAGAAACAAATTTCATTTAATGAGGCAGAGACAATAGGAAATGAAATTATAAGTTTATTTGATAATAACGAATTTGATAAGTGTTTTTTATTTTATAATAATTTTAAAAATGTGATAACCCAGATTCCACAAGCTCAACAAATTATACCAACAAAAAATACTACTTATGACATAAAAGAGGGAGACTCCTTCTCTTACGAGTTTGAACCAGAAGAAGATGAAATTCTTGAGGATTTGTTGCCGAAAAATATTTCAACCCAAGTATTTAAAGCTTTCCTAGAAAACGCAGCTAGTGAGCAAGGTTCAAGAATGACAGCAATGGATAATGCAACTAGAAATGCTGGTGATTTAGTGGATAAACTTACAATTAATTATAATAGAAGTAGACAAGCTTCGATTACAAAAGAGTTAATAGAAATAATATCGGGGGCAGAGAGTTTATAGATATGAGCAAAAATGGAAAAATTACACAAATAATTGGAGCTGTAGTAGATGTAAATTTTGATGGTGACTTACCAGAAATTTATACAGCTTTAGAGGCTAATAACTCTGGAAATAAGTTAATTTTAGAAGTTGCTCAGCACTTAGGCGAGAATGATGTTAGAACAATTGCAATGGATGCTACAGAAGGACTTAAAAGAGGAGATCAAGTTATAAATACTGGATCTCCGATTAGTGTTCCAGTAGGGCCAGAAACTCTTGGGAGGATTATTAATGTAGTTGGAGAGTCTATTGATGAAAAAGGTGCAGTTAAAACGAAGGAAAAGTGGCCAATTCATAGACCTGCCCCTAAATTCACTGATCAAGCTACTGAGACCGAACAATTAGTAACCGGCATTAAAGTTATTGATTTATTAGCTCCATACGCCAAGGGAGGAAAAATAGGATTATTTGGAGGCGCAGGAGTGGGAAAAACAGTTACCATCATGGAACTTATTAATAACATAGCCAAAGCTCATGGCGGGTTTTCGGTTTTTGCTGGTGTTGGTGAAAGAACTAGAGAAGGAAATGATCTATATCATGAAATGATTGAGTCAGGTGTCATTAAGACTGATGGCAAAGGTTCAAAAGCGGCCTTAGTTTATGGACAAATGAATGAGCCTCCAGGAGCTAGAGCCCGTGTAGCTTTAACAGGACTTACTGTTGCAGAATATTTTAGAGATAAAGAGGGCCAAGATGTTCTTTTCTTTGTCGATAATATATTTAGATTTACTCAAGCAGGATCTGAAGTTTCAGCCTTGTTAGGTAGAATACCCTCTGCGGTTGGTTATCAACCCACACTAGCTACTGATATGGGAAATTTACAGGAGAGAATTACTTCGACTGACAAAGGCTCTATAACTTCTGTTCAAGCGATATACGTGCCAGCAGATGATTTGACAGATCCTGCTCCAGCTACGTCATTTTCACACTTAGACGCGACTACAGTGTTATCAAGACAAATTGCTGAGATTGGTATTTATCCAGCAGTTGACCCTCTCGACTCAACATCTAGAATATTAGATCCAAGAATAGTTGGTGAAGAACATTATAGAGTAGCAAGAGATGTTCAAAGAATTCTACAAGCATATAAATCTCTACAAGATATAATCGCAATCTTGGGAATGGATGAACTTTCAGAAGATGATAAATTAACAGTTGCCAGAGCGAGAAAGATTCAAAGATTTTTATCTCAACCTTTCTTTGTTGCTGAAGTATTTACAGGCTCACCTGGAAAATTAGTAAATTTAGAGTCTACAATAAAAGGATTTGATGCTATTTGTAAAGGTGAGTACGATCATTTACCCGAAGCCGCTTTCTATATGGTGGGTGGAATAGAAGAAGTTATTGAAAAGGGAGAAAAGTTAGCAAAAGACAGCAAATAATGCCTGAAAAATTTACCGTTGAAATAATTTCACCAAATAAATCGATAATAAAAGTTGAAACAACGGAAGTAGTTATACCTTCATATGAGGGTGAAATGGGTATTTTAAAAGATCATATTTCCTTAATAACATTTTTAAGACCAGGTAAAATTAAAATAAAAGACACTAATAAAATATATTATGTTGAAGATGGCACAGTTGAATTCTCTAATAACAATCTTTTGATTTTAACTTCAACAGCTAAAGATTTATCTGAAATTGATAAAAATTCATTGCAAGCACTCATAGCAGAAGCTGAAAAAAAAATCATGGATAGTAAAATTACTGATAAAGAAAAATATTTACTATCTTATAAAATCAATACACTAAAAAGTATTAATCAGTAAATTTTTTAATAATTTTTAAGAGATCAACATACATAGCTCTTTTAAAGTCAACAATTACTTCTGGTAGCTTTTCTGGAATAATCCATTTCCACTCTATAAATTCAGGATTCTCAGTCTTTAAGTTAATTTCGTTTTCTGCTCCAAAAAACTTTGCTATAAACCATTTCTGTTTTTGACCTCTAAATTTACCTTTCCAAATTATACCAAGTAAATTTTTCGGTAATTCATATTCAAAAAAACCATCTATTTCTCTTATTATTTTTATACTTTTAATACTCGTTTCTTCCAAAAGTTCTCTTTTCATGGCTGTAAGAAAATCTTCCCCAATATCCACTCCACCTTGAGGCATCTGCCACTTGTCTATAGGATTATCTTTTCTTTTGCCAACAAATACTTTATTTTCATTATTTAGGATAATAACACCTACACCAACTCGCATAGGTAACTTTTTTTTATCCATATTATTACGAGTTAAAAAGTTTAATAGCGTAATTAAGCTGATTATCCTTTTCCGAATTAATATTAAAGTCGTCACCCTCTTCTTCAACTAATATGTCAGGCGTTACACCTACTTCCGAAATAGATTTTCCTGAAGGTAAGTAATATTTTGATATGGTCAATCTCATTCCGCCCCCATTTCTTAGCGGGATTATAGACTGCACTGAACCTTTTCCATAAGAATTTTCACCAAGTATAATAGCTCTTTTGTGATCCTTCAAAGCTCCAGCAAAGATTTCTGAAGCTGAGGCTGAACCGTTATTTATTAAAACTACTATTGGCTTACCATTAATTTCATCACCTTTTCTTGCGAAGAATTTTCTAGTTTCCGAAATTTTCCTACCTTTAGTTGAAACTATCTCGCCGTCCTCTAGAAAAAAGTCAGTGATATTTATAGCTTGTGTTAACAATCCACCCGGATTATTCCTTAGGTCAAGAACGTAACCTTTTATTTTTGTTTTCTTTTCAAATTCTTTTACAGATTTTAAAAACTGTTTATCACTATTTTCATTAAAGGATTTTAATCTTATATAGCCTAAATTTTTCTTGTTACCAATAGTTTTTGAACTTACAGATTGAACCTCAATAATTTTTCTTACGATTTTGAACTCTAAAGGTTTTTTAACGTTTTTTCTCCTCACTGTTAGATCAATAGCTGTACCCACGGGTCCCCTCATTAATTTTACTGCTTCTAGTAAAGATTTACCTTGTACTTGTTCTTTACCAATTTTAACAATGTAATCTCCAGCTTTTATTCCAGCTTTGGCTGCCGGCGTATCATCAATGGGTGAAATAACTTTTACAACTCCAGCCTCCATACCTATTTCAATCCCTAGTCCTCCAAATTCACCTCTCGTGTCAGTTTGCATTTCTTTAAATAGTTCTGGGCTCATGTATGCTGAATATGGATCCAAAGATTGAAGAACTCCGTTTATGGCTGAGTCTATCATTTCAGCTTGATCTACATCATCAACATAATCTTTTTTTATATTTTCTAACACCTCACCAAATAAATCTATTTTTTCATATAAATTATTTTTTGGGTAAACAGCTGATGGAAATATCAAGATTAAATAAAATGATAAAATTATAGCTTTTTTCATATCATAGCTTTTTCTTTTGGAATTTCTTCAGACCACATTTTTTCTAAATCATAAAATTCTCTTTTTTCAGGATGAAAAATATGAACAATTACATCCTGAGTATCAACTAATTTCCAGTCATTACTCTCTTTACCTTCAATACGACAGTTATTTAATCCTAGATTTTTCAGTTTAGCTACAAGGATTTCTGATAATGCTTGAAGATGTCTAGAAGAAGTTCCCGAAGCAATTATCATATAATCGGCAATGTAAGACTTATTTTTGAGATTTATTGATATGATATTTTTGGCCTTGTTATTGTCTAAGGTTTCTTCAATAATTTTTTTAATTTCTGGAACTTTCATTAATTGTTTAATTTTTTTCTTAGAGCTGTAGATGAGGCTTTTATAGGTTTATTTTTTACGAAAATTATTTTATTTTTATCCAAATATTTAACCACAACAGATTCTTTCCCCTTTCTATCATATCCTTTGCGAGAAAAAACAACTAATTTTGCTAATTTAACTATTTTTTTCCAACTTTTCCACTTGTGAAACAGTATTAAATTATCAGAACCAATTATAAAGTATATATTTTTATTTTTCCTTTTTTTTATAAAGAATTTTATTATATCAATAATTCTCGAAGATTTAACAATATTATCAAGATAAATTGTTTCAATTTTCTTTTGGGATTTAGCTATTTTTTTTGCATATTTAATTCTTTCGTTTAAAGAATAAAAAGTTTTTTTTTTAAATGGGTTTTTTTTTGTAATAACCCAATAAATCTTTTTTAATTTTAACTTTTTTATAGAAATTTTTGATATTCCTAAGTGTCCTTTGTGTGCAGGATCAAAACTACCACCTAATATACCAATGTATTTTTTCTGGATACTTGACATCAATTAAGGTCTAATAATTCCCTTTCCTGAAACAAGATATTTATATGATGTCAGTTGATTTATTCCTACAGGACCTCTTGGCGGAAGTTTGTTGGTAGATATACCAATTTCACCACCAAAACCAAATTCCCCACCATCAGCAAATTGAGTTGAAACATTATGCATTGCTATTGAGCTATTAACACCATTTAAAAAAATCTTAGCATTTTTTTTGTTGTTAGTAATTATACTGTCAGTATGCATTGTGCCATATTTCAAAATATGTTTGATAGCTTCATTTACATTTTTAACTGTCTTTATTGAAACTATTGCATCCAAATATTCAGTTTTCCAATCTTTTTCTTTAGTTTTTTTTAATTTTCCTTTAAAGAGCTTATTAATTTTTTTATCAGCCCTAACTTCACAGCCTGAATTTAAAAGAGCATTTATTATTTCTTTAGCATGTGATTTCAAAGCTTTTTCCTCCACTAGAACAGTCTCAACTGCTCCACATATACTTGTCCTTCTCATTTTAGCATTAATAATTAAATCTCTCGCCATTTTAAGATTTGCAGTTTTATCTACATAAATATGGCATAATCCCTCAAGATGGCCAATTACATGCACATTAGAAAACTTTTGTACTTTTGCTACGAGTCCTTTACCGCCTCTAGGCACAATAACATCAATGTATTGACTCATTTTTGATAATAGTCGATCTACAACTTTTCTATTTTTATTCTCAATAAACTGAACACAGTTTTGATTTATATTGTTTTTTTTTAAAACATCTCTGAACAAATTAGCTAATAATTTGTTTGAATTAAAAGCTTCAGACCCACCTCTTAAGATAGAGCAATTACCTGATTTCAAACATAATGCCGCGACATCAGCGGTTACATTAGGTCTGCTTTCATATATAACTCCTATAACACCAATTGGAGTTGTTACTTTTTTTATTGTCAAATTATTTGGTCTACGCCATTTTTCTAAAACCCTTCCTATTGGATTCCTAAACTTTGCTATTTCATTTATTGAATGTCTTATACCTTCAATTCTTTGTCTATTTAAAATAAGTCTATCAACCAAATGCTTTCTTTTAACATTTTTAACATCTTTTGAATTTTCTCTGATTATTTTATTAGTATTTCTTAATAGAGATTGATTGTAATTCTCTAAAACTTTTTTTATTTTTTTATGCTCTATATTCTTTAAATCTTCAAAGGCTTTTTTTGCTTTCTTTCCTATCGATTCTAAATAATTCATTTATAATAATACCATATCATCTTTGTGAATTACCTCAGTTTTGCTAAGATAACCAAGAATTGTTTCAATCTCTTTGCTTTGTTTGCCTTTAATTTTATCTATTTCATTAGAACTGAAAGAAGATAACCCCCGAGCTAGCTGAGTATTATTCTGATCTAAAATTATTACATTTTCTCCCTTTTTGAAATTTCCATTAATTTTAGTTATGCCAGCTGCGAGCAAGCTTTTACCATTTAATAAAGCTTTAGCTGCTCCACTATCAATAAATATAGTTCCATTGTAACTAAGAGAACCGATGATCCATTTTTTTCTAGCATCCAAAGTAGAGATTTTTGGTAAGAAATGAGTATATTTTTTATTTTTAATCATATTTAAAATAGGGTTATTTACTTTACCATTTGCTATAAACATATGGCTGCCTGAATTCATGCAAATCTTGGCAGCGTCTAACTTTGTGGTGATTCCTCCTGAGCCAAATTTGTTTCTCTTGTTATCTATAAGTGATGTAATTTTCTCGTTTATTGAAGAAACTTCTCTTATAATTTTTTTACCTTTCGACTTATCATATAACCCATCAACATCAGAAAATAGTATAAGTATATCTGCTCCAATAATTTGAGCCACTCTTGCAGCCAATCTGTCATTATCTCCATATTTTATTTCGCTCGTGGCTGTTGAGTCGTTTTCATTTACTACAGGAATAGCTTTAAGCTTAAACAAATTGTCAAAAGTTCTTCTTACATTAATCGCTCTCCGTCTTTGTTCTGTATCATCTGGACTTATTAAAATTTGACCTGTTTTAATTTTATGTTTATCAAACAGTTTCTGAAATTCTCCTGCTAAGTGAATTTGACCAACTGCTGCGATAGCTTGACTCATTTCTAATTTAATTTTCCCTTTTTTTATTTTGAGATATTTCTGGCCTAGAGCAATCGCCCCTGAAGAAACAATAACAAAGTTTTTTCCTTTTCCAAATTTTTTTATATCTTTTATAAGAGAAGTTACCCACTTTTTTTTAAAAACACCTTTACTATCAACTACAGTCGCAGATCCAAGTTTTAAAACTATTTTATTAGCATTTTTAATTAGCATATTTAATCAACATTTTTTTTATTTTTTGAATATCTTTGATAGAATAAACAGATACAATTTCATAATCATTTTTAATTTTTTTTTTAAATTCTTTTAATTTTTCGTTTATCTCTCTATCGTCTAATAAATCCGATTTATTGAAAAAAATGATTTCTTTCTTTCTTATTAAACTTTTATCATAATTAGATAATTCTGATTTAATTTTCTTATAAGAATTTAATAAATCATCTTCAGATAAATCAATTAAGTGAAGTAAAATTTTACATCTTTCTATATGTCTCAAGAATTTATCTCCTAGTCCCACACCTTTATGTGCACCTTCCACTAAACCAGGAATATCAGCTAAAGTAATCTCTTTTCCTCCGTAATAAGACACTCCTAAATTTGGATTAATTGTTGTAAAAGGATAGTTTGCTATTTTTGGCTTTGCTCTTGTTAATGCTGCCAGCAAACTAGATTTACCAGCATTTGGCTTACCAATAATTCCAATATCAGCAATTACTTTTAATTGAAGCCATATCCAAAATTCTTCACCTAATTTTCCATTAGTTTTTTTTCTTGGCGCTCTGTTTGTCGAACTTTTAAATCTTACGTTGCCAAGTCCACCTTTACCTCCCGATGCCACAAGATATTTTTCTTTATTTTTTGTAAAATCGTAAATTAAGGTATTATTATCCTCCTCGTATACTTGAGTTCCTAATGGAACTTTTAAAATCAAATCTTCCCCATTAGCTCCGGTTTTATTTCTTTTACTCCCTGGTTTTCCATGCTGTGCTTTAAAATGTTGAGCATACCTGAAATCAATTAACGTATTAAGGTTTCTATCTGATTGGACAATTACAGACCCCCCGTCACCGCCGTCACCTCCATCTGGTCCGCCGTACTCTACAAACTTTTCTCTTCGGAAGCTTGCAGACCCTGACCCACCATTTCCAGCTTTAATATAAATCTTTGCTTGATCTAAAAATTTCATTTTTATTTTAATATAAATAACTTTGGTTACTTATATATATTTAATTGGGGATTACAGAAACAAAAGTTCTGTTTAATTTAGATTTTTTGAATTTTACTTTTCCTTTAATCAAAGAAAAAATTGAGTGGTCTTTACCCATACCAACATTGTCACCAGGATGAATTTTTGTCCCTCTTTGTCTAACTATAATGTTTCCAGGTATTACAACTTGGTCACCATATTTTTTAACTCCAAGACGTCTACCTTTACTATCTCGGCCGTTCCTCGATGATCCACCTGCTTTTTTAGTTGCCATTTAATTTCCTATTTTTTTGCTACCTTTTTTATAACTTTTTTCTCTTCTTTGATAGGTTTCTTTTCTTTGAGGATTTTAGCTTCATCTATAACTTTTCCACCTTTAGCTAAAATTTTCGTGATTTGTATTTTAGAATGTCGTTGTCTATGCCCGTTTTTCTTTCTTGAGTGTTTTCGTCTTCTTTTATGAAAAATTAATACAGTTCTATCTTTAACATTATCTAAAAGTTTAGCTTCAACTGTTGCCCCGTCAATTTTAGGATTTCCAATTTCAGTATTTTTGTCATCATTCAAAAGTAAAACATTATTAAATTTAATAGTTTCTCCAACTTTAGCGTTAAGTTTTTCAATTTCTAAAATTTTACTTGCAGATACTTTGTACTGCTTTCCACCTGTTTCAATTATAGCAAATGACATAAATTCTCTTTTTTTAATTTCCACGCAATATAGCCTTCACTGCTAGCAAGTCAAGATTATTGAAGTTAAAAAGAGTCCTTTAAATCTCTTAATTTTGAAAAAACTTCAGCTTCAGATGAATCTTTTAGTCCTAAAGTAAGCTTAATTTGAGGATCATTACACCTTAAAAAAATATTCGTTTTAATTTCCTGACCTAAGGTAGTTGGGATAGTTGGCTGATTAGAACTTAATTTTTTTTGAATTTCAATTTCTTTCTCTTTTAAAAAAGTATTTTTTGAATCATATTTTAAACAGAAATTTAAATTTGACTTAGTATATTCGTGTCCACAATATATTTTTGTATCTGGTGGAAGTTTTTTAATTTTATTTAAAGAATTAAACATTTCTTTGTGTGTACCCTCAAAAACTCTTCCACATCCTAATGAAAATAAAGTATCACCTGTAAAAACTACTTTTTCTTTAAAAAAGAAAAATGCGACGTGGCCCTTAGTATGACCAGGAACAAAAATTACTTTAAATTCTAAATTTCCAATTTTATGCTTTTGGTTTTCTTTAAGCAGGATGTCTATGCCAGGGATTCGATCTTTATCTAATTCAAAACCTAAAATTTTAGAATTATATTTTTTTTTTAACTCTAAATTACCATCAACATGATCGGCATGATGATGAGTATTTAGAATAAAATCTAATTTCTTATACTTTTTAATTATATTATCACATGCCCTATATTCTGCAGGATCAACTATTGAAACTTTATCAGACTCTTTATCGTGAATTAAGTAACTAAAGTTATCATTCAAACAAGGAATAATTTCTACTTTCATATTAACTGATTAAAAAAATACCAACTTTCGAAAAAAGATTTTTAATTTCCAAATTACTTTTTTTTATTAATGAAGTTTTATTTTCATTAACCCCAACGACTTTTTTAATAATAATATTTTTTTCATCACAAAAATTAAATAAATCTTTTATTGTGCACATGTGTAAATTAGGAGTATTATACCAAGTATTTGGGAGTGTCTTTGTAACTGGCATCTCACCAAAAAGTAAAAGTTTTATTCTTACTTTCCAATAGCCAAAATTAGGAATCGAGATAATAACTGATTTTCCTATTCTTAAAAGATTTTTTAAAACTTTCTCTGGCTCATAAAATGCTTGTAGAGTTTGACTCAGCACAACATAGTCAAATGATTTATCGGGAAATTGATGTAATTCAGTTTCTGCATTACCCTGAATAACTGGCAAACCTTTATAAATACATTCTTTAACATTATCTTGATTAAGTTCTAGTCCACGCACCTCTATATTTTTTTCTATTCTAAGAAGTTGCATTAAAGATCCGTCTCCACATCCTATATCAAGAACTTTCGTATTATCAGGTAATAAATCTGCAATTACTTTAAATTCTTTTTTCATTTTTAAATTTTTCATACATAGAGTCCATAAAACCTTTGAGTGTTTTTAAAAATTCGGGCTCATCAAGTAAAAAAGAGTCATGTCCTTTGTCTGTAATTATCTCAGAGTAAGAGACATCTGCACCTGACGCATTTAATGCTATTACTATATCTTTGTTATCTTTTGTTGTGTAAAGCCAATCAGAGGAAAATGATATGATTAAGAATTTTGTTTTTTGATTTTTAAATGCTTCTACCAACCCTCCTTTAAATTGTTTTGAAAGATCAAAATAATCCATCGCTCTTGTTATATATAGTACTGAATTAGCATCAAATCTTTCAACAAATGCATAACCTTGATGTCTTAAATAACTTTCAACTTGAAAGTCAGCATTAAAACTAAATTCATAATCTGCCTTCTCTTGTAATTTTCTACCAAATTTTTCTTGCATACCTTTTTCAGATAAATAACTTATATGCCCAACCATTCTTGCAACCGCTAAGCCATTTTTTGGTTGAACATTTTTTAAAACATACTTTCCATTATCCCATACAGGATCTGCCATAATTGCTTGACGAGCTAATTCATTAAGAGCAATATTTTGAGCGCTATGGCTCGAGCTACAGGCTATCGGCACCGCTGAAAAAGCTTTATCGGGAAATGTTGCACAAAATTGTAAAAGTTGCATTCCACCCATCGAACCCCCAGTCGCACATAAAAGTTTTTTAATTCCTAAATGTTCAAGTAAGGACTCTTGTGCTTTTACCATATCTTTAATTGTTATTACTGGAAAATCCAATCCGTAAGGTTTTTTTGTTTCTGGATTAATATCTTTAGGACCTAACGAACCCATACATCCTCCGATCACATTTGCACAAATAACAAAATATTTATTTGTATCTATTGCTCTACCAGGCCCAACTGCAGTAACCCACCAACCCTCCTTATTAGTAATAGGATTAGTTCCAGTCACGAACTGATCTCCAGTCAATGCATGAAACACAAGTATTGCGTTGTCTTTGTTATCATTCAATTTTCCATAAGTCTCATAAGCGAGAGGAAAATCTTTTATAGTTTTCCCGCAGTCTAGTTTAAGCGGTTTAGTAACGTCTAATTTCTTTATATTCTCAAGTTTTATATTCATCCAAAAAAAAAGCCCAGCTAAACTGGGCATCCCCTTTTTAGCTAAATTTGTTATGCGCCTGCAATACGGTTAAATCAGCGCGAATAATGTTTACTAAATCATCACAAACTTGTCAATTTTATATACGATAAAGACATAGAAAAACTTAAACAATTTAGATAATACATTAATTTAATGAGATTTCCGAAACCAAATAATATTGTTGCAGAGAAATATGTAGCTGGAATGAGCTTATTCAAGAGTAAATTAGCAAAGATTAAATTATCTGCTAATGAGTCTGCTCTTGGCCCTAGCCCGAAAGCAAGAAAAAAATATTTAGAAGTTTCAAAAAACTTTGCAAGATACCCTGACTCAGATGGAACTTTTTTAAGAAACACGCTAGCTAAGAAGTTTAAGATTGATAAAAACAGAATAATCTTAGGATCAGGTTCTGATCAAATTTTTGAACTTATTTGTAAATCGTTCCTCAAGAAAGGAGATGAAGTTATAGTCCCTAAGTTTAGTTTTATAATTTACCGAATTTACAGTAGAATGAATGGAGCAAAAGTTGTTTATTCGAAAGAGAATAATTTTACTGTTTCAACTAAAGATATACTCAAAAAAGTTACGAGAAAAACTAAAATAGTTTTCCTAGCTAACCCAAATAATCCAACTGGAACATATATTCCAAAGAAAGAATTACTCTTTTTAAGAAAAAAACTAAGAAGTGATATCTTGTTAGTAGTAGACGATGCTTATTTTGAGTATGTAAAAAATAAAGATTATTTGTCTGGTTTAAATACTTTTACAAATTTTAAAAATGTAGTTATGACAAGAACTTTTTCAAAAATATATGGTTTAGCTGGGCTCAGAGTAGGCTGGGGATATGGATCAAAAGAAATTATTTCCGCATTAAATAAGATTAAACCACCTTTTAATGTAAGTAGACCAGCTTTGTTTGCAGCTTCTGCCGCTGTAAAAGATAATCCATGGTTGAATAAAGAAATTAAACACGTAAATAAATGGAGTAAAAAAATGTATTCTGAGTTCAAGAAAATGAGAATAGAAACAAATAAAAGTTTTACTAATTTCTTATTGGTAAAATTTGATAAAGTTAAAATAAATTCTACTAAAGTATTTGGATTACTCGCAAAATCGGGAATACTGGTCCGTAAAATGGATGTTTATGGAATTAGAAATTCTTTACGTATAACCATTGGGACAACATCAGAAAATATTGAATTAATGAAAAAAATGAGAAAAATTTTAAATGTTCGGTAAAATAAGTATCATAGGCTGCGGGTTAATTGGATCCTCGATTCTTAGAGTAACAGAGGAAAAAAAATTAGCTAAAAAAATAAGTGTTCATGACAAATCCAACAAAGTCATGGAATATTTAAAAAAAAATTTTACAGCTGATATTTGTTCAAACGTGGCAGAGTCAGTAAAAGATGCAGATCTGATAATAATTTCTGCACCATTAAGTAGTTACAAAGAAATTTTGCTTTCTATAAAATCAAACTTAAAGGAAGGATCAATCCTTACCGATACTGGTTCCGCTAAAAAAGAGGTTAACAAAATTGTAAACAATTTAGGTCTTAAAAATATTAGTTGGATAGCTTCACACCCAATAGCTGGAACAGAATATAGCGGACCTGCTGCAGGATTTTCAAGTTTATTTGACAATAGATGGTGTATTCTTTCAGCTGACAATCAAGTTGCTAAAAATAAAATAGAAAACCTGGAAAAATTTTGGTCCAAATTAGGAAGCAAAGTTAAAGTCATGTCATTTGAAGACCATGATTATGTTTTGTCTTTGACTAGTCATCTTCCGCACGCTGTTGCATACAGTATTGTTAGAACTGCAATTAATAATGAGGACAAATTTAAAAATGATGTTATTCAATATAGTGCTGGAGGATTAAGAGATTTTACTAGAATTGCTGCTTCAGATCCTTTGATGTGGAAAGATATTTTTATTGATAACAGTGAAAATATATTGAAAGTATTAGATAATTATTCGAAAAATCTCGATGATATTAAAAGTGCTATTAAAAATAAAGACAGTGCAAAGCTTATAGAAATATTTTCATCAACCAAAAAAGTGAGAAAAGAAATTATTGAAGCTGGACAAGATACTGAAAAACCAGACTTTGGAAGAAAATAATTAATAATATTTTTTTATTTCATTATAAATCTTATTTTCAAGTTCTTTTGTAAATTCATCATTTTCTTTACCAGGCATAATAGGGTCTAGAAATGAAATATGAATATCACCTGAAAATTTCATAAAACTATTTTTCGGCCAAACCTGTCCTGTATTCAATGCGACTGGAACACAAGGTAAATTCAGCGCTTTATATATCCGACCAACTCCTTTTTTAAAGGGAGGCTGTTCGTCTAATTTTACTCTTGTCCCTTGAGGAAATATTAAAAGTGGTCTTTTATTTTTCTCTAATCTTTCTTTTATTTTATCAAAAAAATTTAAATTTTCTTTAGTGGTAGTCTCTCTAATGATTGCTATAGAACCAATTTTTCTTAAATACCAACCAAACAATGGAATATTTAAAAGTTCTTTTTTTAAAATAAAAATTGGACCATCCAGGGGAATTTGTAGTGCAAAAGTTTCAAACATTGATTGATGGGCAGAAGCAACAAAAAATTGATCAACTTTTTTTAAATTTTCTTCACCATGAAAAATTACTTTAGTATTCATTACAAGTTTTAAAATTAAAACAATGTATTTTGCTGATAACCTTCCGAAAAAAATCGTAAATCTATCAGGAAGAATTAATGTTGGTATGGCTAATATGAAAATTAGAATAAGTCCAAAATATAGAAAGAAATTAAAAATTAAGGATTTAATAAATTGCATTAAGAATTTATCAATTTTCGTAAATTTTGTTTTCTTCTTATATATTTAAATTTATTTTTATTGATTAAAATTTCAGCGATCAAAGGTCTGGTATTGTAATTTGATGACAATGATGAGCCGTATGCACCAACATTTGTAATTGCTACAAAGTCATTTTCAATCAATTTTTGATATTTTTTATAAACTCCAAATTTACAAGTGCTTTCACAAATTGGACCTACAAATTCTATTGTATTTTTCATTTTAGATGAATTTTTAGTTATAGGAATAATTTTATGGAATGCATCATATAAAGCTGGTCGCATAAAATCGTTCATTCCTGCATCTAAAATTATAAAGTTTTTATTGAGCCCTTTTTTTATAAATTGAACCTTGCTGACAAGTAAGCCGGTGTTT
>CACKBP010000011.1 GCA_902598315.1 uncultured Pelagibacteraceae bacterium
AATAATTAAAATTTTAAATTTTGAATCAATTTTGCAAATTAATTTGTATTTGACATGAATCTTTAATTAATTAATGTAATTATTAACAAACGAATCATTAAGATTTGTTTCTAACAAGGGAGAAAAGATGGCTAAAAGAAGAAAAAAAGCTAAAAAGAAAACTAAAAAGAAAGCAAAAAAGAGAAGAAGAAGAAGATAGTTTTCTATTTAATTAAGCGCCCTTTTTACAATTTTTATAATTTTAAAGAGGGCGTTTTTTTTATTCTGCTTGATCAGAAATTTTTGCTCTACCTAAGGCTTTATCCATTTTCTTTTGAACCTCTTCTGCGCTAGTTTTTAAAACTGCTTCAAATTCAGACTTAAGTCTTTCATAAGCTTTCTCAAAAAGTTGTCTTTCAGAATAAGATTGATCCGCGATAATATCATTGTTTTTATTTAGATCTTTAACAACCTCGGCTAATTCATATATTTTTCCAGAATTTATTTTTTGATCGTATTCTTGAGCTCTTCTGCTCCACATTGTTCTTTTTATTTTAGGCTTAGTTTTTAAAATTGATACACATTTATTTATTTGGTTAATTGATGCTATCGGCCTTAACTTTGATTGTTGGTTTATAGGTACTGTCAAAGTCAATTTTTCCTTTTCAACCAAGATTTTATAGAACTGGATATCTATGTCTCCTATTGTAGCTTTTTCTATTCCAGTTATTTTACCCACCCCATGTTTTGGGTAGACCACAAAGTCTTTTAAATTATAAATTCTTTTTTCAGAAGGTTGCTTTTTTATTTTTTTTATTTCAGGTTTTTCGTCGGGATTGTTCGAAGATCCTTTTTTTTCGGTAACTTTAACAATAGGTTTAATTTTGCTCTTTTTATCTAATTTAATCTTTTTGATTTTTTTAGATTTTTTAGTTTTTTTCTTTTTAGGCATTAAATTTATTTTCCTGGTTTTTCCGAGAAGTGATCTTTATACTTATTTTTCATTGTTCTAAATTTTTCGTGATCCTCCATCGGCTCCTTTTTTTTCGAAATATTAGGCCATATTGCAGAAAACTTTTTATTAAGCAATAACCATTTATCTTTGTCTTCAATATTCTCGTCTGTATCTGGTACAATTGCGTCTATCGGACACTCTGGTTCGCATACACCACAATCTATGCATTCATCTGGATTTATAACTAGCATATTTTCACCCTCGTAAAAGCAGTCTACTGGACAAACTTCGACACAATCTGTGAGTTTACATTTTATACATTCATCTTTTACAATGTAAGTCATTTTGAATTAATAAGTTTTAGTTTTATTTCAGCACAAACTTTGTCCGGAACATATATCAGGCCACAAATTCTACGCATCAAATTCGATTCATATTGATCTACTGTATTATCTGATATTACTACTTTCCACAAATGTTCTAAAATATCTTTCTTTAAATCAATCGAATTTTTTTTAATAATATTTGTAAAGCTTAACAACTGATTTGAGTTTTTTTCTAACTCTTCTGCTTTTTTCAAAATTTCCTCAGAACTTTTATTATTTAAGTATGATTCTATAAAATTTTTAACCAAATTTTTTTCATGTTCTGAATAATTTTCATCTATTTTAGCCGCATGTATTAATAAAGCGGATATCCCAATAACACTATTTTCATCAAGTTTATTCATTTATTTTATATTTAAAGAAAGCAGTTTATTAAATGGATTTTCTTTTTTGTCAAACTTAATATAAGTATTTTTCTTTCTCTTTTCCCCTTGATAAATATAGGTATCTTCATTTTTATCTTTTTTATAATTCATATAAGTCATTAATTTATAAAAATTGTCCTTTGAGCAGCCTAATAAATTCATCATTTCTGAATTAATTTTGAATTTCTTTTCTTTCGTTGCCTCAATAATTTTGATAAATAGTTTTTCTAAAATATCAATTCTAACAAAAAATTCTCGAAACTTTTCAAAACCGCACAATAATAAGAAATTTTTTTCATAATTATTATCTTTCAAAAAATTTAATCCTGATTTTGGAATTCCATTTTTGTTGTTAAAGTTATAAAATAAATTCCACAAACTTATTCTAAACTCAACAGCTTTAGGTTTTAACATTTTAGGTAAATAAATATGATATCTTCCTATCTTAATTCCCATATTCCATAGTTTTTTTCTGTCCTCTGCAGGGATTAATTTTACAATTTTTTCAACTTCCTCTCTTTTAATTACACCATTATTTTCGTAAAGTTGAAATACTAATCCTCTAAGATATTGATTGCTAATTTTGTGTTTTGTAAGTTTCATTAGATCGCCTAAAACATCATTGATATATTCAGATACCCATTTACTTAAAAAATTTGTTAACTTAATTTTTGAGTCCTCATTTAAGGAATCATCGGAAATTATTTCTATTTCAGGACTTAAATAATCGTTTCCTTTTTTTAACCTAGCAATCGGGTTAGTTTTCCATATTATTTTATTCTCTTTATTTATAGTAATTTCTTTACTAGATAAAATTTCTTCGACTCTTTTGACTATCTCTTTTTCAACACCCTTTCTTGCAGCTTTTTTTATAGACTTAATATCTGTATCTAGTGTCTTAGATGTTATTTCTATTAAAAATTTTAAACCTTTTAATTCTCCAACTAATTGTCCATCAATATGAATTTTATTTTCCTCATTAATTTGAGTATTTAGAACAAGATCTTGTTTTAAACTTCTTGATAAAATACTAATTTTTTTATCGATAAAGCTTTTTGTAAGTTCCTCATGTAATTTATCAGATAATTTGTCTTCTATACTTTTAGTTAGTTGAACCCAATAATCTGAGTTTTCTACCCAATTTTTTTTATTGGCCACATAAGACCACGTCCTAACGTTACTAAGCCTGTGAGATAGTAGATCTACATTTCCATGATCTTTTTCTAATCCTTTTAATTGTTCTTTCATAAATGTACTGGGAATTCTTTTTTTTCTAGTTGAGAGAAATTGAAATACTTTATCAACTATATTTATGTGTTGACCGTAGGCCTTTTTCTCAAAATCAGGTATTTGACAACACTCCCAGAGCAATTCTAAATTTTTATGATAGATTATATTATTTGAACCCTTTTTTAAAAAAAATCTTAAAACACTTTCATCAAGCGAATCATTTGTCCTAATAAGATTTTTTTGTTTTGGTTTTTCTTCGAGAGATGTAATTAATTTTTCAGGATTCATAAAATTTAATTTTGAATTTCTCCAGTAAATTGCTTTTGTTTCAGGTAATTGATGTTTTTCAACCTTCTCAATTTCATCCGAATTAAGTGTTTCACAATCACCGGTAGTCCCGAATCCGCCATCATTTTTGTATCTACCAGCTCGCCCTGCGATTTGAGACATTTCTATTAAATTTAATCTTCTTGTTTTTTTTCCATCGAATTTTTTTAGATTAGAAAAATAGATTTCATTTATATCCATATTAAGACCCATACCAATCGCATCTGTTGCAATTAAATAATCAACATCACCTGATTGATACAGTCCAACCTGAGAGTTTCTTGTTTTTGGACTTAATGAACCCATAATTACAGCCGCGCCTCCTTTTTGCCGCCTGACTAATTCTGCGATTGCATAAACTTCCTCGATTGAAAAAGCAATTATTGCCACTTTTCTATCAAGCCTAGAAATTTTTTTTATACCAGCGTAACTTAGTTTTGAGTATCTCTCTTTTTTTTCAAATTCTACATTTTTGACTAATTCATTTATTATTTTTTCCATTATCTGAGAGCCTAAAAACATTGTAAGTTTCGTACCTCTAGAATTTAACATTCTCTCTGTAAAAATATGACCTCTTTCCCGATCAGCACACATTTGAATTTCGTCGATTGCTACAAATTCTACTTCTTTATCTTTCGGCATAGACTCCACAGTGCATATAAAATAATTTGCTGTTACAGGTATTATTTTTTCCTCTCCTGTAATTAAGGCAACTTTTTCAGCCCCAATTTTTTTTACACACTTGTCATAAACTTCTCTTGCAAGAAGTCTCAAAGGGAGACCAAAAATTCCACTATCATGATTAAGCATCTTTTCTATAGCAACGTAAGTTTTTCCTGTGTTCGTCGGACCTAAAAGAGCAATTATTTTATGGTGATGATTATTCATTTTTTGTGTTAGCTATTTATATTTACACTATATGTAGATCAAATTTGAGAACAAAGTAAGATTAAAACATGACCGAATCAATTTGTCAAATGTTCCCATTTCAATATTTGATTTGACTTTTAATAGTTAGTCCCCGTATAGCTTATGAAACTTAGATGCCATCTATAGTAAAAAAAAATATTTTAAAATTAAAAGAGTCTGCGACTTTAGCAATTAACGAGAGATCTAAAGAGTTAATTAAAGAGGGAAAAAAGGTCTACAGATTCGGTTTTGGGCAGTCACCATTTCAAATACCTGAAAAAATTGTAGAAACATTAAAAAAAAATGCTCATAGAAAGGAGTACCTACCAATCCAAGGGCTACCTAAACTTAGAAAGAAAATCTCAGAATATTTACTAAAAAAAACTGGAGTTAATTACTCTGAAGAAAACATTTTAATTACCCCTGGGTCAAAGGAAGCAATGCTATTAATTCATATCGCATTTAAAGGAGAAATTTTAACACCGGCCCCAAGCTGGGTTTCTTATGAACCTCAAGCAAACATAGGTTTAAATAAAGTTCATTGGATAGAAACTTTGCAGCAAAATAATTGGTTTCCTACTGCGACTGATCTCGAAAAAAAAATAAAAAAAATTGGTAAAAAAAAAAATTTAATATTAATTTTAAACTCACCAAATAATCCATCTGGTGCTATTTGTAAAAATTTAAAGGAATTAGCAAAGGTAGCAAAAAAATATAAATTGATTATATTATCAGATGAAATCTATACAGATCTATCATTTAGCAATTCGTATAATTCTATATCTAAATTTTATCCTGAAGCTACATTTATTAGCGGGGGATTGAGTAAATGGTGCGGAGCTGGGGGATGGAGATTAGGATTTTTAGCAGTCCCTCAATTTTTAAAAGATATTATGAATAGTTTAAAATCGTTAGCTAGTGAGTCATATTCAACTGTCAATACCCCAACACAATTTGCAGCAGTTGAAGCTTATGAAGGAGATTATGAAAATTATAAATTAAAAGTAAGGAGCATTCTTCACGCAGTTGGCTCATATGTTTACAATAACTTAAAATCGAATAAAATTTTAATTAATCCACCTCAAGGAGCCTTTTATTTGATGCCTGAGTTTAAAAATAAAAAATTTAAAACCTCCTCAAAATTATGTGAAGTAATTTTAAACGAGACTGGAGTTGCTATGTTACCAGGATCAGATTTTGGTTTTAAACCTGATAAAATGTTAACAAGATTGAGTTATACAGATTTTGATGGAACTCAATTCTTTGAAAATGTTAAAGACTATAAAACTATTAGTGATGAAATGGTCAGGAAGTATGCCCCAAATGTTGTAGAGGGCACTACTAAGCTCTCAAATTGGGCCAAAAATTTGTAAGAATCTCTTTGACCTCAATTAAATATCGTAGTTAAATTCATCAACTAACAAAAGGGAGAACACATGAGAAAAATAATATCAGTGATTTCTGCGGCTCTAGTAATGATTGCTTTTTCAAGCCCATTTACTTCAATCGCGAAATCAGCAGAGTTCTTTACTATAGGAACAGGCGGACCTACTGGAGTGTATTTCCAAACGGGCAACGCTATTTGTAAAATGTTACACAAATCAGCAATAAGTGCTGATCATGGTAGAAAAAAAGGTACAGCTAAAGCTTATAGATGTACTGCACCTTCAACAGGTGGATCTAACTACAATATTGGACAAATCAAAGATGGTGAGTTTCAATTTGGTGTTGCTCAGTCAGACTGGCAGTACCATGCTTACAATGGTTCAAGCAAATGGGAAGGAAAACAGTTTAGCGACTTAAGAGCTGTATTTTCAGTTCACAATGAACCTTTCCAAATTTGGGCAAGTAAAAAATCTGGAATTAAGAATTTTAAAGGCCTAAAAGGAAAGACAGTAAACATCGGTAACCCAGGTTCTGGTCAAAGAGGAACTATGGAAGAATTAATGAAAGCTATGGGAGCAGATATGAGTATGTTCAAAGCAACTACTGAACTTACTTCTTCTGAACAAGTAAAAGCTCTTTGTGACGGTAAAATAGATGCATTTGGATACTCAGTGGGATTTCCAAATGGTGCTATGGAGCAAGCAGCTACTTGCAAAGCAAAAGCTAGCCCAATTAATTTAACAGGCGCACCAGTTCAAGGTTTAATTGATGGAGCGGACTATTACGCTAAAGCAGTTATTCCTAAAGGAACTTACTCAAATCAGAAAAAAGACGCTACAACGTTTGGTGTAAAAGCTACTGTTGTTACAAGCGCAAATGTTTCTGAAGAGCTTGTATACTTAGTAACAAAAGCGGTAATGGAAAACTTTGATGATTTCAGAGCTCAACACCCTGCTTTTGGACCACTGGAAAAGAAAAACATGATAGCTGATGGATTATCGGCTCCGTTACATCCAGGTGCAATTAAGTACTACAAAGAAGCTGGATTAATGTAATTAAACTTTATAGTTTAATTAAAAAAGGCCCAATAATTTTTGGGCCTTTTTTTTTAGAATAAGGTATCTTAGCTAAAATGAATCAAAACATTCAAAGTAAGATAAAAGATAAAATACAAGAAGATATTTCTCCAACTCGAAATTTATCAGGCATTCATTTAAAAATAGTTTTTGGAATTGCTATTCTTTGGACATTTTTTCAACTTTGGTATGCCTCTCCATTTCCTTTTTGGTTTAACTTTGGAATGTTCAAAGGTTTACCCGCAAGAGCTATTCACTTAGGTTTCGCTTTAACTTTAGCTTTTTTAATTTTTCCAGCAGTTAGGGGAAAAAAAATTTCAGTAATTGATATTATTATTAGTATTACCGGGGCATTAAGTTGTTTGTATATTTATTTTTTTTATGACGATTTAGTAAATAGGGGCGGTATTCTTTTAGTAAAAGAAATATTTGGTTTTAAAGTTCCAGTTGAACTTATAATTGGGGCCTTAGGTATAGTAATTTTATTAGAAGCAACTAGACGAGCCATAGGCTTACCTTTAGTTATCATTGCAGTCTGTTTTCTCTTATTTTCTTATTTTGGAAAATATGCTCCTGATATTATTTCTCACGGCGGACTTTCTGTTAAAAGGTTAGTAGGATTTCAATGGTTTGATCAAGAAGCAATTTTTGGAATACCAATTGGAGTTTCAGTAGATTTTATATTTTTGTTTGTACTCTTTGGAGCTTTATTAGAAACCGCTGGTGGTGGAAAATATTTTTTAGATTTAGCTTTTGCGATGGTTGGCAAAATGCGAGGAGGTCCAGCTAAAGCTGCAATATTAGGATCTGGAATGACTGGTATGATTTCAGGCTCCTCAATTGCAAATACTGTAACAACAGGAACTTTTACAATTCCAATAATGAAAAAAACAGGTTTCTCTCAAGAAAAAGCAGGAGCTATTGAAGTTTCTTCATCTGTAAACGGACAAATAATGCCTCCGGTTATGGGAGCAGCTGCGTTTGTTATGGCAAGTTTTATAGGTGTTACTTATTTTGAAGTCGTAAAACATGCTTTTTTACCAGCTATCATTTCATACATCGCTTTATTTTATATCTCTCATTTAGAAGCCCTCAAATTAGGATTAAAAGGAATGGATGATGCTGATGTACCTCACTTAAAGAAAACTTTTTTGTCTGGTTTACATTTTTTAATACCCATTTTTGTTTTGATTTTTTTACTTGTTTACATGAGATATACAGCTGGCTTTTCCATCTTTTACGCAACGTTATCTTTAATATTAGTTAACTTAGTAAGCCGTATTATCAAAAATCCAGATTTTAAAACTGGTTTAATTGACTGGTACAATCAAACTATTGTTGGTCTACAAAAAGGCGCAATTAATATGGTAGGGGTAGGGATCGCAATCGCTACAGCAGGAATAATTGTTGGTGCAGTGGGTTCTACAGGTCTAAGTACAAATTTAATTATAGTTATTGAAACGATAGCAAGAGACAATGTAATTATATTAATTTTGTTAACTATTATACTTTGCTTGTTACTTGGCATGGGTCTTCCTACAACTGCAAACTATGTAGTAGTGGCTTCTCTCATGGCTACAGTTTTAGTTGATGTTGGAAATGCTTCGGGCTTTATTTTTCCGTTAATAGCTGTTCACTTATTCGTATTTTATTTTGGATTGATGGCCGATGTAACACCCCCTGTTGGTTTAGCATCTTATGCAGCAGCTGCAATTTCTGGTGGCGATCCTTTAAGAACGGGACTCCAAGCTATTTGGTATAGTTTAAGAACCGGAATTTTACCAATAGTCTTTTTGTTTAATCATGAGCTACTATTAATAGGGGTAGATAGTATTTGGCAAGCTTTATTAGTTATAGTGACTTCATTGATTGGAATTTTAGTTTTTACTGCTGCTACTCAACAATGGTTTATAAATCGATTACGATGGTATGAGATCATAGCGTTTTTAATAATATCTGTATCTTTTTTAGCTCCAGATTATGTTTTGGGTAAATTCTATCCTAAATTTAATGAGCAAAACCTTTCGGCAGAAAGTATTCAAAATTTATCTTTTGATCCATCAAAAGAAGTTCATATAAAAGTCACACGAATTACTGAGTATGGTGAAAGATATAAACTATTTGTTATCGATAAAGGGAAATTTGAAAATAATTATACCCTTGAAGAATATGGAGTAACATTAGTCGACCAGAATGATCAATTAACCGTTGATAAATTAAATTGGAAAGGTGAAGCAAAAAAATCTGGTATTCAAATGGGTGATATCATAAGTAATTTTAAAATTGAAAATCCAGAAAGACCGAATAAAGCAATAATATATCCTTTCGCACTTTTATTTTTATTAGTAATTGGATATTTAAATTATAGAAGAGTTGTTTAAAGTATTTTCCATGTTCCAGAAGCAGAGGCTACTATTTCTTTCACATTAGATATTTCACAGTTAATAAATACTAGCGTTTTAGTTTTTTTTAATATTTTTACTTTTCCAACAAGTTTATCGCCAAGTTGGCCTACTGAGATAAATTTCATATCTAAATTAATTGTTACACATCTCTTGTCTCCGGCAATTCTGTGCGCAGCAGTTCCCATTCCAGTATCGGCTATAGTAGAGAGAAATCCTCCATGTGCAATTTTACCAGTGTTCAAATGTATTTCTTTAACCTCTACTGTAAACTCGTATTGAGTATCGTTAATTTTTTTCAACTCTAATCCGCCGAGATGTTTCATAAATCCTTGATTAGACTCGTCCATACTTTTTTTTATCATATAACGGAGCTAATTGTGAAAAAATAACTGCAAATAAAATAAGAATTATTCCTATAATTTTAATTTCATTTAAAAACTGACTTAAAATTATCCATCCGAAAATTGAAGCAAATACACCTTCCAGTGAAAATATAATAGCTACAGGCGCTGGAGAAAGGTTTTGTTGTCCGTAAATTTGAAGAAGAAAGGCCACTCCGCTTGAAAGAATTCCAGCGTATAACATCTCTTTTCCATCTAAAACCATATTTGAAAATTTAACACTTTCAAAAACAAAAGCTGGCATCAATGCAAATATAGATGCAATTAAACATTGAAGGCATGCAATAGTAATTGGATAATTAAATATTCTTAAAAATCTTGAAATAAAAACAATATGGAACGCCCAAAATAATGCATTAAAAACTGCAATACTATCTCCTATTCTTACTTGAATATTATCGAACTCGGTTAAAAGTATACCTCCAAATAAACAAATAATAATAGATAACCAAACAGACTTATGAATATTTTTTGAAAAAAAATAGTAAGCAACAAATGGAACTAAAACTACATAAAAAATTGTAAATACTGCTGTATTAGCTACATCTGTATAAAGTAGAGCATATTGTTGCAAAACATTTCCCATCGAAAGAAGAAATCCAATAAGCAATAGATTTAGAATGTTAACTTTTTTAAAAATTATTGAATTAACTTTTTTATATTCGAAAATATAAAAAAATGGAACTAGCGTTAAAAATCCAAGAAATAGCCTGCCAAAAGTAAAAGTAAAAGGTCCGTTATAATCCATTCCCATATCTTGAGCCACGAAAGCTGAACCCCAAATTAAAGAACAGCTGATAGCACAAATAAGAGAGAAAACTTTTTTACTCATGCCTTGTACTATTTTATAATTGATTAAACGGCAAGTTTAAAAGCAAAGTCTTTGCCGAGACATTTCCCGAGATAAACG
The DNA here is from genome assembly GCA_902598315.1 of uncultured Pelagibacteraceae bacterium. GTDB lineage: Bacteria > Pseudomonadota > Alphaproteobacteria > Pelagibacterales > Pelagibacteraceae > Pelagilacustribacter. The sequence goes on from CACKBP010000011.1 coordinate 10,330, forward strand.
CAGAACCTAGCACCCTCCGCGCCGTCAATTATTCTATGATCGTATGAGAGTGAAATAGGTAAAATTTTTCTTGAAACAAACTTGTCATTTACTTTTACTAACCTGTCGAAACTTTTTCCGACTCCAAGTATTGCGACTTCAGGAGGATTTATAATTGGTGTAAAGAAAGTTCCTCCAATGCCACCCAAGCTTGATATCGTCATCGACCCGCCAAAAAATTCCTTTTTGTCAATTTTTAAATCTCTACACAGTCTACTTGTTTTCCTTAACGCGCTTCCGATCTCTTTTATACTCATTTGATCAACATCTCTTATTTTAGGCACCATTAAACCATGAGGAGTATCTACTGCAAAACCAACATGAAAATATTTTTTATAAATGATTTTGTCGTTAGCACTATCAATTGAAGCATTAAAATTTGGAAATTTCTTCAAAGCACTGACAAGTGCTTTTGCTATAAAAGCAAGAGGTGTCACTTTTATTTTCTCACCAGTATAGTAATCATATAATGATGATCTAAATTGCTCCATTTCTGTTATATCAACTTCATCATGCTGTGTTACATGGGGAATTTCAGTCCAAGATCTTACTAAGTGAGGACCAGATAATCTTTTAACTCTTGGTATATCTTTTAGTTCGATTTCACCAAACTCTTCATGCGGATACTCTTCTTTATGAACTTTCTTTTCTATTTTCCCACCGCTGACTGTTACCTGTGATCTTACAAAATTTTTTACATCTTCCTCAGAAACTCTACCACCTCTTTGAGAACCAGGTATTTCAACTACATTGGCACCTAACTCTCTAGCAAATTTTCTAACTTTTGGACTAGCTGACTTACTACCTGATTGTGATGTAGGTGCTATAGGAATTATTTCTTTTGGTTTCTGAGGTTTGATCTCTTTTATTTCTGTCTTTTCTACCTTTTTTTTCTCACTAACTACTTCTTTTTTTTCCTCAGCAGTACTTTCTGCATTCAGACTAAGAATTAAGTCTCCCTTATTAACTTTATCGCCTACTTTAATATTTATTTTTTCAATAACTCCCTCGTGAGTGGAGGGTACCTCAACGCTTGATTTGTCACTTTCCAATGTAATAAGAGAATCATTTTTTTTTATTTGTTGACCCTCTTTGACTAGAACTTCAATAATCTCTACATCCTTGAAGTCACCCATATCTGGAACTAAAATTTTTGTACTAGCCATATTTATAAATTAGATGGAAAATCTCTATCTTTATCAATCTTAAACTTTTTGATCGCACTTTCAGCTTTCTTGGTCTCAATCAATTGCTCTTTTGCTAAAGCACTTAATGTATAGGCAACTATATGTTCTTTATCGACCTCAAAAAATTTTCTTAAATTTTTTCTGGTATCACTTCTTCCATAACCATCAGTCCCTAAAGAGTAAAATGGTTTTTCTGTGTAAGGTCTTATTTGATCTGAAAATGATCTAGTGTAATCCGATGCAGCAATAACTGGTCCATCTGTTTTTTTTAAACACTTTTGAACATATGATTTTTTCTTTTTTTCATTTGGATTTAGTAAGTTCCATCTCTCGGTTTCCATACCGTCTTTTCTTAATTCATTGAAGCTAGTTACACTCCATACATCAGAGTCTACACCATAATCTTTTGATAAAATTTCTGCAGCAGCAATTATTTCTCTTAAGATTGTTCCTGAGCCTAAAAGCTGCACTTTAGTTTTATTCTTGTTATTATTTTCTTTAAATAAATACATTCCCTTTAAAATTCCTTCATCGGCACCCTTTGGCTTTTCTGGGTGAGAATAATTTTCATTCATTGCAGTGATGTAGTAGAAAATATTTTCTTTTTTTTCATGCATTCTTTTTAGTCCATCTCTTAATATTACAGCCATTTCATAAGCAAACGTAGGATCATAACTAATACAGTTAGGAATATTTGATGCAAGTAAATGACTATGACCATCTTGGTGCTGAAGTCCTTCTCCAGCTAAAGTAGTTCTTCCTGCAGTAGCCCCAATCAAGAAACCTCTTGCTTGAGAATCTCCAGCGGCCCAAGCCAAATCTCCAACCCTTTGAAAACCAAACATAGAGTAAAAAATATAAATCGGTATCATTTCTAAATCATGATTTGTGTAAGCTGTACCAGCTGCAATCCATGATGACATTGCTCCTGACTCATTTATTCCTTCTTCTAATACTTGGCCACTTTTATCTTCTCTGTAAGAACTCAACTGCTCAGAGTCTACTGGCTCATACTTTTGACCTTCATGAGCATATATTCCAATTTTTTGGAAAAAACCCTCCATCCCAAAAGTTCTTGCTTCATCTGGAATGATAGGAACTAATCTTGGTGATATATTTTTATCTCTTAGTAATGCAGTGAGCATTCTAACCAATGCCATCGTAGTCGACATTTCTTTATCTCCTGTAGATTTCATAAAGTTATCGAAAATTTCCTTAGGAGGAGCTTTTATTTGTTTTGCGAATGAAGATCTTTCTGGAATAAAACCACCAAGCTTTATTCTTTGATCTTTTAGATATTTAATTTCCTCAGAATTTTCATCTGGTTTGTAATATTCAATATTTTTTACCTGTTTATCAGTGAGAGGTACACCAAATCTATCTCTATAATAAAGTAAATCCTCCTCATCTAATTTTTTTTGTTGGTGGGTTGTATTTATACTTTCACCTGATTTTCCCATACCGTAACCTTTTATAGTTTTAGCAAGAATAACAGTTGGAGAACCAGTGTGCTGCATTGCTGAATGGTATGCAGCGTAGACCTTATGAGGATCATGGCCTCCTCTATTTAATCTCCAAATGTCTTTATCTGTCATAGTAGATACCATTTCTTTTAGTTCAGGATATTTACCAAAGAATTTTTCCCGAACATATAAACCATCCTTCGCTTTAAAAGCTTGGTACTCTCCATCAACACATTCATTCATTCTTTTCACAAGAAGGCCAGACTTATCTTTCATCAAAAGTTTATCCCAATAAGATCCCCAAATAACTTTGATTACATTCCAACCCGTTCCTCTAAAACTTCCTTCAAGTTCTTGAATAATTTTTCCATTACCTCTAACAGGCCCATCAAGTCTTTGAAGGTTACAATTAATTACAAATATTAAATTATCTAATTTTTCCCTTGCAGCTAAACCGATTGCTCCCATAGACTCCGGCTCATCCATTTCTCCATCTCCTAAGAATACCCAAATTTTTCTACCCTCATCTTTGACTAAACCTCTATTGATTAGATATTTTAAGAACCTAGCTTGATAAATTGCCATGATAGGACCAAGACCCATCGACACCGTTGGAAACTGCCAAAAGTCAGGCATTAACCAAGGGTGAGGATAAGATGACAGACCATCTTTACCAACCTCTTGTCTAAATCCATCTAATTGTTTTGCTGAGAGCCTTCCCTCTAAGAATGCTCTCGCGTACATACCTGGAGCCGAGTGACCTTGAAAATATACTAAGTCTCCACCAAATTTATTGTTTTTTGCTCTCCAAAAATGATTCATACCAACGTCATACAATGTTGCTGCTGATGCAAAAGTTCCTATGTGTCCGCCTAGTTCAGAACTTTTTTTATTTGCTTTTACAACCATGGCAGCGGCATTCCATCTAATAATTGCTCTTAATTTCTTTTCAATATTTTGATCACCCGGGGATTTAGCTTCTGCCTCTGGTGGAATAGTATTTATATATGGTGTTGTTCTAGTATCAGGTAAAACCAAACCAGATTTATAAGCTTGATCAATAACTTTATTTAATAGATAGCTTGCTCTTGGTGCTCCATCAGACTCAATTACAGAATTTAATGATTCTATCCATTCATTTGTTTCAATTGGATCAATGTCATCTTTTGAAGCCGGCTCTGCAAAAACTTTTTTAACTTTTTTTACTGGATTTAAGTTGCCATTTGATTTTGGTTTTTCTTGGATTAATTCTTCTTTAACAACTTCTTGTTTTATTTCTTGTTTTGGCGAAGAAGCTGCTTGACCATTTTCAATAGTTGCTAATAAGCTTCCCTCTGATACTTTATCTCCTATCTTTACTTTTAAATCTTTAATTTGGCCAGCTGAAGGAGATGGAATTTCTACACTGGATTTATCACTTTCGATTGTAACTATAGGATCGTTTTTATTTATTTGGTCACCAGGTTTGACTAAAATTTCTATTACTTCTACGTCTTTAAAATCACCTATATCTGGGACTGAAATATTCTGAGCCATAACTCTATTATAAACTGGATGGAACATATAAAAAAGTTATTGAATAATAAACTAGAAAGAATAGCGCTTATAAGTTGAATAGTTCAATTTTTGACACATTTTTTGCCATTTTTTGTCACCTCTAGATGTTTCTATTAGCCATGAAATGGCTAATTAATTTATTGTTTAAAAAGAGAGAAATAAGAAGTAATCAAGGTCAAATTGTTCAGAAATTTCTATTAAAAAAATATCTATTAAGATAATTTCATAAGAGCTAAATTAGCTTTTATGAATAAACCACTCTGGCAACCTTCAGAAAAATTAAAAGAAAACTCCTTATTAAGAGATTTTTGTAATTTTATAAATTTTCAATCTTCATTTAATTTTAAAGAAATTTGGCAATGGTCTATTGATAACCCAAATGAATTTTGGTCAAAGTTTTGGGATTATTCGAAAATTATTGGAGATAAGGGATCTGAAATAATTAAAAAAGATAATGTATTCAATAAAACCAAATTTTTTCCAGACTCAAAATTGAACTACACAGAAAATATCCTTAAAAAAAAATCTGATAAATTAGCTATTAATTTTTTATCTGAAAAAGGTTTTGAGGAGAATATTACTTGGAATGAATTATATGAAAAAGTTTGTAAATTTTCATCTTATCTAAAAAAACTAAATCTTCAGAAAGGAGATAGAATTGCAGCGTATGTGCCTAATAAAATAGAGACGATCATTTGTTTTTTGGCTTGTGCAAAAAATGGAATTATATGGTCTTCTTGTTCACCTGATTTTGGAGCTCAGGGAGTTGTAGACAGGTTCAAGCAGATAGAACCAAAAGTTTTTATTACATGCGATTATTATTATTATAACGGAAAAAAAATAAATATTTTAGATAAAGTCGAAAAAATTCTTAAACAGATACCATCAATTAAGAAAGTAATTGCATTTAATTATAATAAACAAGAAAGAGAAAGTTTAAAGAATTTCATTAATTTTGAAGAGACTTTAAAGAACGACTTAGATGAGGTTTTTGAAAGATTTGAATTCAATCATCCTATTTATATTCTTTTTTCAAGCGGTACCACAGGGAAACCAAAATGCATTACTCATGGATCAGGAAATGTATTAATTGAACATAATAAAGAGTTTATGCTTCATTGCGATATTAGAGAAAACGAAAAATTATTTTACTATACTACTACTGGCTGGATGATGTGGAATTGGTTAGTTGGAGGGTTAGCAACAGGCTCATCTATATTTTTATTCGACGGGGCACCTGTTTATCCAAAAATAGATGTTCTTTTAGAGTATTGTCAAAACAAGAAAATTAATCTTTTTGGAGTAAGCGCTAAATACATCGATCATTTAAAGAATGAAAAATATGATAGTAAAAACCTAGATCTAAGCTCAATAAAAATAATAACTTCAACAGGTTCTCCTTTAGCTGAGGAAAGTTTCAAGTATGTATACGAAAAAATAAAAAAAGATGTTCATCTTGCATCTATCGCAGGTGGGACAGATTTAGTTGGTTGTTTAGTTTTAGGAAACCTTTATTCAAATGTATACATGGGAGAAATCCAAGGCCAGAGTCTAGGTATTGATGTTGATGTTTTTACGGATAAAGGAAAAAGCGTAAAAGATGGAGAGAAAGGGGAGTTAGTAGTTAAAAAACCTTTTCCATCCATGCCAATAAAATTCTGGGATGATAGTGACGGACAAAAATATCATAAAGCTTATTTTACTCGATTTGAAAATATTTGGCATCATGGTGATTTCATCGAGCGAACTAAAAATAACGGATTTATAATGCGTGGAAGGTCTGATGCAACTCTTAATCCTGGGGGCGTGAGAATAGGGACAGCAGAAATTTATCAGCAAGTTGAGGACATTGATTTTATCACAGAAGGTCTAGTTATCGGTCAAGATTACAATGATGATGTAAGAGTAATCTTATTTGTAACAACAAAAAATAATGAAGAATTGAACGATGAAAAAATTAAATCAATTAAATCTAGAATAAGAAAAAACTGTTCACCAAAACATGTTCCTTCAATAATCATTAAAGTTCCAGAAATTCCAAGAACCAAAAGTGGTAAGATCGTGGAGTTAGCTGTGAGACAGGTAGTTAATGGAGAAAAGATCAATAATAAAGAAGCCATTGCGAATCCTGAAGCTTTGAAGTTTTATGAAAATTTGCCACAACTTAATTCTTAGCAAAATTTAAAAATGAAAAAACTGATTATATTTTATACCAGTATAATTTTTTTTATGATGACCGGTGTTGTGTTGGCCGATGTTGTATCTAAAAATCCGAATTATTTAAAAAGGGGCAAGATCGACAAGGTTCATATAGCAAATTATTTAAAAAAAGAATTACGTAAACATAATTATACTATAATCAAAGACCCTACAGGCACATCACCTTTTAAATTAATTGAAAACTTTAGCCCTAGAAAAGGAGATTGTGGAACAGCTGGTCATTTCTGGAAAGAAAATAAAGTCAAAATAGGAACTGGAACTACTGATTGTAATAGCAATAGATTAAGACTTGAAGTTGCTTCAAGCGGAGATTTAAGAATAGGTAAGAAAGCAAAAGAAATATGGGTAGGTTACTATTTTTATGTGCCTAACACACCTGAAAATTTTAAAGACAAACTTTTACAACCTTACATAACACAATTTTATGGTGTTAATCGCAAAGGCGGTCAAACCGTAGGTGGTTATGCGCCTCAATTTTCCGCATCTATTTACCACGGGAAACTTTCTATTGAAGGTAATCATGTAATTGATGAAAAAAATCTTAAAGGTAAGTGGCACAAAGTTGAGTTTAATATTAGATACTCAAAAGATTATGATGGTTTTATCAAAGTTTATATAAATGATGAATTAAAAGTTAATAGATCGGGATTTAAAACATCTCATCATGATTATGTTGACATTAAATATGGTACATATTCGCATCCCGAATATGGTGGTGCTAATTATCCTGAGGGTTATCAATTCCCATCCCACACGATATATTTTGCTGGATTTAGTATGAATAAAAATAGAAACAAATTATTAACGAGTAAAAAATAATAATTATAAGGGTAATTTAAACAAGTTTTAGCAAATTTTTATTGAGTGAAGCTTACTGACACCGTTTAAATTGAAGCGCGTCAGTTTTATAAATTAACTATAATTTTATTTAAGAATATTATGACCATAAGTCTTGGCTTTAGTCCCTAAGTTTTACCATTCTAAAGCCAGGACCAAGTTAAAAATACCTTGAGCAATTTTTGTGTAACATTGAGTGTAATTCAATAAGTTTATCAAAACTTTTATTATAACCACCCCCAAGAACACCGCATAATGGTATATTTTTTGAGTAAAAGTTTTCAATAACTATTTGATCTCTTTTATTTATACCTTCATCAGTAACTTTAAGTTTACCCAGTCTATCCTCATGATGAATATCAACTCCTGCAACATAGAAAATAAAATCATAAGTGTTATTATTTAGCTCCTTTAGACTCTTATTTAAAATGTTTAAGTATTCGTTATCTTCCATATTGTCTTTAAGCTCAATATCAATATCACTTTTAGACTTTTTTGCAGGATAGTTAGATGCACAATGCATACTAAATGTTAAAACGTCTTTATCGTTCTTAAATATTTCTGAATTACCATTGCCTTGATGTACATCTAAATCGATTATGAGAATTTTTTTTGCGTAACCTTTATTTTTAAGATAGTTAGCTGCTACTGCTACATCGTTAAAAACACAATAACCAGCACCAGAGTCAAAAGTAGCGTGGTGACTACCCCCAGCAGTATTACATGCAAGTTTTGTGTCTAATGCCAATTTGCTAGCTAAAACTGTGCCTCCTGTTGCAACAAAAGATCTTTTTACTACGCTGTCGTTAATTGGAAATCCTATTCTTTTTTGAGACCTTATGTCTAAAGTTTTATTCTTTATATGGTTAATGTACTCTTCAGAATGAGATGTTTTCAGAGTTTCAAAAGAACACTCTTTCGGGATATGGAATTTTTTGACGACTCCTATTTTTAATAGGTACTTAGCTAAAGCACCAAATTTTTTAATGGGAAATTTGTTATCATCATTTATTTTTGCGACATAATCTGGATGATTTATTACAGGCAATTCCATAGTTTTAACCTATACTGTAAATTAAAGATTTTTAAAGAGGACAAATGATAAATAAATATAAATGGAAATGTAGGTTATTATTAGTAAATACGCCAAACTATAAAAATTTTGAATATAAAAAAACTAGAGATTTATATCAAAAAGAAATAAAACATTTCCACAAAAGAGCAATTAAGCTAATTTCAAAAAATAATCAAAATAAATTTTCTATAGATCTAATTGGTTTTGATGGGAAAAAAAAATTAAGTCTTAAAAAACTTAATCCAAAAAAAATATTTAGAACTGTAGATAAGATGCCTTTGTCTACAAAAAAATTTAAGCCTATTAATTTATCTTTATTTTCCGATTACGAGCCAAAAACAACAATGCATGGTTTAGGATTTAAAGATAAAGATAAAGCGATTTATACAATTAAAACTATAAAAAAAAGAGACCTAAAATATCAAGTAAATGTTGTTTCAACAATGATGGGGAGAGCTAAGAAACATCCGAATAAAACAAAAGGTATGAATGAAGCTATAAAAGTCTTTCAATCATGGATGAAGGATTACAAAAAAATTAAAAAGTAGTTTATGCAGTTTTTTCAAGGCAAATGTCTTTTATTATGGGAACACTTGCGCAATCAAGGCACTTGTTTTCTTTAACTAAACACCCTTCACCTAAAACTTTAACATCAACAACTCTATCACACTGAGAGCAAGTTAATGGAATTGTCAAACCACATTTGTAACATCTAACTGATTTCATAACTCAAACTTAATAAAATTATTATTTAATTCAACATTTATGATTAGCATTGAAAATCATTATCACTAAAAATAGAGAAAAAAACTTTTAATGATAATCAATATCAAAATATTTTAATAATAAGCTAA
>CACKBP010000012.1 GCA_902598315.1 uncultured Pelagibacteraceae bacterium
AACTTTATGGGTAAGAAGAAAAAAGAAAAATTAAATTATTCCCTTTTTTGGTGAACTTGGTATAGCAAAATAATTTTTTTTCATTCTTTTAGCTAGATAAGCGTTTCTTCCTGAGATTACCGCTTCTCTAAAAGACTTCGCCATCAATATTGGATTTTTTGCTTTTGCAATAGCGCTATTAATTAATACGGCATCACAGCCCATCTCCATCGCAATAGTGGCATCTGATGCTGTTCCTATACCGGCATCAATAATAACGGGGATTTTTGATTGTTTTATAATTAAAGAAATATTAATTTTATTTTGTATGCCTAAACCCGAGCCTATAGGTGAAGCTAACGGCATAATTGATGTTGCTCCACTGTCTTCTAATTTTTTTGCAAATAACGGATCATCGGTACAATAAACCATAACTTTGAAACCCTCCTTAACAAGAATTTTAGTTGATTTTAAAGTTTCTATCATATTTGGATAGAGAGTCCTTTTATCTCCAAGAACTTCTAATTTTACAAGTTTCCAACCCCCCATTTCTCTTGCAAGTCTTAAAGTTCTCAATGCCTCTTCTGAATTAAAACAACCGGCCGTATTAGGTAAGTATATAATTTTTTTTGGGTTTAGATAATCAGTCAATATTGGTTTTCTTTTATCAATAATGTTTATCCTCCTGACTGCCACTGTCACCATTTCAGCACCTGAAGCTTTGATAGCCTTAGCTGTTTCTAAAAAACTTTTGTACTTTCCAGTGCCTACAATTAATCTAGACTTTAAAATTTTTGAACCTATCTTTAAATTATCTTTTTTCAATTTAACCACCACCAATAAAATGAACTATTTCTAATTTATCATTGTTCTTTAAATTTTTTTTTTTATATTCATTTTTTTGTAAAATGCTCCCATTGTGCTCAACAGCAATTTTTTTGTTTGTTAATTTATATTTTTTAAGTAAATCAAATACAGAAAAATTCGATTTAATTGTGATTTTTTTTCCATTTAATTGTATTTTTGCCATAATTAAGATAATCAATTTTACTAAATTAAACTGATGAAAAAAATTATAGTTCTTAACGGTCCAAATCTCAACCTTTTAGGTGAAAGAGAAAAAAACCAATATGGAAATACTACCCTTAAAGGTATTGAAAATATGTGTATAGAATTCACTAAGAAAAATAATTTAGAGCTAACTTTTACTCAATCGAATATTGAAGGAGAATTAGTTGAAAAAATTCAAAATTCTAGAAATAATCAGGATGGATTAATAATAAATGCTGGGGGCTATACGCATACTTCTGTAGCAATTCACGATGCGTTAAAAATATTAAAAATTCCAATAATTGAATTGCATATAAGCAATATTTATAATAGAGAAGATTTTAGACATAAATCTTTAATCAGTAATGTTGCTAAAGGTGTAATTTGTGGATTTGGGGCTAATGGATATTTAATGGCACTAGAGGCAATTACTAAAATGATGAAAAATGAAAATTGATAAAAAACTTATAAAAGAACTTGTAGATAACCTAAAGGAATTTAATCTTTCAGAATTAGAATATCAAGAAGGACAGACAAGAATTAAAGTTTCAAAAGTTGCTCGAATGGTAGATCAGTCAAAAACCGGAGCTGTGGTATCACCAAATAAAGCTGTTTTAAACACTGTGGACGGAAACGATGGAATAAGAGTAAAGTCTCCAATAATTGGTACAGCCTACCTTGCGCCTGAACCTGGAGCTAAAAAGTTTGTTAATATTGGTGACAAGGTTAAAAAAGGTCAAACAGTCATGATTGTAGAAGCAATGAAAACAATGAATCATGTGCCTTCATCTAGTGACGGAAAAGTCAAAAAAATACTTGTTGCAGATGGTCAGCCAGTTGAGTTTGGTCAAACGTTAGTCGTTTTAGAATAATTTAAATGTTTAAAAAGGTATTAATAGCTAACAGAGGTGAGATAGCTGTTAGAATAATTAGAGCGTGTAAAGAATGGGGAATCGGTACTGTTGCGGTTCACTCTGACGTGGACTCCGAATCTATGCATGTAAGATTAGCTGACGAGAGTGTTTGTATTGGATCACATCAACCTCAAAACAGTTACTTAAATATTTCTTCAATAATGTCAGCGGTCGATCTTACTGGAGCAGAGGCAATACACCCAGGTTATGGATTTTTATCAGAAAACGCAAAGTTTTCTGAAATCGTAAAAAAACATGGGATTAAATTTATCGGTCCTAGTGCAGACATCATATCTAAAATGGGAGATAAAATTGAAGCAAAAAAAATTGCTAAAAAATATGGGCTTCCAGTTATAGAGGGATCAGACGGAGCAGTTCGATCTTTTTCAGAGGCTAAATCTATATGTAAAAATATCGGTTATCCAGTTTTGATCAAGGCTGCAGGAGGTGGAGGTGGAAAAGGAATGAAAGTAGTTAAAGAGGAAAAACAATTAGAAAATTTATTTCTAACTGCAAAAAATGAAGCACAAAAATTTTTTGGAAATGATGAGCTTTATATTGAAAAATACTTTCAAAAACCAAGACATATAGAAGTTCAAGTTATGTCAGGTAAAAATAGAACTGTTCACCTAGGAGAGAGAGATTGTTCAGTACAAAGAAGACACCAGAAATTAATTGAGGAAACCCCTAGTCCTGTCATTACTGAAGAGCAAAGAAACAGTCTTTTAGAAAAAACTGTTAAAATGGTGGAACAAATTAATTATGAAGGAGCTGGAACTGTGGAATTTATTTATGAAAATGGTAATTTTTACTTTCTTGAGATGAACACAAGAGTTCAAGTAGAACACCCCGTAACTGAAGTTCAGACTGGTATAGATATAGTAAAAGAACAGTTATGGATAGCACACACTGGAGATACAGCTTTGAAACAATCAGACATCAATCCCAGAGGTCACTCGATCGAATGTAGAATAAATGCTGAGAACCCAGCCTTAGACTTTCAACCTAGTCCAGGGACTATTACAGTATGTCATCAACCATCTGGATTTAGAACACGAGTTGATGGCTCAATTTTTCAAGGTTGTAAAATAACACCTTATTACGATAGCTTAATTGCAAAAGTTATTTGTAAAGGAAGAAATAGAAAAGAAGCAATACAAAGAACTATTCGATCTTTAGATGAATTTGTTTTAGAGGGAATAAATACAACAATCGATTTACATAAGAAAATATTAAAACACGAGAAATTTGTTAATTCTGATTTCGATACTAATTGGCTTAGTAAAGAAAAATTTTATTAGATCTTATTACAATTGATCAATTGTAAGTCATAAATTGCATGATCAAAAGGGGTTAAGCTTGGATCTGAGGCAAAAGTCCAACCATTAAATATAAATACTTTCTCATTTTCGCTTTTACTTAAATCTTTTACCTGCATATAAGCTACATCATTTTCACTGTTATTTTCTTTTACTTTTCCGCATTTTAAAATTTTTATTTCTAAGGGTCCAAATTTTCTTACTTCGTTTAAATTAACGGTAATTCTTTCAGATTTAGCTGTAATTTTATCTAGACCAATCAAAATTGCATGAGATGAATTAGTGCCCAAAACTTTTTTTTCTTTTTTTTTTAGATTTTTTTTGACGACAATCTTATCATTTTTTTCGTTAGTTTCCTCAAAACTTGGCTTGATTTTATTAAGATTTACTAAAGGTGTTGATGTAATTTTTTCCTCAGAAAACAAAACTGATGGAAAGAAAAATACTAAAAAAACTAAAATTGTTTTGATATTATTTCCAAGTTTCATATTTTTTTTTGATCTTTTTCTTAATTTTTGTGGGATTATAGCTATTTTTTGTGCCGGACTTATTTGACTCATGCTCTTTTTGCCATGAATATTTCTTATTGTCATTTTCGTCAGGAATTTTATCAGTTGTATGATGCATCCATAAAAACCAATCAGATGTTATTTTAGTAGCCTCTACGTTTTCTGAATAAATTACCCACCTTTCGTTATTTTTATTTTTGTAATATTTATTTCCAAAATAGTCTTTGCCGACATAGGTTCCAGTAAACAAAGTTTTTAAGAAAGTCCCAAATGTTTGTCTGTTCCACCAAGTAAAAAATACTTTTAAATTCATTTTAGAAATTACAAATCCACACAATTCAAAATTGTATTATTATAAGATAGACACTTACATTATTTAATATATATCTTCAACATACTAGATTCCTTATTAATATGAAAAAATATATCGTAGAAACTTACTATACCTGTACCTTTAAAACGGTTCATACACTTGATGATTTAAATGACAATGAACTATCAAAAATTGACAATAGGACTGATGGAAATGTTGAAGTGATAGAGGTCAAATTAAATAATCGTAAAACAAAAAAAATTGGTGGGGAAAAAGTTGACAAAAGTAAAAAAATTAAAGTTGATAGCTCTTTATCCGAAAACCTAAGCAAAAAAATTACAAAAACTAAAGAGAGTATTATTGAAAATTCAAAAAGTTTCAAATCTAAAAATAATGCCCGTTTTAAAATGCCTGATCGTAGAAAAGGCTATATACAAAAGGCTCAGATCGGGGATCACAAAGTTTATCTTCATACCGGAGAATATGACGATGGTAAGATAGGAGAAATATTTATTGATACTAATAAAGAAGGAGAATTAGTAAAAGCTATGATGAATAATTTTGCGATAGCAATTTCTCTTGGTCTCCAATATGGGGTTCCCTTAGAAGAATATGTTGATGCTTTCATTGATACAAAATTTGAACCTTCAGGAAATGTGATTGGAAACGACAGAATACTCAGTGCTTCATCTATATTGGATTATGTTTTTAGAGAATTAGCAATTTCATATTTAGGAAAAGAAGAGCTGGCCCACACCCCATCGATTGCCGTATCAAAAAATTTGCCTCAAGAGAGCACTGATGAAAAATTTATCAAAATCGTTAAAAATATTACATCTAAAGGTTTTGTCAGAAGCAACTTTGAGGAAAAACTAGTAGATCTTTCAGACGTAAGAATTAACCTAAAAACAAAAAATTAATTTTCTAAATCTATTTTAATTTTAAGCTCCTTTAATTGACTCGTGCTTATCTCTGAAGGAGCTTGCATCATTAAATCCTGCGCATTTTGGTTCATTGGAAATAATGTGACTTCCCTTATGTTTGATTTATTTGCAAGCAACATCACAATTCTATCGATGCCAGGTGCTATTCCGCCATGTGGTGGAGCGCCATAACTTAATGCGTTTATCATGCCACTAAATTTATTATCTACCTCTTCCTTTGTATATCCAACTACCTCGAACAACTTATACATCAATTCAGGTATATGATTTCTAATAGCTCCTGATGATAATTCTACACCATTGCAAACTATATCATACTGATATGCTTTCATCTCTAATGGTTTGTTAAAATTTAAAGTACCTAATTCACCTTGAGGCATAGAAAATGGGTTATGACTAAAAACAATTTTATTAGTTTTATCATCAATTTCAAACATAGGATAATCAACGATCCAACAAAAAGCGTATTGTTCATTATCTATTAGATCTAAATCTTTTGCTATTTTTTCTCTTGCATTCGATAAAATCTTCTCGACCTCATTTTTTTTTCCACATGCTAGAAACAAGCTATCTCCTTCGGAGGCGTTGCAAATTTTCATTATTTCTTTAAGAGATTTCTCACTAAAAAATTTACCGATTGGTCCTTTTGCAATAATTTGCTTTTCTTTTAATATTGTAAAATAAGCTAAACCTGATGCACCTTGTTCTTTTGCCCATTTGTCAACGTTATCAAAAAAACTTCTCGGTTGGTTTTTTGTGTTTTTTGTTACTATTGTTCTTACAATATTTCCTTTTTTAACTAGATTTTTAAATATATCAAATTTTACATCGTCCCTCTCAAAAATTTTTGTTATATCATTTATAATTAAAGGATTTCTTAAATCTGGTTTATCAGTTCCATACTTTTCCATAGACTCTTTAAAAGGTATTCTGGGAAATTTTTCGAACATCATTTTTTTTGAAGAAAACTTCTTAAATAAATTTATCATTAGTTTTTCTACCACCTTAAAAACATCTTCTTGTTCTACAAATGACATTTCTAAATCTAATTGATAAAATTCTCCTGGGCTTCTGTCTGACCTAGCATCCTCATCGCGAAAACATGGAGCTATTTGGAAATATTTATCAAAACCCGAAACCATAATTAATTGTTTAAATTGCTGAGGTGCCTGAGGCAAAGCATAAAATTTACCCGGATTTAATCTGCTTGGAACTAAAAAATCTCTTGCTCCCTCTGGGCTTGATGAAGTTAAAATTGGAGTTTGATACTCAAGAAAACCCAGTTTTAACATTTCAGATCTAATAAAAGATATCACCTCAGATCTTAGCAAGATGTTTTTATGCATCTCTGCTCTTCTTAGATCTAAGAATCTATATTTAAGTCTTATATCCTCTGGATAGTCTTGCTCACCAAAAACTGGTATTGGTAACTCTTTTGAAGAAGATAATACTTCTGCAAATTTTATACTTATTTCTATTTTACCAGTTTTTAATTCTAAATTCTCAGTACCTTTAGCTCTTTTAATAACCTCTCCAGAAATTTTTAAAACGGACTCTGGCTTAGATTTTTCTAAAATCGGAAAAAACTTATTCTTATTTTCTATCACACATTGTGTTATCCCGTAGTGATCTCTTAAATCTACAAATAATAGATTTCCGTGATCTCTTGTTCTATGAAGCCATCCAGAAAGTGTTACAGTTTTACCAATATCATTTTCATTTAATTCAGAACAATTATGTGATCTATATTTATTCATTGTTATTTAGTCAGTACTTTTTTTATTAAATTAATATTAATCGATTTTCCAGATGATAATGATAATTCATCAACATCTTTAATAAATTTAAAGATTTTTTCATATGATCGATCTACATTTTTTATAATATAATCAGATATTTTTGGATTGATATAAATTTGTTTTTCTGAAAATGATTTAGAAATTATCACCCTAAGCAAATCATCAG
>CACKBP010000013.1 GCA_902598315.1 uncultured Pelagibacteraceae bacterium
CAATGTGTAGTGTTACAAAAAGCCTTATTTTACTGGGTAAATTAGCCAATATACGCCTTGACTTATCACAATATTGTAATAAAACGGGCGCTCACCTCTACGATATTTATTTTAAATAGCGCCAGAGGTGTGTAGATTTTAACCATAAATCTTAGCTTTTTTAAATTGTAAATTTTAAGAAGAGAAGTGTGGACGGCTAGGTTAATAAAGAAATTGTCGTACACGCTTTAACGAAAAATAACTTTGATATACCTCAAAGTTATTAAAGCTAGTGTGCGCCGTTATTAAACTTGAGAGTTTGATCATGGCTCAGAACGTACGCTGGCGGCACGCCTAACACATGCAAGTCGAACGCAGTAGCAATACTGAGTGGCAAACGGGTGAGTATAATGTGGGAATCTGCCTTTTGGTTCGGAATAACACGGGGAAACTTGTGCTAATACCGGATAAGCCTTTACAGGGAAAGTTTTAATGCCAAAAGATGAGCCCGCACTTGATTAGCTAGTTGGTAAGGTAAAAGCTTACCAAGGCAACGATCAATAGCTGTTCTTAGAGGAAGACCAGCCACATTGGGACTGAGACACGGCCCAGACTCCTACGGGAGGCAGCAGTGGGGAATCTTGCACAATGGGGGAAACCCTGATGCAGCGATGCCGCGTGAGTGAAGAAGGCCCTTGGGTTGTAAAACTCTTTCGTCGGGGAAGAAAATGACTGTACCCGAATAAGAAGGTCCGGCTAACTTCGTGCCAGCAGCCGCGGTAATACGAAGGGACCTAGCGTAGTTCGGAATTACTGGGCTTAAAGAGCTCGTAGGTGGTTAAAAAAGTTGATGGTGAAATCCCAAGGCTTAACCTTGGAACTGCCATCAAAACTTTTTAGCTAGAGTGTGATAGAGGTAAGTGGAATTTCTAGTGTAGAGGTGAAATTCGTAGATATTAGAAAGAACACCAAATGCGAAGGCAACTTACTGGGTCACTACTGACACTGAGGAGCGAAAGCATGGGTAGCGAAGAGGATTAGATACCCTCGTAGTCCATGCCGTAAACGATGTGTGCTAGACGTTGGAAATATATTTTTCAGTGTCGCAGCGAAAGCATTAAGCACACCGCCTGGGGAGTACGACCGCAAGGTTAAAACTCAAATGAATTGACGGGGACCCGCACAAGCAGTGGAGCATGTGGTTTAATTCGAAGATACGCGCAGAACCTTACCAACGCTTGACATGTTCGTCGCGAGACTAAGAGATTAGTTTCTTCAGTTCGGCTGGACGAAACACAGGTGCTGCATGGCTGTCGTCAGCTCGTGTCGTGAGATGTTGGGTTAAGTCCCGCAACGAGCGCAACCCCTACTTTTAGTTGCCACCATTTAGTTGGGCACTTTAAAAGAACTGCCAGTGATAAGCTGGAGGAAGGTGGGGATGACGTCAAGTCCTCATGGCCCTTATGTGTTGGGCTACACACGTGCTACAATGGCACTTACAATGGGATGCAAAGAGGCGACTCTTAGCTAATCCCTAAAATGTGTCTCAGTTCGGATTGTACTCTGTAACTCGAGTGCATGAAGCTGGAATTGCTAGTAATCGCGGATCAGCGCGCCGCGGTGAATACGTTCCCGGGTCTTGTACACACCGCCCGTCACACCATGGAAGTTGGTTACACCTTAAGGCAAAGCTCATACCTTTGACTACGGTACGATCAGCAACTGGGGTGAAGTCGTAACAAGGTAGCCGTAGGGGAACCTGCGGCTGGATTACCTCCTTTCTAAGGAAGACCAAAAATTTCTTTTGGTCTCAAAAAATTAAGTTAATGTGGCCGTCCTCATTTCTCTTCTTCTAATTAAAGTGTCTCATAAATGCTTAGGGGCCGGTAGCTCAGGTGGTTAGAGCGCACCCCTGATAAGGGTGAGGTCGGACGTTCGAGTCGTCCTCGGCCCACCATTTTTCACGGGGGATTAGCTCAGCTGGGAGAGCGCCTGATTTGCATTCAGGAGGTCAGCGGTTCGATCCCGCTATCCTCCACCACAAACACTTTTAGTTTTTTTAAATTGTAAATAATGAATATCAATTTTGATTGTTCAAACAGTAAGAACAATCAAACAATATCTATATCCGATTGTTCGAAAAGATGAACAATCTAAAAATGTTCGAATAGATGAACATTTTCTTAAAAATTTAATTTATACAGAAAATTATTTTCTGTGCATAAATCAAGCGTTTAAGGGCGTATGGCGGATGCCTAGGCACTGAAAGGCGATGAAGGACGTGGTATACTGCGATAAGTTTCGGGGAGTTGTATGCAGGCTTTGATCCGAAAATTTCCGAATGGGACAACCCACCACTTTTTGTGGTACTTCAAACTGAATTCATAGGTTTGAAGAGCAAACCCGGAGAACTGAAACATCTAAGTAACCGGAGGAAAAGAAATCAATTGAGATTCCGTTAGTAGTGGCGAGCGAACGCGGAACAGGCCAGTAGCAATATTAAGATAACCTAAATAGTTTGGAAAAACTAACCATAGAAGGTGATAGTCCCGTAGGGGTAATGCTTAATATTGTTCTTGAGTAGAGCGGGACACGTGTAATCTTGTTTGAATATAGGGGGACCACCCTCTAAGCCTAAATACTTTTCAGTGACCGATAGTGAACTAGTACCGTGAGGGAAAGGTGAAAAGAACCCCTATTAGGGGAGTGAAATAGAACCTGAAACCGTATGCCTACAAACAGTCGAAGCTCTTTTTAGAGTGACGGCGTACCTTTTGTATAATGGGTCAGTGACTTAATTTGTCCAGCAAGCTTAAGCCGCAAGGTGTAGGCGTAGCGAAAGCGAGTCTTAAATGGGCGCAAGTTGTATGAATTAGACCCGAAAACGAATGAGCTTACCATGAGCAGGTTGAAAGCAGGGTAACACTTGCCGGAGGACCGAACCAGTTGACGTTGAAAAGTCTTTGGATGACTTGTGGTAAGGGGTGAAAGGCCAACCAAATTCGTAGATAGCTGGTTTTCCGCGAAAACTATTTAGGTAGTGCGTTGAGTAAATTGATGTTTGGAGGTAGAGCACTAAAGGGGCTAGGGGAGAGAAATCTTTACCAACCCTCATAAAACTCCGAATGCCAAACATTTTACCTCAGCAGACAGACTGTGGGTGCTAAGGTCCATGGTCGAGAGGGAAAAAGCCCAGATCACCAGATAAGGTCCCTAAATCATGATTAAGTGTGAAAGGATGTGGAGATTCCTAAACAGCCGGGAGGTTGGCTTAGAAGCAGCCATCCTTTAAAGATAGCGTAACAGCTCACCGGTCTAATAGAGTTTCTGCGCCAAAGATGTAACGGGGCTCAAATCATGTACCGAATCTGTGGATTTATTATTTCTTTGGAAATAATAACTGGTAGCGGAACGTTCTGTAAGCCTGCAAAGGGATACCCGTGAGGGATCCTGGAGGTATCAGAAGTGCGAATGCTGACATAAGTAACGATTAACAGAGTGAAAAACTCTGTCGCCGAAAATCCAAGGGTTCCTGCGCAAGGTTAATCCGCGCAGGGTTAGTCGGCCCCTAAGACGAGGGCGAGAGCCGTAGTCGATGGAAACGAGGTTAATATTCCTCGACCAGATGGAAGTGACGGATTTTGTAAATTGTTAACTCTTAATGGATTGAGTTAGCCGTGAAGAAGTCCCAGGAAATAGCTCCATCATTAGACCGTACCCGAAACCGACACAGGTGGATTATTAGAGTATAATTAGGCGCTTGAGAGAATGATGTTGAAGGAACTCGGCAAAATGCCTCCGTAACTTCGGAAGAAGGAGGACCCATTTTAAGGCAACTTTAAGTGGGTGGCACAAGCTAGGGAGATGCGACTGTTTATCAAAAACACAGGGCTCTGCTAACACGTAAGTGGATGTATAGGGTCTGACGCCTGCCCGGTGCTGGAAGGTTAATGCGATTAGTGCAAGCTAATTTCTGAAGCCCCAGTGAACGGCGGCCGTAACTATAACGGTCCTAAGGTAGCGAAATTCCTTGTCGGGTAAGTTCCGACCTGCATGAATGGCGTAACGATATCTCCGCTGTCTCCAACATCAACTCAGTGAAATTGAATTCTCCGTGAAGATGCGGAGTTCCCGTGGTTAGACGGAAAGACCCCGTGCACCTTTACTACAACTTTATATTGGTGTTAGGAATGATATGTTTAGCATAGGAGGGAGACTTTGAAGTTTTAGCGTCAGCTAAAATGGAGTCACCAGTGAAATACCTCTCTTATTATTCTTGACATCTAACTGCTTACCGTAATCCGGTAGCAAGACATTGTATGGTGGGTAGTTTGACTGGGGCGGTCGCCTCCCAAAAAGTAACGGAGGCGTGCGAAGGTAGGCTCAGAACGGTCAGAAATCGTTCGTAGAGTGCAATGGCATAAGCCTGCCTGACTGCGAGACTGACAAGTCGAGCAGAGTCGAAAGACGGTCATAGTGATCCGGTGGTTCTGAGTGGAAGGGCCATCGCTCAACGGATAAAAGGTACGCCGGGGATAACAGGCTGATACCCTCCAAGAGTCCATATCGACGAGGGTGTTTGGCACCTCGATGTCGGCTCATCACATCCTGGGGCTGGAGCAGGTCCCAAGGGTTTGGCTGTTCGCCAATTAAAGTGGTACGTGAGCTGGGTTCAGAACGTCGTGAGACAGTTCGGTCCCTATCTGCCATGGGTGTAGAAGAATTGAGAGGATTTGTCCCTAGTACGAGAGGACCGGGATGAACATACCACTGGTGGACCGGTTGTAGCGCCAGCTGCAGTGCCGGGTAGCTAAGTATGGACGGGATAACCGCTGAAAGCATCTAAGCGGGAAACCCACCTCAAAACTAGTTCTTCCTTTAGAGCCGTAGTAGACCACTACGTTGATAGGCTGGATGTGTAAGCGTGGTAACGCGTGTAGCTGACCAGTACTAATAGCTCAATTGGCTTGATTTATGCACTGAAAAAAATTTTATTAAATTAATTTTTATAGATTAGCAAAACCAGCTTATTTCTTAATTTTTTGAAAAAGCTATTTTTAAAAACATTACTTATTTCTTTTTTTTTTTCATTATAATTAGCAATTAAAAAAATTTTTTTACAGTTACTAATAATTTTTTTAGAAACAGTGACCCTTTTTCTCGGTTTTTTTGGTGAGTTTTCTATGGAGTAAAAGTTGGCTCTTTCACCGTAAATAGACCCGAATCTTAAACATATAAATTTAAAATTATTTTTTTTTGCATAGTTTTCAACAATCATTTCTGAGGAAAATTTGCTAATACTATAAAAGCCTCCTTGCTCACTTAAAGAATATATTGAACTAGCAAAAATAAATTTTTTCACTTTATTTATTTTACAAGCTTCTAATAAATTTAAAGTTCCAAATATATTTGTTTTTAAAGCATTAAAAGGATTGTCATTTGCTAAATAAATATCGGCTACTGCTGCAAAATGATAAACGCAATCAATATTTTTAGTTATTTTTTTAAGATGGTCTAAATTATTGATGTCGCCTCGAATAAATTTATTTTTTTGGTTCAAATAATACCCTTTTTTTCTATCAAAAGAGATCACATCGTAACCACGATTTATAAGTGCTTCCACAAGATGGCTAGCGATAAATCCGGATGCACCAGTAATAAGAATTTTTTTTTTCATTGTGAAAGTTATAAATATATTTAACATTAAAAATGTGAAAAAAAAATTTAAAAATATTAAATATGCTGCTTTGTTTATACACAATAAATTAAAAAAGAACTCTAATATCTTATTAAGTGGCGGAAAAACAATTGAATCTCTACTAAACCACTTGTTAAATTTAAAAAAAAAACTTCACTTTAAAACATTG
>CACKBP010000014.1 GCA_902598315.1 uncultured Pelagibacteraceae bacterium
CACTACCTTTTTTAGTAATGTCAGCATTTGTTGAGTGAGGTATGATTTGTGGAACTTTAGCTTTAGCTGAAACAGGTACCATAGGTAATGTTACAGAACTACAGCTAGATCCGATTATAACGTGAACTTTATCTTGGTAAGCAAGTTTTGTTGCGTTTGCTACACCTTTTTCAGATTTACACTCATCGTTATAAAGTGTTAAGTCGATTTTTTGACCGTTGATAGTGCCTTCTTTATTCCACTTTGCAACAGTATCAGTAATTAACTCTCCGTGTTTATAACCAACATCTGATAGCATTCTAAAAGAAACACCAATTTTGATTGTTTCTGCTTGAGCTAAAGTCGTGATTACTAAACCTGCGGAAAAGACAATTGCTGAAAAAACAAATTTAAGTTTATTCATTATTTCCCCCATTTGTTATTTAATTGTTGCTAAGGCTATAAAATAATAGTTATAATGTCTATGACTAATAGTTACATTTTTGGTAAATCAGAAAAAAAAAATTGGAGGATGATTGCTTAAGATAGATCAACTAATTTCTGGATATGGCTCTGTACAAATTTTAAATGGAGCTAATATGAAAGTTGAAAAACAATCTATAGTTGCATTGCTTGGTGGTAATGGGACAGGCAAATCAACTATTCTTAGAGCTGCATCTGGATTGATTAGATCATGGAAAGGTACGATCGAATTTAATGGTGAGCAAATTCAAAACTTGCCTGCTCACGAAATAGTTGGAAAAGGATTAGTGCAAGTAACTCAAGGAAAGGATGTTTTCCCTGCAATGTCTGTTACCGAAAATTTAAAATTAGGTGGATTTATTTTAAAAAGTAAACAACAACTGTCAGATAATTTAGAAAAGGTTTATAACTATTTTCCAAGATTAAATGAAAGAAAAGATCAATTGGCCGCAACTTTATCAGGTGGAGAGTTGCAAATGTTATGTATTGGAAGAGGGTTAATGTCTAATCCTAAAATGATAATGCTAGACGAACCCAGTGCTGCTCTAGCGCCTCAAATAGTTTTAGATATCTTTAAAAATATTAATAGAATTAGACAAGATGGATTAACAGTTCTAGTCGTTGAACAAAATGTTAGGATGGCATTATTACTTGCTGATTACGGGTATGTAATTAAAGACGGTGTGATCAATGTTGAGGGCGATAGTAAGAAATTAATGTACGACGAAAGTGTAAAAGAGTCATATCTTGGAGGGACTAAAGCGAATGTTTAATAAACTGAGGATTGGAAAAAAAGGTGAAAATATCATATTCGGAACATTTGTGCTTCTCTATATCGGTTGGTGTGTGAATAGCCCCGATATGAATATTGAATCGCTCAAATCAGTTTTAACAATTGGTCTTTCTGTTGGTATTATTTATGGCTTAGTTGCGCTTGGAATTTCGTTGATCTACACAGGTCTAGATGTAGTTAATTTTTCTCACGGCGAATTTTTCATGATAGGTGCTTTTGCCGGTCTTACCATGTTTAATCTTTTGGGTAATCAAGATTGGATTTTTAATATATTTCCTGATGCTTATGGTTGGATAATTTATGTCGTTTGTTTATTTACAGCCTTTGTTTCAATGGGTTTATTTGGGGTTTTTATTGAAAGAGTTTTCTTAAGACCTCTAACAAAAAAAGGTGGCGGTTACACTGTAGCTGGAATGGGAATAATCATATGTGGATTTGGTCTTTCAGTAGTTTTAATTAATGTTGCTTATTTAATTTGGAATCCAGTAGCAAAACCCTTCCCTGCAGAATTAGGTTTGCCAATGGAAATTGGAGGACTGTTTTTACCGATTACTTATATTTGGATGATTGTAGTTGGTTTATCTGTAGCAGCTGGTCTTTGGTTCTTTTTAAATAAAACAAAAATGGGATTAGGTATCAGAGCTGTAGCTTACTCCAAAGATGTTTCAAATCTGGTTGGAATAAATGTACCACTATACATATCAATTATTTTTGGTATTGCTTGTGCCATAGCAGGTATAGGAGGAACATTAGTTGGTCCAACTTATCAAGTTGTTGTGTTCATGGGTTATATCATTCTTATGAAAGCTTTCGCTGCTGCGGTCGTAGGTGGCTTTGGTAATCTGCCTGGTGCAATAGTTGGAGGTTTTACAGTTGGAATATTTGAAACAGCTTCTTCTTTTTATATTTCTGGAAGTCACAAAGATTTATACGCCTTTTTATTAATGATAGTTGTTTTAATGATCAAGCCAACAGGCTTCTTTGGTGTTCAAGTTAAAATGAAAGCTTAATGATAAAGAAAGATACAAAAGTTGCAGTATTAGGTGCTGGTGCTATGGGCTGTCTTTTCGGCGGGTTGTTAGCTGAAAAAGGTTTAGAGGTTCATCTTATTGATGTTTGGAAAGAACATGTAGACGAAATTAATAGTAAAGGTTTAAAAATGATGGGTCATGGCGGAGATAGAACAGTAAAAATCCATGCTACAACTGATCCAAAAACTTTAAAGCCAGTCGATGCAATAATTATTATGTGTAAAGCTACAGCTTTAGAACAAGCTTTATCCAATTCAAAAAATATTATCGGGGATAATACAGTGCTAATGTCATTTCAGAATGGTATTGGGCATGAAGAAATCATGCAAAAAATAGCTGGTAAAGAAAAAGTTTTAGGTGGTTCCACAACACAAGCTTCTAGTATTCAAGGTCCTGGAATAATTCAAAACCACGCAAGTTTGCCATCATGGATTGGTGAATACGAAGGTGGTTCAAGTGAAAGAGTAAAAGATTTAGCTGAAACTTTTACTGCACATGGCTTAGAAACTATTGCAGAAGAAAATATTAAAAGAAGAAAATGGATGAAATTATTTGCTTTAACAGCAATTGGTCCTTTATCTGCAATATTTGATTTACATCATACAGATTTATACATTTCTAATAAAAATCAGACTATGTCTCGAAAATTAGGTAAGGATATAATCCTTGAAACTAGAGAAGTAGCAAAAGCCGATGGAGTTGATGTTAGTGAAAGTGATTGTTTAGAAATGTTCAACAGAATAGTAGACTCAAGACAAACCAATAAATCATCAATGGCATTCGATGTTGTAAAGCATAGAAAAACAGAAATTGATTTCATAAGTGGAGCTGTTTCTAAAATTGGAAAAAAACATGGGATTAAAACACCTTTAAATGACCTCATGTATAATATTATTAAGATTAAAGAGGGTATGTACGTATAAGACTTGTGTCTAAAGAAATTATTTGGCAACCATCAAAAGAGCAAATTGAAAATTCAAAACTAACTAAGTTTATACAACATTGTAAATTAAAAAATTACGATGAACTTGAGAAAAAAAGTTTTTCTGATCCAGGATGGTTATGGGACAATGTAATAAAATTTTCAGATTTAAAGTTTTATAAACCTTACTCAAAAATATCAGATGAATCAAAAGGAACTCCTTGGACAAAGTGGTGTGTAGGAGGAAAAACTAATATAGTTTTAAATTGTATAGATCGACATAAAGATAAGGAATTTTTTAAAAATACTTTTATTTTTGCCGAAAGAGAAGACGGGAAAGAAAGCTCAATTACTTATGAAGAATTTGATAAGCAAATCTCAAAAATTGGGAATACTTTAAAAATAAATGGCTTTAAAAAAGGTGATGTAATCGCACTTTACATGCCTCAATTTATAGAAACTTACATTGCTTACTTTGCTATTTTAAAAATTGGGTGTGTAGTGCTACCTTTATTCTCTGGATACGGAACAAAGGCAGTTATTGAGAGACTTAATATAGCAAAAGCTAAAGGTATTTTTACTGTTGAAAAAACATTTAGAAAAGCAAAAGAAATAAGAATGTTTGATCTAATTAAAAATGAATTAGATCAAGTCATTTCTTTAGAAAAAATTTTTTTATTAGGAAAAGAGAAAGGAAAGAAAATCTTTAATTGGGAAAATTTTCAAAATGTTTCTGATAATTTAAAAACAGAGGAAACTGATGCTGAAGATCCTGCTATAATCCACTTTACATCAGGTACAACCGGAAAACCCAAAGGATGTGTTTACACTCATATTGGTTTAGTTGCTAAGATGTCTTTTGATGAAGGAGTTTTAGCAGACTTTAGACAAACTGATATTCATTTGTGTATGGCTGATATGGGATGGATGGTTGGTTCTAAGTCTGCAACTATAGCTTCTGCACATGGAGCGCAAATGGTAATCGCTGAGGGAGTTCCTGATTTTCCAAATGAGGTTCGTTTTTGGAAACTTATAGAAAAATATAAGGTTTCCTGGACAGAGCTTTCCCCTGCTCTCATCAGAGCGCAAATGATTAAAGATGAAAAACTTTTTAAAGATTTAGATTTAAGCTCATTAAGAATGATTTGTACTGGAGGAGAACCTTGGACGGAAAAACCTTGGAAATGGTTATTTCAAGTCATAGGTAAATCAAAAGTTCCTATTATGAATTCAGCTGGTGGCACTGAAGTTTCTGGTTCTATTTTACATTGTTGTTTACATCGTCCTTTTAAGGTTGGATCTTTTAATGCTCCCATTCCTGGAATGAGTGCGGATATCTTAAATTTAGATGGAAAAAAAGTTTCTACAAATGAAATGGGTGAATTGGTCATGAGAAAATCATCAATCGGACTAACAAAGAGTTTATGGAATGACGATAAGCGTTACATCGATAATTATTGGAGTGTAATTAAAGATTATTGGGTACATGGTGATCTTGCAAGTAGAGATGCTGATGGCCATTGGTATTTACATGGAAGATCTGATGATACTATTAAAGTATCAGGTAAAAGAATAGGTCCTTCTGAGCTCGAGAGTGTTATAGTAAAGAGTGGAAAAGCAAAAGAGGTTGCTGCTGTTGGAATACCTGACGAAAATAAAGGGTCAAAAATTATTTTATCTATAGTTCCTGCGGAAAATAATGATCAAAAAGAAAGTTTTTTTGAAGATTTAGTTATAAAAGATTTAGGGAAATCATTTAAGCCTGATAAGGTAATTTTTGTAAAAGATTTGCCTAAAACAAGAAATATGAAAATTATGAGAAGAGTTATAAAATCATGTTTAGCAAACCAAGACCCAGGTGATTTATCAACGCTATTAAATCCAGAATCTGTAGAAGAGATTAGATCACATGCAATTTAAAGATATACTATATGAAGTTAAAGGCGATTACGCTCATGTTACTATAAACAGACCAAAAGTATTAAATGCTTTTACGCCAGTTACTCTTCAAGAACTTAAGGCTGCTCTAGATGCTGCAGAAAAAGATAAGGAAGTTGGAGTAATTGTTTTATCAGGTGCTGGAGATAGAGCGTTTTGCTCAGGTGGAGATATGAACTGGGAAAGCTCTAAAGAATTTCAAGATCATGAATACGAATTTCACATTCACTTAACAAAATGTAGCAAACCAATCATAGCTAAAGTGGATGGATACGCGATTGGGGGCGGAAACCATATGGCTTACTTTTGTGATTTAACTATTGCAAGT
>CACKBP010000015.1 GCA_902598315.1 uncultured Pelagibacteraceae bacterium
CTTGGTGATCAGGACGCAATAGAATATCTTTGCAAGGAAGCCCCGAGAGCAGTAGTTGAATTAGAAAGATACGGAGTTCCATTCAGCAGAACTGATGATGGAAAAATCTACCAAAGACCTTTTGGAGGCATGACTAAAAATTATGGTAATGGAACTGCTCAAAGAACTTGTGCAGCTGCTGACAGAACTGGCCACGCTATCTTGCATACTCTTTATGGTCAAGCTTTGAAGCAACAAACAGAATTTTTTATTGAATATTTTGCATTAGATTTAATTATGAAGAATGGTGAATGCAAAGGTGTAATAGCTTGGAATTTAACCGATGGCACAATACATAGATTTAGATCACATATTACAATTATTGCAACTGGAGGGTATGGCAAAGTTTATTACTCTGCAACATCAGCTCATACATGTACTGGAGATGGAAACGCGATGGTACTCAGAGCAGGTTTACCTTTACAAGATATGGAATTTGTTCAATTTCATCCAACTGGAATATACGGCGTAGGTTGTTTAATAACAGAGGGAGTTAGAGGTGAAGGAGGATTTTTAGTTAATGGCAAAGGCGAAAGGTTTATGGAAAGATATGCTCCTAATGCAAAAGATTTAGCATCTCGAGACGTAGTTAGCAGATCTATGGAAATGGAAATAAACGAAGGAAGGGGCGCAGGGAAAAACAAAGATCATATAAATCTTCACTTAGATCATATAGATAAAAAAGTTATAGATGAGCGACTTCCAGGAATTTCAGAAGCTGCCAAAACATTCGCTAATGTGGATGTAAGTAAAGAGCCAATACCAGTTGTGCCAACAGTACATTATAATATGGGAGGTATTCCAACAAATTATAAGGCCGAAGTATTAACACTTAATGGTTCTGAAAAAACTGTACCGGGTTTAATGGCGATAGGAGAAGCCGCCTGTGTTTCAGTTCATGGAGCTAACAGATTGGGTTCTAATTCTCTTATAGACCTTGTTGTTTTTGGTAGAGCTGCAGCCAAAAGAGCAGCTGAAATCATAAAACCTGGCACTCCTCACGAAGAAGTATCAAACTCAGAAACAGACAAATGTTTGCAAAGATTTGACAAAATTAGAAATTCAGATGGATCTACAAAAACTTCCGAGCTGAGATTACAAATGCAGAAAACAATGCAATCAAAATGTGCTGTATTTAGAACTGAAAAAACTTTAAAAGAAGGGGTAGAGCAAATTAGAGAGCCCTATAAAGGTATGAGTGATATTTCTGTTAAAGATAAATCGTTGTTATTTAACACCGATTTGGTTGAAACTTTAGAATTTGATAACTTGATAAGTCAAGCGTTAACAACTATGGATTCTGCTTATAATAGAAAAGAAAGCAGAGGAGCACATGCTAGAGAAGATTTTACAAAAAGAGATGATAAAAACTTTATGAAACATACTTTAGCTTGGCAAAACGGAAAAAATGTTGAAATTAAATATAGAGATGTGCACTCTAGAACTCTTACAAACGATGTTCAATATTTTCCACCTAAGGAGAGAGTTTATTAGTAATGGCACAATTTAGCCTACCACAAAATTCAAAAATTGAGGTAGGTAATTACTTTAAAGACAAAACGAACTCAAAAAATCTAAGAAAAATAAATATATATAGATGGGACCCCTCAACAGGAAAAAATCCAAGGGTTGATACATTTGAAGTAGATATGGATAATTGTGGTCCAAAAGTTTTGGATATTTTATTTAAGATTAAAAATGAAATGGACCCCTCTCTGACTTTCAGAAGATCTTGTGCTCATGGTGTTTGCGGATCTTGTGCAATGAATATTGATGGCGTAAACGGTCTGGCATGCATTAAATCTCACTCAGATATAAATGGAGATTTAAATATATATCCCCTACCTCACTTAAAAGTAGTAAAAGACTTAATTGGGGATCTTACAACTTTATATAAACAATATGAGTCCATTCAACCTTGGTTGAAAGTTGATCAAACTGGTAAAGAAAAAACTGAGTTAAAACAGTCACAAAAAGATAGAGAAAAATTAGACGGATATTACGAGTGTATTTTATGTGCATGTTGTTCTACATCCTGCCCGAGTTATTGGTGGAACGGTGATAAATATTTAGGACCAGCTGTACTCTTACAAGCATATAGATGGATAAATGACAGCAGAGACGGCGACAAAAAAGAAAGATTAAAGAAGGTTGCTGATGAATTAAAGTTGTATAGATGCCATACTATAATGAACTGTACAAATTCGTGTCCGAAAGGCCTTAATCCTGCAAAAGCGATAGGCTCTATAAAAAAAATGCTTGCAACAAGCTAAAAGCTTATTTATTCAATTACTTCATGAAAACAATTCACCATTTTGTTGATGGAAAAAAATTCACAGGAGACACTAAAAGGGCTGGAAAAGTATTTAATCCAGCCACCGGAGAGCAAAGTGCTGAGGTAAAATTAGCTTCAAAAAAAGATGTCAAATTTGCCATCGATAATGCAAAAAAAGCTTTTGAAAGTTGGTCTAATAAACCTCCCCTTCAAAGAGCCAGAGTAATGTTTAAATTTAAAGAGCTAATTGAAAAAAATTCAGATGAGCTTACTAAAATTATAGTTTCAGAACATGGTAAGGTTTTTGATGACGCAAGAGGTTCATTAACTAGAGGTTTAGAAGTAGTAGAGTACGCTTGTGGAATCCCGCAGTTACTAAAAGGAGAGTTTACAGAAAATGTTGGTTCAAGCGTTGATAGCTGGTCTATTAGACAACCTTTAGGTGTTTGTGCTGGTATAACACCTTTTAATTTTCCTGCAATGGTACCAATGTGGATGTTTCCTATGGCAATAGCATGTGGAAATACTTTTGTGCTAAAACCTTCAGAAAAAGATCCATCATGCTCAATCAGGCTAGCTGAACTGCTTAGCGAAGCAGGTTTGCCGGATGGAGTATTCAATGTTGTTAATGGTGATAAAGAAGCTGTAGATGCCTTAATAGAAAGTAAAGATGTAGTTGCAATGAGTTTTGTTGGATCGACACCAATAGCAAAATATATTTATGAAAATTGTGCAAAAAACGAAAAAAGAGTTCAGGCTTTAGGAGGCGCTAAAAATCATTGTGTAGTAATGCCTGATTGTGATTTAGATCAAGCTGTTAACGGTTTGATGGGAGCAGCTTATGGTTCAGCAGGCGAAAGATGTATGGCACAATCAGTTGCAGTAGCTGTAGGAAATATCGGAGATAAATTAATAAATTCTTTAGCAAAAAAAGTTGAAGCACTAAAAATCGGGCCAGGAATGGATAAATTATCTGAAATGGGACCACTCGTTACAAAAGATCATTTAGAAAAAGTAAGAAACTATGTTGATATAGGAGAAAAAGAGGGCGCTAAACTAGTTGTTGATGGAAGGAATTTTAAAATGCAAGGCTATGAAAAAGGATTTTACATCGGTGGATGTTTGTTTGACCATGTAACTAAAGATATGAGAATTTATAAAGAGGAAATTTTTGGACCTGTCTTATCGGTAGTAAGAGCAAAAGATTTCGATGAGGCTTTAAAACTAGTTAACGATCATGAATTTGGGAATGGAGTAAGTATTTTTACTAGGGACGGTGACTCTGGAAGAACTTTCTCAAATAAAGCAAAAATTGGGATGGTAGGTATAAATATTCCTATACCAGTGCCAATGGCATTTCATAGTTTTGGAGGATGGAAAAGATCACTATTTGGTGATCAACATATGCATGGACCTGAAGGGGTAAGATTTTACACAAAATTAAAAACAGTCACCTCTAGATGGCCATCAGGTCTTCGTTCTGATCCAGAATTCACAATGCCAACGATGAAATAAAAAGATGAAAAAAAAAATCACTTTAATAGGTGCAGGCCAAATTGGAGGTACTCTGGCACATCTTATAGCACTAAAAGAACTTGGTGACATTGTACTATTCGATGTTGCTGTTGGAATAGCAAAAGGTAAAGCCTTGGATATAGCTCAATCTTCTCCTGTTGACGGTTTTAATGTAAACTTAATAGGTACGGATAAGTATGAGGATACTAAAAATTCAGATGTTATCATAATAACAGCTGGAGTGCCAAGAAAGCCAGGTATGACTAGAGATGATTTATTAAGTATAAATTTAAAAATTATAAAACAAGTAGCTGAAGGAATTAAAGAGACGTCACCAGATGCATTTGTAATTTGCATTACAAATCCATTAGATGTAATTGTAATGGCATTACAAAAATATTCTGGATTGCCAAAAAATAAAATTGTTGGAATGGCTGGAATTTTGGACTCTTCAAGATTTATCTATTTTTTATCTCAAGAACTTAAAATACCTGTAACAAAAATTAAATCTTTTGTTCTTGGGGGCCACGGAGATACAATGGTTGCCATGTTAGGCGCGACTGAAATTGATGGTAAAAATATTTTGAGTTTAGTTAAAGAGGGTAAAATAAAAACAGATCGACTTGAAGAAATTATTAATCGTACAAAGAATGGTGGAGCAGAAATAGTTAAGTATCTTGAAAAAGGTTCAGCATTCTATGCTCCCGCAGCATCCGGAGTTGAAATGGCAGAAAGCTATCTTAAAGATCTGAAAAAAAAATTACCGTGTGCAGCGTATCTTAATGGTGAGTACGGATTTAAAGATTTATACGCTGGGGTACCTGTAATAATTGGTAAAAACGGTGTTGAAAAGATAATTGAAATTACACTGAGTGAAGATGAAAAAAATAACTTTGATAAATCTATTCAAGCTGTCCAAGATTTGTTTGATGCAGCAAAAAAAATTGATAATTCTTTGTAAATACTTATAATCTAATATAAAAGCTTTAAATGCCATT
>CACKBP010000016.1 GCA_902598315.1 uncultured Pelagibacteraceae bacterium
TTTGAAGGGTCCATCATTTAAAATTTGGCTTCCTATATGAACACTTAGCGCTTCAAGTTTAATATTTTTTAATTTATTTATTTCCTTGAGAAAAGACTTAAAATTTTTTATTGATAAACCGAACTTGTTATCTGCTTTACCAGTAGAAATATTTTTATGCGTTTTTGCATCAACATTTGGATTTAACCTGAAACCAATAGAAACTTTTTTTCTTAATTTTTTTGCTAATGAGTTGACTAACTTTGCTTCACTTTCAGATTCGCAGTTGATCAACAAAATTTTTTTGTTTATTGCAATTTTTAACTCATCCTCAGACTTACCAACTCCCGAAAAAACAATTTTTTTTGTATTTATACCTGCTTTAAGAGCTTTTAATAGTTCTCCGCCAGATACAACATCAGCTCCAGCACCAAGCTTACCCAAAATTCTTAAAATATTTGTATTGCTATTAGATTTTGCTGCAAAACATATTAAAGGATTGGTTTTTTTAAACGTTTTTACAAAATTTAAGTAATTAGAAATTATTTGATTTTCAGAATAAATATAAAAAGGAGTTTTATTTTTCTTTAAAAAATTTTGGATAGATACCCGCTCCAGAAATAAATTTTTACCTACATATCTTAAATTTTGCATAAGATTATAAAATTATTTTTATATGATTAAATTTTCCTTGATATTTTGGCTCTGATTTTTTTCCACATCCAGATAGTGTTAAAATTATAATACAAATCGATACTAATATTTTCATTTTACTTCCTTTTTATATTTTTTAATCATTGCTTTAACATTTGTAGTAGAAGTTCCTCCATAGGATTTTTTTGAGTTCATTGAATTATTAACATCAAATATTTTTAATACATTTTTATCCAAATTTTTGTAAACTTTTACTATTTCTTGTAAAGATAATTCAGATAACAATTTATTTTTCTTCTCGGCGTAATTCACTAATTTTGCTGCAACCGCATAAGACTCTCTAAAAGTGAGCTCTTTTTCCTTAACTAAATAATCAGCAAAATCAGTAGCCGTTGTAAAACCTTCATTAGCCATTTTTAGCATATTTTTTTTATTCGGTTTTATTGAATTCACTAACTCAAGACTTAAAACTAGTGAGTTATTCAAAGTATCAAATCCATCGAAGACAAGTTTTTTATCATCCTGAAGATCTTTGAAATAAGACATAGGAAGTCCTTTCATTATAGTAAGCATCGAATTTAAATTGCCATAGTTCAAGCCAACTCTACCTCTGATTAATTCAGCAGGGTCAGGATTTTTCTTTTGTGGCATTATCGATGAACCAGTTAACATACTGTCATCAAATGAAATTAAATTAAATGCGTTTGAATTAAAAATTATAAAATCTTCAGCTAATCTAGATAAATGCATTGCACATAAAGCAGCAGCATATAAAAAATCTACTGCAAAATCTCTATCAGCTACCGAGTCAATTGAATTATCAGTTGGTTTCTTAAAACCGAGTTGTTTTGATGTATAATTTCTATCTATTTTATAAGAAGTTCCAGCAAGTGCAGCAGAACCCAATGGGCACTCATCCAAAAGTTTTATATTATTTTCAAATCTTTTTATGTCTCTTTTAAACATTTCAAAATAAGAGAGAAGATAATGCGCAAATGAAATTGGTTGAGCATTTTTAAGATGTGTTAATCCAGGCATTACAGTATTAACATTTTTCTCTGCTTTTTTTATTAAAATCTTCATTAAAGAATTAATGTTACCAATAGTTTCTTTTGACGATTTTTTAGTCCATAATTTGAAATCTGTTACAACTTGATCATTTCTTGATCTAGCTGTGTGCAAAAAACCAGCTGAAGGACCAATTAACTCAAATAATCTTTTTTCTATATTCAAATGTATATCTTCAAATTTTTCCTGAAATTTAAACTTTCCTTTATCAATTTGTGACTTAATTTTTTTAAGCCCATTGATTATTTTAGATCCTGCTTTGTTACTAATAATCTTTTGTTTAACAAGCATTTTAGCGTGAACAATAGACGCATTTATATCTTGCTCATAAAGTCTTTTGTCTACACTTATAGATGAGCCTATTTTTTGAAAAGAAAGTGATATCTTTCCCTTTAATCTATTCGCCCAAACAGTTTTATTTTTCATTTTACTATGTTATTTACAATTTAAATTAATATGAAAATTAGTAAATCTTTTAAAATCTATATTCACATAATAGTTCTATCTCTTCTTAGCCAAAATCTTGTTGGAGCAGAAGATTTTTCAAAAAACGTTATTATTCATGAAAAACCTCAAATTATTAGCGAACTAAAATTCAAAGACTCAAATCTTCAAGACGTTGATTTAATCAACAAAAGAGGCAAGATCATGATAATTAATTTTTGGGCTACATGGTGTGCACCGTGTCGAAAAGAGATGCCTTCTTTGGAAAAATTAGGTACCAAGCTACCTGAAATTGATATTTTCGCAGTGAATATGGAAAAACCAAATAACATAAAAGTAGATAAATTTTTCAAAGATATAGGAGTAAAAGATCTAAAAACTTATTATGATCCCGAATTAAGATTGGTCAAAGGTTTCAAATTAAGAGGTTTACCAACAAGTATTTTGATTAATAAAGAAGGAAAAGAATTCGGAAAAGTGATTGGTGAAATCGATTTTGCTAGCGAGGAATTTATTAGCTTTTTAAGAAATTATATCTAGTCTTTAAAAAAATAGGCAAGTAAAACTAAAACAATAATTGCAATAAATTGTAACAATACTCTTAACTGCATAAGTTTATTGGAATATTTTTTACTAGTACTTCCACCTTTAAATAAAGTATAAATACCCATTATTAAAACTATGGCAACTGCACCTAATAAAGTAAATCCTATAAAGTTAAATAAAAATTCTGACATTCGTATTTTATCTATATGACCTTTTCACTAAATACAATTATTTTAGAGCCACTTTCTAAAGAAAAACCAAAGAATGCAGTAATTCTTT
>CACKBP010000017.1 GCA_902598315.1 uncultured Pelagibacteraceae bacterium
AGAAAAAATTAGATTGAATAAAGATTAATGTCAAAAAAAAGATAGTTTAATTCAGGTTTTTTTCAAAAACCTTAATATTACGGGCACAATAAATAAAATCATTAATAAGCGAATGATATGATGAAACGATACAAATTCGGGATCGAGATCGAAGAAAATAGCTATTACTGCTACTTCATAAATACCTCCTGGACAATAAGACAGCAGTAATGTAAAAAAATTTTTATCAATTATTAAACTTGCAGCAAAAGCTGCTATCACCCCTAAAAGCACAAGTAAGAAAGTTGCTATAAAACTGTGAAATGTGTTTTTTGCAACTTCATTAAATGTCTTATCTGCAAACCTACAACCTACTGATGCGCCTAATATTAAAAGACAGTAATCTACAAGCTTAGGAGATATCTGGTAAGAGGCAATTTCTGTTATTTGGAGCAAACCGCTTGCTACTAAAGTTCCAGATAGTAAAGCAGCTGGTATCTTTAATTTATCAAATATCAAAATAAAAATTATTGAAAAAATAATTAATATTAATAGATATTTAATATGTTGATCTTTCAAAGTTTCTTGCACAAACTCTCCTAAGTTAGCGTCGTAGTAACTATTAACAAAAAAAGGAAAGACGGTAACAATTATGATTAGACGAATTAAATGTGAAGTAGCTACATAACTTAAATCAGTTTTTTGATCTTCAGCTAAAATCATTAGAGGCCCTAAAGCTCCTGGTGCAGCTGAAAAAATAGAAGTTTTTTTCTCATATTTTGAGAATTTTTGTAAATAAATTGAAACAATAAATATACTTAAAATGATGTAAACAAACATAATTAATGAAGTAAATACCCATTCGTGGATTTGAGAAAAAAGATCCTTATCAATATAGTTTCCTATATAGAGTCCTAACAAGATTAATATTGAAGACAAAACTATCCTTGGAATAATAATTTTTAATCCCATTAGCGCACCGACCGAGGTAGCCAACATTGGGCCTAAAAACCAAGATAGGGGTAAACTGAAATAATCAGCTACCATAGCACTTGGAACTGAAATAGTTATTACCAAAAGAAATTTCAACGAAAAGATTTGTTTAAAATTTTCTTTATTAAATGGGATAGCTTGGTTATTCTGCATAATCTATGATTTTAGGATTCATTGGAACTGGAAAAATATCTTCATCTATAATTTATGGTATTTTTAAATCTAAATTTAAAGTTAATAAGATTTATATATCCTCAAGAAATACAAATATAGCTAAAAAACTTGCTAAAAAATTTAGGTCAATCGTAGTTTTAAAAGACAATCAAGAAATTATCGATAAATCCTCTGTAATTTTTTTAGGAGTAACTCCAAATGTAGGGAATAAAATTCTCCCTAAATTAAAGTTCACAAAAAATAAAAAAGTAATAAGTTTAATTTCCACTATAAATCTAGAGAGATTAAAAAGGTTCACAAAAGTTAAAAATATAGTAAGGGCAACCCCTTTACCTCCTATAGAAATTAATAGTGGGCCAATAATTATTTGCCCTCCTAATAAGTTTGCAAAAAATATATTTAAACATTTAGGCAAAGTTTTAGAAATCAGGAATGAGAAACTTAGCTATAAATTTTGGTCTACAGCATCTTTAATGGCATCATATTATGAAATTCTCAATACAAGTTCCAAGTGGCTTACAAAAAAGGGAATTAATAAAAAGTTTGCAGACATCTATATTGCTGAATTATTTTTAGCTTTAAGCCAAGATGCTTTAAATAAATCTTCTCAAGGTTATAAAAAGCTTGTAGCAGACTCTCAAACGCCAAAAGGCCTAAATATGCAGGTTCTTAAAGAATTGAAAAAAGGAAAATTCTTTACTAAGTTCACCAAAGCTCTTGAAAACGTAAATAAAAGAGTAAGCATTTAATACATGGAATATTTTATACAACAGTTGGTTAACGGGATCACCTTAGGTTCAATATATGGACTTATCGCAATTGGTTACACTATGGTTTATGGAATCATTGGAATGATAAATTTTGCACACGGTGATATTTTTATGATCGGTGCTTTTGTTGCATTAATTTCATTTATAATTTTTGGCTTAACAGGGGTAGCATTACCAATAATTTTATTATTAGTTTTGTTAATAGCAATGCTTTTTACTGCTTGTTATGGATGGACTGTAGAAAAACTTGCCTATAAACCTTTACGGGGCTCTTTCAGACTAGCACCATTGATTTCAGCTTTGGGGATGTCAATTGTTTTACAAAACTATGTACAGGTTGCTCAAGGAGCTAGAGTAAAGCCCATGCAGCCTTTGATTAGCGGTGGATTAGAATTTTTTAAGAACTCTGAATTTATTGTTACAGTAAGTTATCTTCAAATTTTCATTGTCATCTTAACAATAATTTTAATGGGTATTTTTACTTATCTTATTACAAAAACAGATTTAGGTAGAGCTCAGAGAGCTTGTGAACAAGACAGAACAATGACTGCATTATTAGGAATTAATGTAGATAGAACAATTTCAATTACATTTATAATTGGTTCTTCATTAGCATCAGTAGCTGGAATGATGTTTGTTCTTTATTACGGTGTAATTGATTTTTACATTGGGTTCTTAGCAG
>CACKBP010000018.1 GCA_902598315.1 uncultured Pelagibacteraceae bacterium
TTTGTAAGTATATTTTTTTTGAAAGTATTTTAATTCATCAATTAAATTACTTTCAATAAATAATTTTACTTTTTCAGGAACATAAGATTTTACAATTTTAACTTTATCAGTAAAGGCTAAGTGTTGTATTTTTTTTAAAACTTTTTGGGAAAAAGATCCTATTGATAACTGTGTTTCCCATTTAATAGAACCTTCACGTAGTCTCTGTCGAGTCATTTCTAACAATCCAAAATTACTTATACGTCCAAGCTGGATTCTAGCTCTATCTTTTCGAATACTTTCTTTCATCTTTTTTTCTACCAACCTTCGATTATAAAAGTTAATCATATCGATGAAATCTACAACTATTAAACCTGAAAGGTCTCTTAATTTAATTTGATGAGCTATTTCCTCTGCAGCCTCTAAATTAGTATTTAATGCAGTTTTCTCAATATTTATCTGTTTAGTTGACTGCCCAGAGTTTATGTCTATGGCTACCAGAGCCTCAGTTGGATTTATTACAATATATCCACCTGACTTTAACTTAACAGTGGGTTCAAATATATTATTGAGCTGTTTTTCAATATTAGCGTCATGAAAAAGTGGAATTTTACCACGGTATTTTTTTATATTTTTTACATTTTTAGGCATTAATTCTTTCATGAATTTTTTAGCTTTTTGGTAGGCTTCGTTTCCCTCTATGTACACATTTTTTGTTTCATTATCATACGTATCTCGTATAGTTCTTTTAATAATATCCCCCTCTTCGTAGACTAATGAGGGTGCATTTGAAACTAAAGCTTTGTCTCTAATTTGCTCCCATGTTTTTAAAGTATTTTTAAAATCTTTTTCAATTTCGTTTTTTGTTTTATTTGCCCCTGCTGTTCTAACTATTACGCCCATACTTTTAGGAATATCAATGTCATTTAAAATATTTCTGATTTTTTGACGATCATTAGAGTTGAAAATTTTTCTTGAAATTCCACCGCCCTTGGGAGTATTCGGCATTAAGACCATGTATTTTCCAGCCAGAGAAATAAAAGTAGTTAAAGCAGCCCCTTTTTGCCCTCTTTCTTCTTTTATAACTTGTATCAATACTACTTGACCCGGCTTGATAACTTCTTGAATCTTATATCTTTTAATTCCAAAAGAAGTTCTAACCTCTTCTCTATACTCCTTTTTTTCAACTTCATTATTTTTTATTACCTCAGAGTTATTTAAAGATTTATTATTTTCACCATTTAACTCCTCATTATTGGGCTGTGTTGAAGAACTATCATTAGGTGATTGAATTACATTATTTTTTAAATTTTCCCTTATTTTTTCTTCAACAATTTTAAGTTTTTCTTTATCCTCCGAAGGTATTTGGTAATAATCTGACTGAATATCATTAAATGCTAAAAAACCGTGTCTTTCTCGACCAAAGTTAACAAAAGCGGCTTGTAAAGAGGGCTCAACTCTACTTATTGTTCCCAAATAAATATTATTCTTAAAATTTAAATTATTTTTGTCCTCAAATTCGTACTCCTCAATTGAATTATTTGATTTAAGAACGATACGAGTTTGATTTGGATGCGAGGCATCAATATATAAATTTTTTTCCATTTTAAATGAATTCCTTTTATTTTTTTGAAATCTGTGAATATTAAACTTGTCATATTGTTATTTTATACGATTTTATCAATAATTACACTTATTAAAAAAAGCAATAATGCCTAAAGAAAGTCAAATTTTTTAATGATAAATTAACAAATGTTTAAATATCTTAATTTTACAGTAAAAATAGCACTTATTTTTTTTATATTTTTAATATTTTTTACTTTTTCTACTTTTTGGTATTTTTCGATAGGTCTACCCGATTATAAAAAGTTATCAAACTATCAACCTCCGATTTCTAGTAGGGTTTATTCTGATGATGGTAAGTTAATAGCTGAATACGCTCTACAAAAGAGATTATTTGTTCCTTATGATTCTATACCAGAAGTAATAGTAAACTCTTTTTTATCTGCAGAGGATAAGAACTTCTTTAGCCACCCAGGTGTAGATGCTCAGGGAATTTTAAGAGCCATTATTAATAATCTGAAAAATATTTATCAAGATAAACGTTTGGAGGGCGCATCTACTATCACACAACAAGTGGCTAAAAACTTTTTATTAACAAATGAAGTATCTTTAAAACGTAAAGTAAA